>DATAWX010000049.1:0-28321 GCA_036266995.1 Pseudonocardiaceae bacterium | reverse complement strand
CTGCGCCGTGCTGTCCGGAGGCAACGTCGACCCGCTGCTCCTGATGCACCTCATCCGGCACGGTCTGAGCGCGGGCGGGCGGTTCCTGGCCCTGCGGGTGACGGTGCCCGACCGGCCCGGCGAGCTCGCCAGATTGTTGTCCCGGATCGGCGACTCAGGTGCCAACGTCGTAGACGTGGCACATTCCCGCATCGCCGGCAGCCTCGCCGTCGGCGATGCGGTAGTCGCGCTGAGCCTGGAAACTCGGGGCGCGCAACACTGCGCGGAGCTGGTCGCCGATCTGGACGCCGCCGGCTACCACGTGACGCGCTGAGCTGGGTTGTCCTGATTCTCCGGGGGTGTTCAGCGCCGGAAGGGTTCCGCCTTGACGACGGCGACGGTCATCAAACCGCCATTGGGTAGCTCGTAGTGGCGGTCCTCGCCCTCATGCGCGCCGATGATCGCCTTACCCAGCGGAGAGTTGGGCGAGTAGACCTCCAAGTCCCCCGCCGCGACTTCCTCCAGTGAGCCGAGTAGGAAGGTCTCGATCTCGTCGTCACCTTGATAGCGAACGGTGACGACCATTCCGGGCGCAGCGATCCCGGGCTCGGCCGGGGCCTCGCCGACCTTGGCCACCCGAAGCAGTTCCTGCAGCTGGCGGATTCGCGCCTCGAGCTGGGCCTGCTCTTCTCGGGCGGCGTGGTAACCACCGTTTTCCTTGAGATCGCCTTCCTCGCGAGCGTCGTTGATCTTTGCGGCAATGACTGGGCGGTTCGCAACCAGCTCGTCGAGTTCATGCTTAAGCCGGTCATAGGCTTCCTGGGTCAGCCAGGCTACCTGGGTGTCGCTCACAGTCATCACTACTCCTCCTGATCCGACGTCCGCGAACAGCGGGGCGGACCGAACCGAGCCGCTGGCATGGCAGCCAGCGGCCGGAACGGAAAAACACGGCCCTGCCCCGGGGCCGTGCGCACCTTCCACGGTAACACGAGGTGTCCGGTTTGGCCTCAGCCTTATGGGTGACGGGGTACGGATAGTGCCTGCTCAGCGGGCTCTTAAGTCAGTACTTCGGAGGTGGATTTAGGTACGCGGGCACATCAAACGAGCACCCGTAGACCTCAGCGATGACTGGTGGCCGCGAGGTGTGCACCACCGTGGACAGCGCGATCGGACCCGCGGCGGGGGGCACGTAAAGCTCCTTGCGCCCAGTCTCCTCGCCGTCTCGGGAGCGGGCTCGGACGATGCACACGGCAGGAACGGCGGGATCGTCGCGGATCACGGTCAGCCGGAGTTGCACGGCATTGCCCGCCTGCAGGGTGAAGCCCAGCGTCTCGGTCCGGATCGGCGTCGTGCCGAGGTTACGGTAGCCGATCACCGCGATCGCCAGACCGGCGAGTACCGCGAGTAGCAGCCCTACCGGCACTGCCCAACGGTGACGGCTCCCGACTGCCCGCGGTCCGTAGCGGCCCTCGGGAAGCTGGCCAACGGTCACGGTGTTGCACCTCCTTGACGGGTTAGCTACCTGGGTTAGCTAGTTCGCGGCCCACCGGATGGCACTGCGAGTCCGGCAGGGACAATGGTCCGAATAATCCCACCGGCTGGGCGGGCTGCCCAGCCGGTGGTGGAGAAGGGATGAGCAGGCGTCCATGACTGAGCAGTTGCGAATGGTGGCGGTGCATGCGCATCCCGATGACGAGTCAAGCAAGGGCGCCGCGACGATGGCCCGATACGTCGCCGAGGGTCATGATGTGATGGTGGTCAGCTGTACCGGCGGAGAACGCGGCAGCATCCTCAACCCGTCGTTCGAGCCAGCCGATCTGGCGGAGCGTCCGGCGGAAATGACTGCGGTCCGCCGCAGGGAAATGGCGCGCGCGGCGCAGATTCTGGGAGTGCGGCACCGCTGGCTGGGTTATGTCGATTCCGGCCTGCCCGAAGGTGACCCGCAGCCGCCGCTGCCGGACGGGTGCTTCGCCGCAGTACCGCTGGAGGTTCCTACCGAGGATCTGGTCCGGGTGATTCGCGAGTTCCGGCCGCACGTGGTGGTGACCTACGACGAGAGGGGTGGCTACCCGCATCCCGACCACATCCGTTGCCACGAGGTGTCGGTTGCCGCGTTCGACGCCGCGGGCGATCCGGACCGTTTCCCCGACGCCGGACCTCCGTGGCAGCCGTTGAAGCTCTACTACACCCATGGTTTCTCCCGCAGGCGGATGCAGCTGATGCATGACGCGCTGCTCGCGGCCGGCGCGGAATCGCCGTTCGGCGAGTGGCTGGCGAAGTGGGACCCCTCGCTTCCCGACATCCTGGAGCGGGTCACCACCCGCGTGCAGTGCGCCGAATACTTCCCGGTGCGTGACGATGCGCTGCGCGCCCACGCGACCCAGATCGACCCGGCGAGCCGGTGGTTCGTTATGCCGCATGCAGTGCAGGCTCAGCTCTGGCCGACCGAGGAGTACGAACTCGCGCGTTCGCTGGTCGACACCACGCTGCCCGAGGACGACTTGTTCTCCGGTGTCCGGGAGCGGGTGCACATATGACGCAATTGCTGCTGCCTACAGGTTTCTCGGCGGTAACCGGGTTCGAAATGCTTGCGCCGCCGCCACCTAAGCCGGCCCCCGATCCAGGGGGGCAGGGCGAGGACTTCGGCAAGGCCGCGCCGCTAGGTTTGGTGGTGCTACTGCTATTCTTCCTCGCCGTGGCGCTGCTGGTGCGTTCGATGAACAAGCACCTGCGCCGAGTCCCGGAGTCCTTCGAACACGACTCCGATCCTCCACCTCGTGAGGACTAACGGTTCCGCATCGACGGCGGGCCAGGGAGGATAGCCGACATGGCGAACCGGCTCGCGAGCTCCACCAGCCCCTACCTTCTGCAACATGCCACCAATCCGGTCGACTGGTGGCCGTGGTGCGAGGAGGCGTTCGCGGAGGCGGCGCGGCGCCGTGTTCCGGTGCTGCTGTCGATCGGTTACGCCGCCTGCCACTGGTGCCATGTGATGGCGCATGAGTCCTTCGAGAACGCGGACATCGCAGCGGTGATGAACGCCAACTTCGTCAACATCAAGGTGGACCGGGAAGAACGCCCCGACGTCGACGCCGTCTATATGGAGGCGACCCAAGCCATCACCGGCCGCGGGGGCTGGCCGATGACCTGCTTCCTCACACCCACCGGTGAGCCGTTCCACTGCGGCACCTACTTCCCGCCTGCCCCCCGACACGGCTTGCCCGGTTTCCCCGAGGTGCTCATCGCCGTACGCGAGGCCTGGGCCAGCCGCGGTGAGCAGGTCCGGGACGCGGCCAGGCGCATCGCCAAGCAACTCGCCGAACGGGCCGCGCCGCTCGCTGAGTCTGCCGTCGACGATGAGGTGCTGGCTGCCGCAGCCGAGAAGTTGGCTGCCGAGTTCGATTACCAGCACGCCGGGTTCGGTGGTGCCCCGAAGTTCCCGCCGTCGATGCTGCTGGAGTTCCTGCTCCGCCACCACGAGCGGACCGGCTCGAAGCGCGCGCTGTCGATGGCCGAGCGCACCTGCGAGGCGATGGCCCGTGGCGGGATGTACGACCAGCTCGCCGGTGGGTTCGCGCGCTACTGTGTCGACGCCACCTGGGTGGTGCCGCATTTCGAGAAGATGCTCTACGACAACGCCCAGCTGCTGCGTGCCTACACCCACCTGGCCCGGCTGACCGGATCGGCGAGCGCCCGCCGGGTGGCTGAGCAGACAGCGACGTTCCTGCTCGATGGGTTGGGTACGGCCCAGGGTGGGTTCGCGGCGTCGCTGGACGCCGATACCGCAGGCGTGGAGGGCGCCACCTACGTGTGGACACCAGAGCAGCTCATCGAGGTGCTCGGGTCAGCTGACGGTCAGTGGGCAGCGGAGCTGCTGGTGGTGACCGAGGCCGGGACTTTCGAGCACGGTGCGTCGGTGTTGCAACTGCCTGCCGAGCCCGACGACGCCGAGCGCTGGGAGCGGGTGCGTACCGCGCTGGTCGCCGCCCGGGCGTCTCGCCCGCAGCCCGGCCGGGACGACAAGGTGGTCACGGAGTGGAACGGGATGGCGATCACCACTCTGGCTGAGGCCGGCGGCGTGCTGGACCGTCCGGAGTGGGTCGCGGCGGCGGTTGCCGCGGCGGAGCTGATGCTGGGCACACATATGGTCAATGGTCGGCTGCGGCGCAGCTCCCGAGATGGCGTGGTGGGCCAGGCCGCGGGGGTGCTGGCCGACCACGCCTGGCTGATCGAAGGTCTGCTCGCGCTGTACCAGGTCACTGGTGAGGATCGCTGGTTGCAGGCCGCGCTACCGGTGCTGGAGCTGGCCCAGAAGCACTTCGGCGACCCGGATCATCCTGGCTCCTGGTTCGATACTGCCGGCGATGCGGAGGCGCTGTTCCGGCGACCCACCAACCCGACCGACAACGCCACCCCAGCGGGTGCCTCCGCGTTGGCTGCAGCGCTGGTCACAGCCTCGGCGCTGACCGGAGCCGACACCTATCGAGCGGCCGCCGAGGCCGCCGTGGCGCGGGTCGGAGCCGTGCTGACCAAGGCCCCGCAGGCTGCCGGGCACTGGCTGACCACCGCTGAGGCACTGGCGCACGGGCCGGTGCAGATCGCCGTGATCGGCGCCGCCGGCGATGCGGCCCGTGCGGCGCTCGAGGTGGCGGCGCGGGAGGCCGCACCTGGCGGAGCGGTCGTGCTGGCCGGGCAACCGGGTGCGGACGCTCCGATGCTCGCCGGGCGGGACCTGGTGGATGGAGCCGCAGCGGCGTTCGTCTGCCACGGCTTCGTCTGTGACCGTCCAGTGACCTCGGTCGAAGATCTGCGGGCCCAACTCCGCAGCGGTTAGCGACATCAACGCAGCGTCACGGCTGACCGCCCAACGATCTGCCATGATCGCCGTAACCGAGTGATGACCGTGCGATCTTGTACGGTTACTAGATCCGCTCGCTCTGCAACAGGTGTAACGTTGTAATTAGAGTGCAAAGTGAGCGAGAGGACGATGAGATGGTGGGACGAGGACGGCCGCACGGGGGGCGCTCCGAAGGTCGGTCGCACGGGCGGGGTGGTTGGCAGCAGGCTGATCTGCCATCAGCTGACGATGCCAAAGCGTGGTTCGCTGGGCGGCTGCCGGATGGCTGGTTCGCCGGTGAGATCGAGGTCAGCGCGGACCGCGAGGAGATCATCGTCGTGGGTGAGCTGCCTCCGCTGGACGAGGTATTTACCGACGACGCGCAGCGCGCGGCAGCAGAGGCCGGCCGGATCAGCCGGTTCCGCGAGGACTCTCGCGACGATCGGATCGAGATCGCCCGGCAGGCCGAACACCGCTACCGGCGCAAGGTGGCATGGGGCGCCCGGCTGGGTGGCACCCAGGAGATGTTCACCACACTGTCGGTGCCGGTGATGACTCGATTGCGGCAACCCGAGCGCCTGGTGCTCGACACCCTGGTCGATGCTGGGGTGGCGCGGTCCCGGTCGGAAGCACTTGCCTGGGCGGTGCGGCTGGTCGGCGAGCACGCCCAGCAGTGGCTCGGTGAGCTCAAGCAGGCGATGGCCACCGTCGACGACCTGCGGGCCCGCGGTCCCGAGCTCTAGGCGGGCATCGACCCGCGAGATCCTGCCACGGTGCCGGCGCAGATCGGGCAGCATGGTTGGTGGTAACCCCGACGGCAGTGAGGACCCGATGAGCCAGCAGCAGTGGACGGCGGTCGACGACTACATCACCGGTGCACTCCTTGAGCCCGACAAGGCGTTGGATGCCGCGCTCGAGGCCAGTGCGGCAGCGGGACTGCCAGCCATCGCCGTCTCACCCGCCCAGGGCAAATTACTCAACCTGCTCGCCAGGATGATACAAGCCGGGAAAATCCTCGAGATCGGCACGCTCGGCGGGTACAGCACGATCTGGCTGGCCAGAGCGTTGCCGCCGGGCGGCCGCCTGATCACCCTTGAGTACCAGCAGCGCCACGCCGAGGTGGCGCGAGCCAATATCGCCCGGGCCGGCCTCGCCGACCTGGTGGAGCTGCGGGTCGGCAAGGCGCTGGACACGTTGCCGCAGCTGGCCGACGACCTCGGTGGTGCCGACTCCGAGTTGTTCGACCTGGTGTTCATCGACGCGGACAAACCGCACAACGCCGACTACTTCGCCTGGTCGGTCCGCCTGACCCGGCCCGGTGGCGTGATCATCGTGGACAACGTGGTGCGGGGCGGGAAGGTGCTCGACGCGCACAGCGAGGACGCCGATGTGCAGGGTGTGCGGCGGCTCAACGAGGTGATGGCCGCGGATCCCTCGGTCACTGCGACGGCCATCCAAACGGTGGGCGCCAAGGGTTACGACGGTTTCGCCATCGCGGTCGTCGGCGGCTAGGCTGGGGTCGCTGAGCAGGGGCGGGAGGTGAGTGCAGATGTTCAACATCGGCTGGGGAGAGTTCCTGATCCTCATTGTCGCCGGGTTGTTGATCCTGGGACCGGAGCGTCTGCCGTCGGCGGCCGCCTGGCTGGGCCGTACCGTGCGCCAGGTCCGGGAGTACGCCCAAGGCGCCCGCGAGCAGCTGCGCTCCGAACTGGGCCCGGAATTCGATGAACTCCGGGCTCCTCTGGAGGATCTTCGTGGGCTGCGTGGTTTCAACCCGCGTGGTTTCAATCCGACGAGCGCGATCACCCGCCACCTGTTCGACGACATCGGCGACGATTCGTTCGGCGGCGCGCCTGAGCCTCTGAAAAGCAACGGGATCAAATCGAACGGCTACGCCGCTCCCCCGGGTAGGGGCACCCCGGTTTACCGGCCACTGCAGCCGGGCGAGCGCGCCCCCTTCGACCCCGACGCGACCTGACCGGGCCGACAACGTCCGGCTAGGAAGCGCTGGGACTCACCGAGAGCAGCCGTCCGGCCAAGCCTCGCGAGCGCGTCGCGAGCCGATCAGCTATCCCGCGTAGCACCAGTGCGGCGGGCGAGGTCGGATCGGCCAGTACCAGCGGAGTGCCGGCATCGCCGGTCTCGCGCAGCCGGGCGTCCAGTGGAACCTGGCCCAGCAGCGGGACCTCACTGCCCAGCGAGCGGGTCAACGAATCGGCGACCACCTGCCCGCCACCGGAACCGAACAGGTAGCTGCGCGAGCCGTCCGGCATCTCCAGCCACGACATGTTCTCCACCACACCGACCAGCCGCTGACGGGTCTGCAGAGCGATCGCCCCGGCCCGCTGCGCCACCTCCGCCGCGGCCCGTTGCGGGGTGGTGACCACGAGGATCTCGGCGTTGGGCATCAACTGCGCTACCGAGATGGCGATGTCGCCGGTGCCCGGCGGCAGGTCGAGCAGCAGCACATCAAGATCGCCCCAGAACACGTCGGCGAGGAACTGCTGCAGCGCGCGGTGCAGCATCGGCCCCCGCCACACCACCGGGGTGTTGTCCTTGGTGAACATGCCAATCGAGATGACCTTCACGCCGTGCGCCGCCGGCGGCATGATCATTTTTTCTACCTGGGTGGGGCGGGCGGTCGTGCCGAGCATGCCCGGTACGGAGTGGCCGTAGATGTCGGCGTCGACCACCCCGACCGACAGACCGCGAGCAGCCATCGCGGCCGCCAGGTTCACTGTGATCGACGACTTGCCGACGCCGCCCTTACCGGAGGCGACGCAGTACACCCGGGTCAGCGACCCGGGCTCGGCGAACGGGATCCGGGGCTCCTCGGCGGTGCCCCGCAGCTGCCGACGCAACGCCGTGCGCTGGGTGTCACTCATCACGTCGAGCTCGACCCGCACGTCGCGCACACCCGCCACGGCGGACACCGCCGTGGTGATCCGGGAGGTGATGGTGTCGCGCATGGGGCAGCCGGCGACGGTGAGCCACACCGCCACATTCGCCGTTCCGTCGGCGGTCACAGTCACGTCTTTGACCATGCCCAGCTCGGTGATCGGCCGGTTGATCTCCGGGTCGTGCACCCCGTTCAGCGCGGCTTTGACCGCGTCGATCGACGGGACGCTCTGGGTGGAGGCCACGGGTGGCACCGACCTTCCGGTTGAGTGTGGTGTCTTCCCATGCTAGGCGCTAATCCAACGGGCTATCACCGGCTGTCTTCATCAGACCCGCTTACCTCGCCGATACCCACCAGACCGGTCCGAACGAGACCGATCCGACACTGCCGAATCCGGTGGACTCGGTTCTCTGAGCTCGGTCAGCCGAGCGAGCTCGGATCTGAGGAAGTCTCGGGTGACCACCTCGCCGACCGCCAACCGTAGCGACGCCAGCTCCCTGGCCAGGTACTCGGTATCGGCCTTGGTGCGCTGGGCACGGGCGCGGTCTTCCTCCAGGGTGACCCGGTCGCGGTCGTCCTGACGGTTCTGCGCCAGCAGGATCAGCGGCGCAGCGTAGGCCGCCTGCGTGGAGAATGCCAGATTGAGCAGGATGAACGGGTAGGGATCCCAGCGCAGGGACACGGCCACCAGGTTGAGCGCGATCCAGACGAGAACGATGACAGTCTGCGCGGCGAGGAACCGGCCGGTGCCCAGAAAGCGGGCGATCCGCTCGGAGAAGCGGGCGAAGGCGTCGGGGTCCATTCTGGGGGCGAGTCGTCGTGGCCCACGCGGCAGATCCAGCCGGGCGGCCCCGTATTGCCAACGCGACTCAGCCATGGGTCACCTCATCCGACCAGTCGCGGGTGGGCCACGCCTCCTGCTGCCGCCAGTCGTCGGGCAGCGCGGCGTCCAGCAGATCATCCACGCTGACCGCCCCGAGCAGATGGCTATCGGAGTCCACCACGGGGGCGCAGACCAGGTCGTACGCCGCGAAGTAGCGAGTGACCTCGGCCAGCGTCGCCTCAGGACCGAGGCGGGCCAATTCGACATCGAGCATACCGGCCACCAGGTCCGACGGGGGTTCGCGCAGCAACCGCTGCAGGTGAGCGCAGCCCAGGTAGCGCCCGGTCGGGGTAGCCGTAGGGGGACGGCAGACGAACACCATGCTGGCCAGTGCGGGAGTCAGCTCCGGGTTACGGGCTCGGGCCAGCGCCTCGGCGACGGTGGCATCGGGGGTGAGCACCACCGGCTCCGGGGTCATCAGGCCCCCGGCGGTGTCCGAGGAATAGGTCAACAGCCGGCGCACCGGGGCGGACTCCTCAGGCGCCATCAGCCGCAGCAATCGCTCCCGCTCGGTCTGGGCGAGTTCGCCGAGCAGGTCGGCGGCGTCGTCGGGGTTCATCGCTTCGAGCACGTCGGCGGCGCGCTCGTCGCCCAGCCGACCGAGCACTTGGGCCTGCTCGTCTTCGGACAGCTCTTGAAGTATGTCCGCGAGCCGCTCGTCGTCCAGCGCGTCGACCACCTCGTAGCGGCGTTTTGCGGGCAGCTCGCGCAGCGTGTTGGCGACCTCTACCGCTCGCATCCCCTCGAAGAACGACAACAACTGCTCGGCGCCTTGCCCACGGGAGGACACCTCGGCCAGCGTCAGCCCCTCGATCTCGTCCCAGCCGAATACCTCAACCGGCCCGCGCCGGCTGAGCCGGCCGGTGCGTTCCCGAACCGCGAGCTTCGTGATCACCCAGTCCCGGGTGCGGGCCTGCTCCATCCCGGCGTCCACCACCACCGCGACCGCTCCGGTGGCGGCCACGTGCACCCGGGTATCCAGAATCTCCCCGATCACCAGCGTCTCGTTGGGGCGCAGGGTGAATTTGCGGAGGCTGACCGTGCCGGTGGCCAGCACCACCGCGCCGGGTTCGATGGAGGTGACCCGCAGCATCGGCACGAAGATCCGTTGCCGGATTGCCAGCTCGATCACCAACCCGAGTACCCGCGGTGGCCGCGGTCCGATGCGCAACGCGGTAACCAGGTCGCGGACCTTGCCGATCTGCTCGCCGTCAGGGCCGAACACCGGCAGCCCGGCGACCCGGGCGGCATAAACCCTGGTCGCAGTGGCCACCACACGAGGCTAGCGTCCGCCCAATTCGGGTGATCCAGCGCGGCAACACCATGCGGGGTCAGCGGTAGCAGTAGGAATCTGAAGAGGCGTCACCGCCTTGTAGCCGCACCTGGTGCACCCGGAGACCCCGGAAGGCCTCCCCATGCAGGAAGAAACCCTCGTCGATGCGTAGACCTCCGTTGGGGTCGGCGTCGATCTTCGCCAGCCACGCGCCGACGCCATCGGGGTAGAACTGGTCGTCCCACGCGCCGTAGAGCGAGTTGGTGAGATACACCCGCCGACCGTCCCGGCTGACCTCGACCATCTGCGGGCCGCCGGCCAACGGCTGGTCGGGCGCGGCCGCGTGGGCCGCCCGGCTGACAATGCCACCCAAGCGCACCGAGCCGGTCTCGCGCGGGTTTGCGGGGTCGGAGACGTCGTACTGCTTGAGCTCACCGGTGCCGAAGCACGAGACGTACAGCTGCTGGTCGTCCACCGACAGGTTGATATCGGTGACCAGGGGCGGGACCGCACCGAAGGGTTTCAGGGCCGGCGGCAGCAGGTCAGGGTCGGCGGGTTCGGCGGCAATGGTGATCACCTTGTCCGCGGTCCAGCTGCCCCCGTCGCGGTGCCAGCGCCACACGGAGGCGGACAGATCCTGGGTGGACACGACGACACCGACGAATCCCCAGCTGGCCTCGGGATCGTGCGCCGGGCGCAGCTCGAGCACCATCTGGTGGTGTTCGCCCAGGTCGACCCGCTGGACGTGGTTGCCGGCGGCCAGGTCCCAGAAGTGCAGTGCGTGCCCGTACTTGTTACTCAGCAGCAGCTCTGGGTTGACCCCGTCCTCGATCATTGACGGGGTGCCCCACTCGCTGGTGACCAGGGTGTTCTGCTTCAGGTGCCACCAGGCGTCATACGCCAGGTGCTGCGGGCCGCGGTCGTTCTCCCAGCGGCCCAGCACGTCGAATGTGGCGTGGTCGAGCAGTGCGATCCCGCCCGGCCCATCGGCGCCGTCGGCGCCACCGAGGCAGGACAGGAAGATCCCCTTGGGTCCACAATGCAAGGTATGTGGCCGGGAGTAGCCGGCTTTGTCGCCCAGTTCCTTGGCGTCGATCGTCTTGACCAAGGTGGGATTGGTGGGGTCGGGCTGGGTGTCATAGACGTGCACGTTCGAGCTGCGCAATCCGGGCAGCAGCAGGTAACGGCGTTGTAGACCGTTCATGTCGTGGCCCGCGTGGGCCAGCGCGCTGCTGCAGGCATTCCAGCCGAAGTGATGCAGTTCATCGCCCAGTGTGGGAAGGTCCTCCCAGCCCACCACCTGCCCGTATCGGGTCGAGTCGGGATCGACGTCGACCACGGTCAGCGCGTCGGGGCGCTGCGCCGTGCGGTCGAACGCGACGACGTAGGCGAGCTTCTCGGCCGGTGCGGCAGCGGCTTCGGCGGGGCTGCGGTAAAACGTCGGGTCTGGCGATGTATGCGCTGGTGCGCCCATGGAAGTTCTCCTTGATTTAAGTCAGATGTGGCCGTTCGAGGGGTGCGTCGACGCAGCAGAAGCTCAGTAAGCGCGACACAACGCGCTGGCGAGCCGGAGGAGATCGACGTGCCGGCGCACGGTCAGCCAGGCACTGCGCAACACCGGACCGTCGAGCCGACGGCAGTGCGCGCTGGATCGGCTGGGCGTGATGGTGGTCATCGCGGCAGGCTCCCTACGAAGTCACCACAGACATTACTGTTTTCAGCAGACCTCCGCAGACTTTCGAGTGATTCACTGCGGGGCCACCGGCGCCCGACGAAAGGAGCCTCATGGCACGGCTCGCTCAGACCGCCGGTCTCACCGAGATCCAGCGGGAGATCCTGGACACGGTCAAGACCTTCGTGGACAAGGAGATCATCCCGGTCGCCCAGGAGCTGGAGCGCACCGACACCTACCCCCAACAGATCGTCAACGGGATGAAGGAGATGGGCCTGTTCGGGCTCACCATCCCCGAGGAGTACGGCGGTCTGGGGGAGTCGTTGCTGACCTACGCACTGGTCGTGGAACAGATCGCCCGGGGCTGGATGAGCGTCTCCGGCGTGATCAATACCCACTTCATCGTGGCCCACATGATCAGCCACCACGGCACCGGTGAGCAGAAACAGCATTACCTGCCGGCCATGGCCGAGGGCAGCATTCGTGGTGCCTTCTCCATGTCGGAGCCGGAGCTGGGTTCCGACGTCGCGGCGATCAAGACCAGGGCCCGGCGCGACGGTGATCACTACGTCGTCGACGGCGCGAAGATGTGGCTGACCAATGGCGCGACATCGACGCTGGTGGCGACCCTGGTCAAGACCGAGGAGGGGGCGGCGAAGGCGCACAACAACCTCACCACACTGCTGGTGGACAAGCCCGCCGGCTACGGTGAGGTCGCCGCCGGGCTCAGCGTTCCCGGCAAGATCGACAAGATGGGCTACAAGGGAGTCGAGACTACCGAGCTGGTCTTCGACGGCTACCGCATCGGCGCCGACCAGGTGCTGGGGGCAGCCCCCGGCAAGGGTTTCGCCCAGATGATGGACGGCGTCGAGGTCGGTCGGGTCAACGTCGCCGCCCGGGCCTGTGGCATCGCCATCCGCGCCTTCGAACTCGCTGTCGACTACGCCCAGCAGCGCAAGACCTTCGGCAAGCCGATCGCGCAGCATCAGGCGATCGCGTTCAAGTTGGCTGAGATGGCCACCAAGGTCGAAGCCGCGCACCTGATGATGGTCAACGCCGCCCGCCTGAAGGACTCCGGTGAGCGCAACGACGTCCAGACCGGGATGGCGAAGCTGCTTGCCAGTGAGTACTGCAAGGAGGTCACCGAGGATGCTTTCCGCATCCACGGTGGATACGGCTACTCCAAGGAGTACGAGATCGAGCGGTTGATGCGCGAAGCGCCGTTCCTGCTTATCGGCGAGGGCACCAGTGAGATCCAGAAGACGATCATCAGTAAGGGCCTGCTGCGAGAGTACGCTGCACGAAGTTGAATGAGTCATCATGGTGAATGAGAGCCATGGTCACTCCAGCGGGAGGTGGTGATGCATGATGACCAGTCCGTTCAGCGGTCAGGGCCAGATGCCAGGCTTGCCCACCCCTCCCACCGGCTGGCCGATCGGCTCCTACGCTACTTACGCTGAGGCGCAGCGTGCCGTGGACTATCTTGCCGATAGCCAGTTTCCGGTCGCTGAGGTCACGATCGTCGGAGTGGACCTGATGCTGGTGGAGCGAGTGCTGCGACGGTTGACCTGGGGCCGGGTGATCGGGCAGGGGGCGGCGTCGGGTGCCTGGTTCGGCCTGTTCGTCGGGGTGCTGCTGAGCCTGTTCGCGACCCAGGCCGGGACCGGGGTGATCCCGATCATGGTGGGAGTGGCCACCGGTGCAGTGTTCGGGACGGTGTTCGCCGCCGCCGGGTATGCCGCGACCCGTGGCCGCCGGGACTTCGCCTCGGCGAGTCAACTGGTAGCCGGACGTTACGACGTGCTGTGCCAGCCGCAGCACGCCGAACAGGCCCGGGACATGCTGGCGAAGCTGGCGATGGGGCCGGGCACCGCGCCGGCCTGACCGTCAGCGGGCAAGGCAGTGTCAGCGGGGAAGGCAGTGCCAGCCCGCGAGGGCTTCGATGAGGCCGGTGACGATGGGCAGAGTCGCCAGGGCTCCCGCGTCGCACCAGCGCGCGCCGTCGGCGTCGTCACCGGCCCGTAGCGTCCCTCCCGTCACCCGGCAGCTGTAGTCGTGGATGTCGAACACTGCTCCGTCCGGCCCGCCGCGCTGTACATCTCCCAGCCAACTCGTGACCTCAACGGCCAGCCCGGTCTCCTCGGCCACCTCGCGGATCACCGCATGCTGATCGGTCTCGCCGTCCTCGACCCGGCCCCCAGGCACTGACCAGCGGCCGCGTCCGGGCTCGTTCGCCCTGCGGATCAGCAGCAGCCTTCCGGCGTCGTCGAGCAACACCGCTCCGACGCACCTGACACGCTTCGGTGGCGACCCGGTCATCAGCGCGGATGGTAGTACCCTCTGGAGTGTCGGGCCGCGCCGTCAACCCAGGTGCGGTACAACACTGACGGATCGATGACGGACTGCCCGGCAACGACTGCGCTGCCTGCAGCGGCGAGACAGGTGGGTCAGGGTGTATTCGACGACGTTCCGGCGGCGTTGAGATGTTCGGTCGAGCCTCCGGCGTCCTGCTCAACCCCGAGATCGAGCGGCGGGTGATCCGGGTGCGGCGGCACTGGGCGTACCTGTTCTGGGACCTGCTGATCACCGTCGGGATCATTCTCGGGGTCTATTTGCTGTCCCTCCTGGTCGCTGGCGTCGCTGGCGGCCTGTGGCTGGTGCAGTCGTTGCTCTGGTACGTGGCGGTCGGGGCGCTGCTGCGCTTCGCCTGGAAGGTGCTGGAGTGGTGGGTCCACGTCATCATCGTCACCGACAAACGATTCATGGTCACTAGCGGCATCATCCAGACGAAGAACTCCATGATGCCGATCACGAAGGTGACCGACATGAGCTTTATGAGGCCATTTTTTGGGCAGCTACTCGGTTATGGCACGCTCCGGATAGAGTCCGCCGGGCAGAAGCAGGATCTAGAGTGGATTTACTACTTGCCCAGGCCCGAGGAGGTCTTTCAGGCGATTTCTGGGTTGATCTTCGGCGACAAGAAGCAGCCTCGTTCACATATGCTCGAGCCGCCGCGCAGCTCTCGTCGTCGGCGCTGGCCGCGCCCGGGATGGCCAGGCTCCGACAGGTAGCGATAGCCGGGGCAGACTGCGGTCATGCGTATTGACCTGCACGCCCATTCCACCGCGTCCGATGGAACCGACACCCCCGCGGAGCTCGTCGTGGCCGCTGCGGCTGCTGGTATTGACGTGCTGGCCCTGACCGACCACGACACCACCGCAGGATGGGCCGACGCCGTCGATGCGCTGCCGGTAGGCCTTCGGCTGATCAGGGGCGCGGAGTTCTCCTGCATCGCGCCCGACGGTGGGGGCGGCCAGGTCTCGGTGCACCTGCTCGGTTACCTGTTCGATCCCACCTCGGAGGCGATCATCGCCGAGCAGGCGCGGCTGCGCGACGAGCGACGCGTCCGGTTGCTCGCCATGGCACACCGGATGGCCGCTGACGGGTTCCCGGTGGATCCAGCCGAGGTGCTCGCGGGCCTCCCGCCGGAAGCTCCCGCCGGCCGGCCACATCTCGCCCGAGCACTGGTTTGCGCGGGTGTCGTGGCTAGCGTCGACGAGGCCTTCCGCCGATTCCTGGCTACCGGAGGTCCGTACTACACCGGTCGCGCCGACACCGGCATCGGTGCAGCGATCCGGATGGTTCGCGCCGCGGGAGGGGTAGCGGTCCTGGCCCACCCCGTTGCTCGCCGTCGGGGGCCGGTCATCGCCCACTCGGTCATCGCTGAGCTCGCCGCTGAGGGTCTCGCCGGGGTGGAAGTCGATCATCCAGACCACGCCGAGGACGATCGGGCCGCGCTGCGCGACCTCGCGGCCGCACTGGGCCTGGTGGTCACCGGCAGCAGCGATTACCACGGCACGAACAAGACGGTGTCGCTAGGTCAAGAGACGACTGACCCCGAGGCGCTGGAGCGAATCGAAGAGTTGGCGGCCAGCAGCCGCGTCGCCGCGGTAACCGGCTGACCGCCGACGAGTACGGTAGGCGCGATGGCACCGCGAGCGCAGGGCGAGCTGCAACTCGGCGGTCTGCCCCGCCCGCTGGTGCGGCTGACTCCCGCCAAGCTCACCACCTGGACTGGCTGCCGCCGGCGCTACCGGATGGCCTACCTGGACCGGCCCGCGCTTCCGCGGGGTGGGGCCTGGGCGCACAACACGCTGGGCGCGGTGGTGCATACCGCGCTGCGGGCACTGTTCGATCTGACCCCGGAGCGCCGGGGTCCGCACGCTGCCGCCGCGCTGGTAACGAAGCACTGGTCTGGAGAAGGTTTCGCGGATGACGCGCAGGCCGCCGACTATCGCAGCCGCGCGCAGAACTGGGTGGCCCGCTACGTCGACGAGCTGGATCCCCATCTTGATCCGGTGGGAGTGGAGCGCTGGGTGTCCGCGCCGACCCAACGGATCGTCGCGGAGGGGCGAGTGGACCGCATCGACGAGCGGGACGGCGAGCTGGTCGTGGTGGACTACAAGACCGGTCGCCACGAGCTCAGCCTCGATGACGCTCGCGGTTCGCAGGCGTTGGCGCTCTACGCGTTTGCGGCGCGCCGCACGTTACGCCGGGAGTGCCGCCGGGTGGAGCTGCACCACCTGCCTACCGGCACCATCGCCAGCTGGGAGCACTCCGAGCAGTCGTTGAGCAGGCACCTGCAGCGTGCCGAGGAGGCGGCTGACGAGATCGCGCTGGCCACTGACACTCTGGCGTCCGGAGGCGACCCGGAGATCCTGTTCCCGCCCACCCCGGGCCGGGCTTGCTCGTGGTGCGACTTCCGGCGGCACTGCCCCGAGGGTCGGGCCAGCGCACCAGAGCTCCGGCCGTGGGCCCTGCTTGCACCGTGACTGCGCTGCGCCTTGGTGAGCGCGTCTCGCGCGGGCTGTCCGGTGTGCTGGCCGGGGGTCTGGTCGTGCTGGCGATCGCGCTCTGCGTGGCGCAGTGGCTGGCCGGCACGTCAGGCCGGCCCGGCCCAGGCCTCGCGACGGTTGCCGGTCATGTGGTCGCGGCCCTAGCAGCGGTCGTGTTGCAGCTGGCTGCAGACCGATCCCAAGGTTGCACCGCCGCGCTGGCCGCCTGGTCGGTGCTGCTCATAGCGGCAGCCGTCCTCTGGTTCGCCTGGTGGGCATGACCCAGCTAGCCGGCGCCCACAACCGCGATGAGGTTCCACCAGACCACGCACGCTGTCCGGCCCGAAGTGCCCCAGATCGCCAGCCACGGCCACGATGATCACTCGTGACGGTGTGTAGTCGCCAGCCAGCCCATCCAGGTCGGCAGCAGCACGTCGAGCAGCGCCTGCGGGTTCTCGGTACTCGGCGAGTGGGCGGCGCCCGGGATCATCGCGACCGCGGCGCCCAGCCCGGCCGCCATATCGCGCTGCACCGCTACCGGCCACGCGTCGTCGGATTCGCCGAACGCGACGAGGCAGGGAATCGCATTGGTGCGCAGGGCGGCGGCCAACTCGTCGACCCGGTCGGGTTCGGTGCGCAGGCCGGTCGCCATGCCCAGGAGGCCGACAGTCGAGGAGCGCAGGAAACGGGTCCGTAGCAGCGCGGCCAGCTCGGGTGGCTCGATGATCCCGTTTCGGGCGTCCAGCAGTCGCTGGACGGTCTCGATGCCCTCGGCGCGCATGATCGGCTCAGTGGCGTCGAGCAGCGCCCGGCGCTGCCCCGGGGGCAGCCCACCAGGGCCCGAGTCCAGCAGGACCAATCCGGTCACCGGGGCGCCGGCGAGCACCGCGGATCGGGCCACCAGCCCGCCGTAGGAGTGCCCCAGCAGCAGTACCTGCTCTCCACCGGAGACCAACTCCACGACCAGCGCGGCGATGGTCCGGCCGAGCGGGTCGGGGAGATAGTCGTCCTCGCGAACTGGGCCGGGAGACTCGTACTGCCCGGGGAGGTCCAGCGCCAGCACTGACAGACCCGCGCTGCACAGGGGGTCCAGCAGTGCCGAGAAGTCCTCTTTGGATCCGGTGTATCCGGGCAGCAGCACGGCGCAAGCGCCGACGGGCTCGGCGGGTTGGGCGCGCAGCGCCGCCAGCTCTGCACCGGGCACCGTCACCAGCACCCGGCTGGCGCTGTGCGGGGTGATCTGTGATGCCGTCACTGGGGGAGCTTACGAGTTGGAAGGTCAGCGCAGCGCGACGAGGGTGTCGCCGCGTTGCTCCAGCACGACACCACCCGAGCTGGCGGTACCTACTGGGCCGCGGTAGTCGCCGCGGTCCACTGGCAGCGCGCCGAGCTGCTGGCCGGTGGTGGTGTCCAGTACCGCGAGAGCTCCCGGCACCGGCAGCAACAGCCGTCCGGCGAGTTCCGAGCCGGTGCCCAGCGATCTCGCCCGGGTCCACCGTGGCCGCAGGTCACCGGTGTCCAACGCGACAGTGGCCGAGCCGGTGAACCAGTAAATCTCCGTGGAGGTCTGGGTGACGTCGGCCAGGCCTCCGGGTGGATTGCCGCGCAGGTCGACGTCCGGGACGGCCAGCGGATACTCGGCCACCTCCTTGCCCCGCCCGTCGAGCACGGCCAGTCTGGCCGGGTCGGGCAGCGCCACGGCCACTCGCTCCCCGCTCAACGCGATGACCTGGGCCTGCTGGCCAGAAAGCAGGGTGCTGAAGATCACCTCAGGGTGGTCGGGCTCCTTGGGATCGGACCGTTGCACGGTGAGCCGTACCCGCTCCCCAGGGCACTTCTCCACCACGGCCAACCTGCCGCCGCCCAATTTCCCATTACTCAAGGTCATCGAGTCGTGCTCGCAGTCCGGTCGCGGCTGGGTCGCGGGCTGTACTGGGGTAGGCAGTCGCCCGTAGGCCAGCGTGCGCACCAGGTCGGAGCGCCATACCTCCAAGTAGCGACGGCCCGTGGCGGCAACCTGGTTGCCGGCGGCGACCAGCCGGGTCGGCGCCTCCACCGGACCGGTCCGTTGCGGTCCCCGCCGACCGTCGACCCAGCCCAGGACGGTCACCTCGCCGCAGGTCTCGCCGCGTTGGTACACCGCTACCACTTGGCGGAATGCGGCGGCCACCGTACACAGTGGCCGGTCGCGCCGGTAGCTCCAGCGAACCGCGCCGGAGCGCAGGTCGCGCCCGGCGACCACCCCAGCGGCACCGGTGACCGCCGTGCCGTCCGCCGCGAGAGGGACCGGGGTGGCCGGACTCGGCGCTCGCCACGCCTCGGTCAGCGCCGTCGGCAATGATCCGGCCCCGGCTGCAGTCGTGTTCCCCGGTGCCGGGCCGGCGGCGGTCGCCAGCGTGGTGTGGTGCGCGTCACTGGTCCACCACAGTGCGGTGGCCACCGCGACCACAGCCACGGCCAACACCGCGGCGGCGGTCAGGTCCCTGCGGGTGCGGCGTTCAGGCGCGAGCATCCGACCGCTGGTTAGCCCGCAGCGCGGGGCTGGCTGCCGTGCTCCCCGGTACCGGCGTTGCGGCCCCGGCTGCGCCGACGCCGGCGGCGCGGCCCGGCGTCACCATGGTCGCATGGGTGCTCCGCGGGGGGTGCGGTCTCAGCGCTGCTGCCGGCAGCCTCTCCGTTGCGGGTGCGGCGGCGCAGGCGGCGGACCGGCGGAAGCTGGCTTTCGGTGGGCCCACTGCGCACACCACGCCGAATGCCGGCGGCACGCCTGGCCTGACCGCCCTCGTCGCTGGGCTCGGCTTCCAGCCCGGCTCGGGTGCGCCGCGCCAGCGGCAGCCGCCCAGTGGAGTCGGCGGGGATGTCGAGGTCGCTGAACAGGTGCTCCGACGTGGAGTAGGTCTCTGCGGGCTCCGGCATCCCGAGGCCCAGCGCGTCACTGATCATCTTCCAGCGTGTTTCCTCGTCCCAGTCGACGAGAGTGATCGCAACGCCGGCGCGCCCGGCCCGCCCGGTGCGCCCGATCCGGTGCACGTAGGGCTTTTCGTCTTCGGGACATTGGTAGTTGATGACATGCGTGACCTCCGGGACGTCGATGCCCCGGGCGGCGACGTCGGTGGCGACCAGCACGTCCACCTTCTCCGAACGGAACGCGCGAAGCGCCTGCTCGCGAGCGCCCTGGCCGAGGTCACCGTGTACCGCCGCAGCCGCGAAGCCACGCTCAGTGAGCTCGTCGGCCACCTTCTGCGCGGTGCGCTTGGTCCTCGTGAAGATCATCGTCAGGCCGCGGCCGCGGGCCTGCAGCATCCGGGAGAGCAGTTCTACCTTGTCCATCGCATGCGCCCGGTACACGAACTGCCGGGTCCGCTCGTGGATGACGGTAGCGTCGGCCTCCTCAGCGCGGATATGCGTCGGCTGGGTCAGGAAAGTCCTGGCCAGCGTGATGATGGGACCGGGCATGGTCGCCGAGAAGAGCATGGTCTGGCGCTGCTGCGGCACCATCCGCAGGATTCGCTCGATGTCAGGAAGGAAGCCCAGATCCAGCATCTCGTCGGCCTCGTCGAGTACCAGCACGCGCACTTTGCCCAGCACCAGGTGGCGTTGCTCAGCGAGGTCCAACAACCGACCCGGGGTACCGACCACCACGTCCACGCCGCTGGTCAGTGCCTTGATCTGTGGTTCGTAGGGTCGCCCACCGTAGATCGAAAGAACCCGGACGCCGAGAGCCCGGCTCGCGGCGGCGAGGTCGGCGCTGACCTGCAGGCACAACTCGCGGGTGGGTACGACGACCAGGGCGCGCGGGGTGCCGTCGAGCGTCATGTCCCCCGGATCGGACCCAGAAATGGATCCAGCGGTGATCCGCTGGATCAGCGGGACGCCGAAGCCCAGCGTCTTGCCGGTGCCGGTGCGGGCCTGGCCGATCAGGTCGTCGCCGGCCAGTGCGAGGGGCAAGGTGAGTTCCTGGATGGCGAAAGTGCGCTCGATGCCCACAGCTTTGAGGGTCCGGACGATCTCGTCGCGAACACCGAGCTGGGCGAAGGTGGGGGAGTCGTCGCGCACCGGTGCGCCAGCCTGTAGCGGCGCGGGCGCGGCGGTTTCGTCGATATCAATCTCTGCACCGGCCAGGGTGCCGGGGTCGGGATGCTCCAGGGGATAGGTCTCGGGCAGTGTGGTCTGGCTGACGGTCAGTGTGATCGCCTCTCTCGTGCTGGCGCGTCCACCGCCGTCTCGCTCGACCAGCTCCGCGCCGCCGGATGGCGCAGCAGAACCGGGAACGAATACATCAGGTCCGCGCTCAAATTTCATGCACCCGGCGGCATGTACCGACGAGTCGGACATGTGGCCCCGGGGTCTTGTCACCGGGTCGGGTCACGCCCTGTGCACAGATCCTACCCCTCAAGTGTGACAAGTGTGCGCGTGACACCGCACACTCCACACAAAGCGGCACTACGCTCGCCGCCGTGGATGTGGCACGTGAGGGCATCGTCGACCTGTTGGGGGTCCTCGCCTATGGTGAGCTGTCCGCCTTCGACCGGCTGGCTGAGGACGCCCGCAATGCGCCCACACTGACCGGCAGGGTGGCGATGGCCAACATGGCGGCTGCTGAGATCGGGCACTTCCGGCAGCTCGAGAGCCATCTACGCGGTCTGGGTGTCTCGGTGAACGACGCGATGCGCCCGTTCGTGGCGCGCTTCGACCGATTCCATGCCTCGACGGCACCCCGGACCTGGTTGGAGTCGCTGGTGAAGGCCTACGTCGGGGACGGACTGACCGCGGACTTCTACGGTGAGATGGGTGGCTGGCTGGACGACACCACCGCTGCGCTGGTCAAAGAGGTGCTGGCCGACACCGGGCATTCGGCGTTCGCCGAGCGGGAGGTGCGCAGCGCCTGCGAGTGCAACCGGACAACCCGCGACCGGTTGGCGCTGTGGGGTCGGCGGCTGCTCGGCGAGGCGGTGACGAATGCCCAACACGTCGTGGCAGAGCGCGCCGCGCTGGCTGATCTCATCGCCCGCGGCTCTGGCGACGTGGCTGGCCTGGCCACATTGGTCCGCCGGGTGGAGATCCTGCACGGCCGTCGGATGGCCGCTCTCGGGCTGGGGTGAGCGCCTGCGTACTGCTCCACTAGCCTGGCGTGTCACAGCTCGATCACACCGTGGAGGTTCTGGCGTGGAGGTCAAGATTGGGGTCGCCGACAGTCCGCGGGAGCTGACCGTATCGACGGCAGACTCGCCGGACGAGGTGGAGTCGCTGATCGTCGAGGCGATGCGGAACACCCAGGGAATGCTGACCCTGATCGACGACAAGGGCCGGCGATACATGGTGCCGACATCGAGGATCGCCTACATCGAGATCGGCCCCGGGGACAGCCGCCGAGTTGGCTTCTCCGTCGGAGGCTCGTGAGTGGCAAACAGTGTTATAGCACTCAATGCCACTCACGAGCGTTTCAGCATCCGGGCCGGTGACCCACCCGCGTGCAGGATGGCGTCCAGCGAGCCCCAGGCCATCATCAGCAGGTAGTCACGCAACTGCTCCCGGGACAACGTCCGGTCCTGTAGCCACCAGTCGCCGGCCGCTTGCACCATGCCCACCCCGGCGTGCGCCCAGGTTTGTGCCCCGCCTGGATCCAAGCCCAGCCTGCGCAGCTGGTCGGCGAAGACTATGGCCAGCGCCTCGGAGATGAGCACGGCGTTGGTCGTGACCGGGTCCTGGGGCGATGGCCGGTCGGTGAACGAGCGGCGGACCACAAAGCGGTAGAGCTCCGGTTCCTGTTCGATGAACGTCAGATACGTCTCGATCATCACCCGGAGCAGGGTCCGCGGGTCGCCCTCGGCGTCCAGGCCGGACAGCAAGACGGCCCGCAACTGCTGGGTGGCGGTCTCGCTGACTGCCATGTAGAGATCGCCTTTATCCAGGAAGTGCCGGTAGAGGATCGGTTTGCTGACGCCGGCCTCGGTGGCGATGTCGTCCATCGCGACATCGGGGCCGTGCTGGCGGATCGCCCGCATCGCGGCCTGCACCAGCGCCGCCCGGCGTTGCTCACGATGTCCAGAGCGACCGCTCGGCGATCGGCGTACAGGCGTGACAGAAGCGGTGTCATCCGTCATGTTACTTATGGTAACGGCTACTTCCGGTAGCACCGCCAACGCTGCGCAGAGCTGGCCGGCCCAGTCGAGTCCTGCCGGCGGTCGCCCGTAGAGTGATCTATTAGTCTCGTGGGGTGTCCCGGCTGCTGGTAGTAGAGGACGACGAGACCATCGGCAGTGTGCTGGAGTCCAGCCTGCGCGCCCATGGCCACCAGGTCGGTTGGCAACGCACTGGTCGCGGCGCGCTGCGAGCGGCCGCTGGGATTGACTTCGACCTGGTGCTGCTGGACCTCGGGTTACCTGACCTCGACGGCGTCGAGGTGTGCCGGCAGTTACGGGCAAGTAACCCGACGGCGGTGCTGGTGATTCTCACGGCCCGGACCGACGAGATGGATGTCGTGGTCGGTCTCGAGGCCGGCGCGGACGACTACCTGACCAAGCCGGTGCGGCTGGCTGAGCTGCTGGCCCGGGTTCGAGCACATCTACGACGGGTGGCGCCGGCGACCTCGGAAGCCCAACCGATGCTCGTGGTGGGCGACCTGTTGGTGGACCCGGGCAGCCGGCGGGCGAGTGTCGCGGGAACGGAGATGCCGCTGCGGGCCAAGGAGTTCGACCTGCTCGCCCGCCTCGCCGCAGCGCCGGAAGTGGCGATCAGCCGGGAGACCCTGATGGCGCAGGTGTGGGACGAGAACTGGTTCGGTCCCACCAAGACCCTCGATGTGCATGTGGCTGCGCTGCGCCGCAAGCTGGCTGGGATGGCCCAGCTGGGTTCGGTGCCCCGGATCACCACCCTGCGCGGGCATGGGTACCGGTTGGAGGCACCCAAGGTGTCGTGATGCCAAGGTGTTGTAAGGTGCGGTCACCGCCCTCGCCGACGGTATATCCGCTGTGTCACCATTGTTACGACCTTACCTCGGCGGGTAGAGGGGGCTCGTGCGTACCCGGATCGTCGGCCTCGCAGTTCTCGCCGCTGTACTTGCCATCGCCCTGTTCGGGGTGCCCTTGGCCGGTGGGGTGTTGAAGTACTCGAAATCCAACGAACGAACCAAGCTGCTGCTCGGCGCCGATGCCGCCGCGGCGGCGGTGTCAGCGGACGTGCTCCGCGGCAAAATGCCGACCGACCTTCGCGACCCGAACGACGGGACTCACCTCGCGGTTTATGTGGACCGGGGCCTGCGCATCCTCGGTACCGGGCCCGAGGGCGGCGATCCAGCGGTGTACGCCGCACTGCACGGTGAGATCAGCAACAAGGACCTCAACGGTGAGCTCGTCGTGGCCGTGCCGGTGACCCATGACACCGATGTGATCGGCGCGGTGCGCGCCGCCAGCCCCGTCGCGGCCGTCTACCGGCAGGTCGCCCTGGTGTGGCTGGGCATGCTCGGCCTGGGCGGGTTGGCGATCGGGATGGTCTGGTTGGTCGCGCGGCGCCAGGCCCGCCGGTTGGCCCGCCCGCTCGAGGAGCTCTCGGAGGCGGCCCGCCGTCTCGGTCAAGGTGACTTCAGTGTCCGGACCACACCGGCTGACATTCCCGAGATCGACTCGGTCGGATCGGCGTTGAACAGTACCGCTGGACGTCTGGACGCAATGCTCGCTCGGGAGCGCTCGTTCTCAGCTGATGCGTCACACCAACTACGCACTCCGCTGACCGGATTGCGACTCCGGCTCGAAGCGGCGCTGGAGCACCCAGGTCAGGACCTTCAGCACGCCATCACCGACGGAATCGCCGCCGCGGACCGACTGGAGCAAACCATCGAGGAGCTGCTCGCGCTGGCCCGGGACACCCGCAGCTCCAACTCCACGCCACTGGATCTACCGAGCCTGCTCGACGAGATCGAAGTGGGCTGGCACGATCGGCTGGCTGCCCAGCATCGCGCGCTGCACGTGGCAGTGGATCCGCTGGCCCCGGTGTCACTGGCCTCGACCGCGGCCGTGCGGCAGGTGCTCACGGTGTTGTTGGACAACGCTGCCACCCACGGTTCGGGCACGGTGTCGGTGGCGGTGCGCAATGCCGCCGACGCGCTGGCCATCGACGTGTCCGATGAGGGCTCCGGCATCACCGCTGCCGAACCGGAACTGTTCACCCGGCGATCGCGCCTGGCCGACGGGCACGGCATCGGCCTGGCGCTGGCCCGTAGCCTGGCCGAAGCCGAAGGCGGCAGGCTCCGGCTCACCCGGCCCGCCCCGCCCACCTTCACCCTCCTGGTGCCCGCACAGGCGTAGCGACCAGGATTGGTCGTGGACCGTTGAAGGAGGCTGTGATGATCGCGGTTCGTCGGCTCAACCACGCAGTGCTGTTCGTCAGTGACCTGGATCGCGCGGTGGAGTTCTACCGCAACGTCCTGGGGATGGAGGTGATCGCCCGGGAGCCTCGCGCCAACGCCGCGTTCCTCCGCGCCGCAGGTTCGGACAACCACCATGACCTGGGGTTGTTCGGACTCGGCGCGAGCGCTTCCGGTCCGCTGCGAGGGCATACCGGGCTGTATCACCTGGCCTGGCAGGTCGCCACCATCGATGAGTTGGCCAAGGCCCGTGAGGTGCTCCTCGCTGCGGGTGCTTTCGGCGGCGAGTCCAGTCACGGTGCCACCAAAAGCCTCTACGGTGCCGACCCGGGCGGCAACGAGTTCGAGATCATGTGGTTGCTGCCGCGCGAGGACTGGGGAGATTACGAGTCATCGGCCCCGATCGACCGGCTGGATCTGCCGGCCGAGCTGTCCCGGTGGAGCGGGGTGAGCACGGCATGACCGGGCTCGGCGAGCTGGTGGCCCTCCGGTGGGGTTCGAGTGACCCGACGGCGCCGCTGATTGTGTTACTCCAAGGCTTGGGAGACGCCAGCGAAAAGGATCTGGCGGCGTTCGCGCCACTCCTGCCCGTCGGAGCAGGCTATGCCTCGGTTCGGGTTCCGCTGCCCCCGTCGGAGCAGGTCTTCACCTCCTTTCGCAGGTGGCTTGACGAGCAGGCGGCCGCGCAGGTGCCAGTCGTGCTTGTCGGTTTCGGCAGCGGCGCGGCATTCGTCGGCGGCCTGCTGCTGGCCGATCCGACACGCTTCGCCGCGGCTGCGCTGTTGTACGGCACCCTGCCGTTCGACGCCGGCGTACCGGTGACGCGCGGCAGGCTGGTCGGAGTGCCGGTCTTTCTCACCCACGGCGTGCACGACACGGTGATCCCAGCCGAACTACAGCGCCGGACCTGGGACTACCTGGTGCGCGAGAGCGGGTCGCCGGTGTGGGCGGTGCGGGTGCCGACCGGTCATGAGCTCACTGCCAAGGCGGTGGCCGAACTGGCGGGCTGGATCGAGGCGCGGCTGGGTTACCTGCAGCGCCGTCCCACGTCGGCGGCTAGCGCGGCTGCTGAACAGGCGCACTGGCCGACACTGCCGGATGGCCGGCTGCCGGTGCGGCACGGCGATGCTCCCGAGGTCAGCGTCACGACGCCGCAACAACAGCAGTCGCAGAACTCCCCGGCCGAGTCGCAGGAGGCGCTGTTCTCCAAGATCGCGGAGCTGGATGATGTCGTGACGGCGCCCAGCGCGGTCTCGGTCCCGGGTGCGCGGGCATTTCTCCTCCCACCCCGTGACCTGCCACCTGGCGACGGACAGTGTGACGCGTTCATCGCGGCCGAGGTCGGGGAATTCGCGCACCTGCATCCCGCCCACGACGGCAGCCTGCACCTCGTGTTGCCGATCCCGCTGGCCTACGACGCCGTGATCCAGGGCTGGGGGGTGGCCCACCCGCTGGCCGGTATCCGGCTGCCCCCCGGCACGGTCATGATCTTCGGCCCCCGTGACGCCCCAGAACTGGACATCGTCACAGCGATCGTGCACGCCAGCCATTCCCATGCCGCAGGTCACCTGCGGCGGTCAACGTCGTGAACTTGACAGCACGGACCTTCCCGTCGGCCGCCTCAGAGCTCTACGCGCTCGGCGGGGGGAGATTGCAGGGGGAAGCCGGCTAGGCCTTTCCAGGCTAGGGAGGCCGTGAGCGCTACCGCCTCCGCCTTGGGCACCTCGTGCTGGCGAGTGAGCCAGTAGCGGGCGCTGTGCTCGCTGATCCCGACGACACCGACCGCCACCAGCCAGGCGCGGTCGACGTCCAACCCGGCGTCGGCTGCCACAGCCTGGGCGATGGCTCGCACGCAGGCGGTGTACGTCCGCTCCACGATAGCCTGCACCGGCGGCTGGTTGCGCAGGTCGGACTCGAAGACCAGCCGGAACGCCTGATCGTCGCCGTCGACGAAGTCGAAATAGGCCTCGACCGCGTTGCGGACTCGCTGCCGGTTGTCAGGAGTCTCCTCGATGGCGTCCTGGAGGCGACGGACCAGCTCGTCGGTGTGGCGCTCCAGGAGCGCCAGGTACAGCTCGAGTTTGCCAGGGAAGTGCTGGTAGAGCACGGGTTTGCTGACGCCGGCACGCTCGGCGATGTCGTCCATGACGGTGGCGTGGTAGCCGTTGTTGACGAAGACGTCGGTTGCTGCGGCGAGCAGTTGAGCGCGCCGCTCGTCTCGGGACATCCGCACGCCTCGGGGCGCCGCATCCGCCCGGCTCGATGCCGTCTCGGTCATCGGCCTCCGTCACCTCCCGGCTGATCTGGGTAAACCCTACTCGCCAGTATCCCCGCGTGATGCTCGGTGTGATCGATGCGGTCGATCAGGCGGTGTGGTGATGTATGCAGTGCCGCGGATGGCTGTGCGATCCTTGCGCGGTGATCCGCCCGACGCGAGCCGAGCCTGAGTGGATCTCGGCTCGACGCACCGAGCGGTATGTGGACTTTCGCATCGCTGATGAACAGCCGCTGGCCGCGTCCTGGGATCCACAACCTCAGCTGTCGGCACGGCACGGTATCGCCGGATCCCGGGCTCGTGGACACCGTGGTTCCCGCCGCCTGGCCCGGGCGGTGTCCACCTACGGCTGGCGGGTCTACGCGCTGCCGATCCTGGTGGTGCTTACCGTGTTGGCGGTGCTCGACGCGGCCAACAGGCCACTGCTGTCGAGCTCGGACCGGGCCGGTGTGGCTGCGCGTATCCCGCTGATCCCCAACCCGGTGAGCAGCCCCGGTTTCGAGGCGGTCAAGGCGTCGGCAGAGCTCCCCGGTGGCGGTCCCTTCGCGGTGCAGGGTGCCGGCACCTGGCGGGTGATCCCCGGCGCCGGTGCGCCGTTCGGGACCGGGCAGTTGATCACCTACACCGTCGAGATCGAGAATGGGGTCGATCTCGAGGGTGGTCCGGCAGGATTCGCCACCACAGTGGACAGCACGCTGCAGAACCCGAAGAGCTGGATCGGCAGCGGACGCTACCGCTTCCAGCGGATTGACGACAGCCGGGCGGCGACGCTGCGGATCACCCTCGCATCGCAGCTGACCACCCGCCGGCTCTGCGGCTTCCAGATTCCGTTCGACGCGTCCTGCTGGAAGCCCGGGGACCACCGAGTGGTGATCAACGCTGCCCGCTGGGCCCGGGGGGCCCTGGCCTTCCAGGGCAACGTGGTGCAGTACCAGCAGTATGCGGTCAACCACGAGGTCGGGCACGGGTTGGGTCTCTCGCACGTCGCGTGTGCGGCGGCCGGGCGGCTGGCGCCGGTGATGATGCAGCAGACCTGGGGCGTAGCCGACAACTACCTGGCAGCTCTGGGCACCGACCACGTAACCCCAGACGGCCTAGTGTGCGAACCCAACGCCTGGCCCTTCCCCACGATCAACTGACCGCGAGAAGCTGGGGTGGGAAGAGTGGGGGGTTCAGGGACGTTCTGGTGAACCAGAGAGCACGACACTGTGAGGAGTGCGCCGATGAGCTTGCCGCCGCTGGTGGAGCCCGCCGCAGAGCTGACCAAGGAAGAGGTGGTCCGCTACAGCCGCCACCTGATCATTCC
>DATAWX010000048.1:0-16961 GCA_036266995.1 Pseudonocardiaceae bacterium | reverse complement strand
AGCAGATCAGCAGACTGAACGCAGCCACCACGCCCAAGTCGATCCACTCGGGGATGAGCTTGGTTCCGCCGTATTGCCCGAAATAGGAGATCACCGTGAGGCCGGTGAACCACGGAAGAATCCACACCAGCGACCGCGGGTCCAGGGGCGGTCGCTCGAACGGCCGGCCTAACGCGTAGGAGATCCCGAATATCACGTAGCCTCCGGCGATGGCCAGCATCAGCTTCTCCACCGTGGACCAGGACGTCCAGTAGATGATTTCGTTCGCGGCGATGAACGCCAGCGGCGCCAGGACCGAGGCGGCCGGCACCCGGTACGGGCGGGCGCGGTCGGCGTCGGCCTTGCGCAGAGCCAGCAAGGTGATCGGTGCGAACGCATACATGATCACCGTTGCCGAGGTGACCAGAGAGACCAGGCTGTGCCAGCTGGGGAAGGGCAGAAAGCAGATCAGACCCACAACGAAGGCCAGGATGATCGAGGTGTACGGGACACCGCGACTGCTGATCTGGCTGACGCCCTTGGGAACGTAGCCGGCGTGGCCAAGCGCGTAGGACAGCCGCGCGGAGGTGCCCACATAGATCAGGCCGGTGCCCGCAGGTGAGACGAACGCATCGATGTAGAGGATGACCGCCAGCCAACCCAGACCCAGACCGGTGGCCAGCGTCGCATACGGTCCGAAGTCGCCCTTGCCCACCGGGTTCGCCCACCCCTGCGCGAGATTGCTGGGGTTCAACGCGCCGATGAAGGCGACCTCCAGCGCCAGATACAACACGGTTCCCACGACCACCGCGCCGATCACTGCACGAGGCACGTTACGTTGCGGATCACGTGCCTCGCCGGCCATCTGCGCCGCTTGCTCAAAGCCCTGCAGCGCGAATACAACGCCCAGTGGAAGGGCTGCGAGCACCCCGTGGGCGCCGTAGGGCGCAAAGCCGCCACCAGCGGTAAAGTTCGAGGCCTTAAACGACACCACGATCAAGACGACGACGGTCAGTACCGGTACCGCGACCTTCCAGAGCACCGCGATTCTGTTGCTCTCCGCCAGCCACCGCACCCCGAGAACGTTGATCACGGTGAAGAGCAACATCAGCGCGGTGGCCGCGCCCAAGCCCTTGGGTGTGAGCGCACCCACGTCGTTGATCAGTCCGTGCCACTTGTGGTCGAGGTAGCTGAGCGCCGCCTCCACCTCAATCGGAGCGATGGTCACGGCCTGTAGCCAGGCCACCCAGCCGGCGGTGAACCCACCCAGCGAGCCGAACGCCAACCGCGGCCAGCGCCCCGTGCCCCCAGCGAGCGGGTAAGCCGCACCGAGCTCCGAGTGCACCAGCGCCAGCAGCACGATGATCACACCAGCTAACAGCCACGATACGATCGACGCCCCACCCGCCGACGTGGCCGCCGTCAACGCCCCCAGCAGCCAGCCCGAACCGATGATCGAGCCCAGCGAAACGAACATCAGAGCCATCAAACCGACTTCGCGCCGGAAGCCCGGCTGCCTCCCAGGCGCCACCTGCTGCGCGGACGTCTGCGCCATGAGCAGTCCTCCTCGGCACGTCAGCCTGCTCGCGAACAGGCAGAACGTCTAAGCCCATCTGAATAGTCTGCTCACGATCGAGCCGGTCCAATCGGCCACATGGGTGATGCCACATCCCACACCGTTGTACGGTCAGCTACCCATCGCCGGCGAGAATCCCGCGCCGCGCCGACGGCCCAGAGTCACCACCAGAAGGTGGCACCGCTCTCAGTCGCCTGATCGCATTTTTTACCTGTAGCTAACCGATTTCCGACCATGCGGTGACCATGTGTTACGTAGGGTCTGACTCATGACCCCGCGACTCGCCCCTCATCTGGCCGCGACGAAGGCATCGTCCGGTGGGGTGCTCACTGAAAGTACCAGCGCCCTGAACTCACCTCGTGCCAGTGATCTGGACGTGCGGCCAGGCCAGTCGGACCCGACGCGAATGCTGGGTGCGGTGCTGCTGATCGCAGTTGTCACGATCATGGTTGTGTTGATCCTGGTGTCCTGGCTGACCTGACCGACCCCGACCATGTTCTAAGCCTTTGGGTTCGAGCGAATCGGCGTGGTGATGGGCGACCTGTACTTCATCGACCCCGACCCGCTGCCAGGCCAGGACGGCGCCGAGCGCGGTGTGCGCCTTGAGGTACGGCTGCTCGAACCGGCGAGCTGAAGGGCTCGATCTACTCGGCTCGGCCGATCATGGGCGATCGGCCCGTCTGGCGGGTCGACCTCTTCGAGGCGGTGACGAGCCCCCCGGGCAGCTTGGACCGGGCCCACCACCACCCGGCCTGCTCGGGGTGGGAGCCAGGGCCGCGTTACTTCGTCGATGGGTTGTCGGTCCAGCCGCTCGAATGGGTGGCCACCGGACTGTCCGATCTTGATGCCCTCCTCGAGCACGCTGGCATGGCGGCGGACGACGTCGGTGCCGAGGCGCTCCGGAAAGCCGTCCCCGAGATCGCCGACGTGCTGGGAAGGCTGCTCGACCGGGTGAAGACGGGACAGTTGGCTCTTCCGCAGGGTGACGGGGAAACTGGCCAGCGCCCGCATCGGCTGGCTTCTTTAGCGTGGACCGATGAGTTCCGGGTCCACGCCGAGTCTCTCTCCGAAGCATGCTGGCGACCGTCCGTCACCGAGGAGGACCAATGACCCTGCCCACCGTGGTGTCCCGCGAGGAATGGCTTGGGAACGGCCGCTCAGCTGGAAGGGGGGACGCTGAACTCCAGGATTGCCCCGGGATTGGCGAGTTGCTCAACGGGAGATCCCGACTCGGACGCCACCAGACCATTGGTGTCGGTGAGGATGTAGACATTTCGGTGGTCTGGGCTGAGCGCCAGGGCCCGGTAGCGGTTAGCGGTCTTGAAGTACTGGGTGACGTCACCCTGAATTGAGCCGCCATCCTGGGTGAGTCGCAAGCGGTAAATGGCACCATTTTTCAGACTCGTCACCAGTAACGAGTTACTCCAGCCGTCGAACACCCCCTTGCCGGCGGGCACGTAGACCATACTGGATGGCGCGATCGAGGGCCAGCAGACATACGATTGATCACCACAGGTCGGATCCTGGTAGTTGTACCCGTTGGGTACCGTGTACAGCGTCTTCAGCGGATCCAGATAATCCGGGCTGCTCCAAGCTTTCTCGTCCTGTCGAGGAACCGACGGTGGCGTCGTGAAATCGTCGTAGTGCAGGCTGGCGCAGGGCACGGTCGATGCGGACCAGTTTTCGTAGACATACCCCTGCCCATCCTTGAGACCGGACACATAAGGCCAGCCGTAGTTCTTTCCCGGCTCGTTCAAGTTGATCTCATCATCGGCCTTGGGGCCATGGTCGGTCGAGAAGAGCCGACCGCCCGGGCCGAAGGCCAAACCCTCAGGGTTCCGGTGTCCATAGGTGAAGATATGGCTGCGCACTCCCTTGATTACCGGGTTGTCCGCCGGGATACCGCCATCGAAATTAAATCTGAGAATCTTACCTTGATACGTCTCCCAATTGCTGGCCAGGACGTCGTCCGCGGTGGGTAGATCTTGCGAACGGATCGGATTGCACGCACGGTTGAACTGGTTGTTCCCCTGATCACCGATCGAGTAGTAGAGCTTCTGATCAGGTCCTACCAGCAGCCGTCCCGCGTCGTGGTCCGTGCTCGCTGGCAAGCCCTTGATCAGCTCCACCGGCCGATTCAATGTCCGTGTTGCCTGGTCGTAGGTGTAGCGCACTATCTTTGCGCGACGGTCGACTGCCGGGCCCGGGTCGGCATCGTAAGTGTACGCGACATAGACGTCATTGTTTCCCCTGAGGAAGTCCGGCTGGAAAGCCAAGCCCAGCAGGCCGTCCTGGCTCTGCGTGGAATACACGTCGGCGATAGTAACCACGGTGTTCTTAGCGCCGTCCGCTGGGTTAATCCGGGTTACTCGCTTGCCCGCCTTCTCAGTAACCCAGAGAAAGCCATCGGGCGCCCAGTTGATCTCCCACGGGTCCGCTAGACCGGTCGTCAGGACCCGGAAGGCGAACGGCGCACTCGAACCCGTCGGGTTCGATGCTCGTTCGGGCGAGGATGCCGTGCACCCGGTCGTCGTGAACACCAGCAGGGAGACCAGGACCAGGAATCGCTTCATCTGTCGCTTTCCGTGCTCGGTTCAGTGGGGAGGGTGACTGCCGCGGTGCCCTATGGTGCCCCGAGCCCGGTGCCGGCCCACGGGCAGGGGCGGCGGCGCCGTGGAGGCCTCCCAACCCGCAACCCTGCCTCACCCAACCGTCACGTCACCCACCAACTCGGCCACCGCCACGACGGTCCGAGGCGAGACTTGTTAGGTACTGGATTCCGGGGAATCGCGTAACTGTTCGCCCATAGATTCGTAACAATTCACCCTGACTAAGTAACTCGAAAAACAGCTTCAGTAGCGGCGAGCGAAGTTAAGGGTGAATGCATGTTGTCATGCAACCTTCTCCTGGCCAGGGTGGGGATGAGTCGAATCGACAATGCCGTCGATGAGGCGCTCTGTACCCGGCCACCGCCCTGCTGGGGGGCTCCTGAGGAGGATTTCATGTCTGACGCACTGAGCTTTGCCGAGATCTACGGCCAGCATGTTGAGCTGCTTCCCGCCCGTACCGTCCTGTCCCGCTTGAGCACCGGCGGGTCTGGCGGGTCCGGCGGTGGTGAAGACAGCGGTGACCACAGCGATGGCCGTGACGGCGAGGGCGGAGGCGGCAACGGCGGAACCGGTGGCGCCGGTGGCGCCGGCGTGGGCGGCCTCGGCGCGAACGTCTAAGCCGATTGATCCGCATGAATGCCCGGCGGCCACTGGCCGCGGCGTTCACCACTCGCTGAATGCGGGTCGGTGTGGGAATGAATGCGGGTCGGTGTGGGATGAATGGGGGTCAGGCGCCGAAGGAGCGCTCTACGACGGCTCGGGCTCTGCGGGTGGTACGGCGGTACTCGTCGACGACTTGGCCGGGGTCGCTATCCGCGGAGTATCCCAGCGCCCTGGCCACGGCAGCCAGTTCCCGGCCGGATGTGGGCAGTTGGTCGACCTGCTTGCCCAACACCAGAGCGAGAACGTTGCGGGTCTTGGTGACGAGCTTCCAGGCAGCGAGCAGGGCCTCGGCATCGGCCGGGGCGAGCAGCCCGGCGTCGGCCGCGGCCTGCAGGGCGATCGTGGTGGACGTGGTGCGTAGCGCTGGCACCTCGTGAGCATGTTGCAGCTGCAGCAGCTGGATGGTCCACTCCACGTCGGCCAGCCCGCCCCGGCCGAGCTTGGTATGGGTCGTGGGATCGGCGCCACGGGGTAGTCGCTCCGAGTCGACCCTGGCCTTGATCCGCCGGATCTCGGTGGCTTGGCTCGGACTCAGTCCGCCCGCGGGGTAGCGCACCGGGTCGATCATCGAGATGAACCGCTCCCCCAGCTCGACATCGCCGGCCACCGGGCTGGCCCGCAGCAGCGCCTGCGCCTCCCAGGTCTGGGCCCACTGGGTGTAGTAGGACTGGTACGACGCCAGGGTGCGCACCACCGGGCCGGAACGTCCCTCCGGACGGAGCCCAGTGTCGATGACCAGTGGTGGATCCTGGCTGGGTGAGCCAAGCAGGTTGCGCACCGACTCGGCGACTGACGAGGCGAAACGCACCGCGTCGGTCTCCGAGGCAGGGCCGGCCTCTGTCGGCAGCGGCTCACAGACGAACAGCACGTCGGCGTCGGAGTTGTAACCCAGCTCCGCCCCACCGAGCCGACCCATTGCGATCACCGCGATCCGGGCCGGCTCGGCCCGCCGGCGATCGATCTCCGCGCGAAGCGCTACGTCGAGTGCCGCCGCCAGCACCGCGGCCCACACCGAAGACAGCGCTGCGCAAACCGCGTCGACGTTGAGCAGTCCGAGCAGGTCCGCGCAGGCGATCCGGAACAGCTCGTAACGGCGCAGGGCCCGGGCGGCCGTCACCGCGGCGCCAGGACTGCGGTGACGGCATGCGGTGGCACGCAGCGACGTCGCCACCTCCGCCGGGTCGCGGCCGGCCATCTCCTCCGGATCGGCCAGTAGCTGTAGCGCCTCCGGCGCCCGGACAAGCAGGTCGGCCACCATCCGGGAGGTGCCGAGAAGGGCCATCAGTCGCTGCGCCACGGCACCCTCGTCGCGCAGCAACCGCAGGTACCACGGGGTGTCGTCGAGTGCCTCCGATACCCGCCGGTAGGCGGCCAGCCCACGGTCGGGGTCTGGGGTGTCGGCGAGGAACTCCAGTAGGACCGGCAGCAGCGCGGACTGGATCGCCGCGCGCCGGGACACCCCGTCGGTGAGTGCTCGCAGATGCCCCAGCGCGCCCTGTGGTGAGGCGTAACCCAGCGCCGCCAGCCGCGCCTTCGCCGAGGACTCCGTCAACCGGTACGCCTCGGTGGGCACCTTGGCCACGGCCTCCAGCAACGGCCGGTAGAACAGTTTCTGGTGCAACCGGCGGGCCCGGTGCGACTGCCGGGTGTGCTCGATTCGCAGTACCTCGACGGCGTCATGGCGACCGTCGGGCCGCATCCCCGCGGCGCGGGCCAGCCAGCGCCACGCGGCGGTGTCATCGTCGGCCGGGAGCAGGTGGGTGCGACGCAACTTCTGCAGCTGCAACCGGTGCTCCAGCAGGCGCAGGAACCGGTAGGAGGCCGCCAGGTTCGCTGCGTCATCGCGGCCGACATACCCGCCGTCGGCTAGTGCGGCCAACGCCGCCACGGTGGGCGCGACCCGCAGCGACTCGTCGGTGCGACCGTGCACCAGCTGCAATAGCTGCACGGCGAACTCCACGTCGCGTAGGCCACCGTGACCCAGCTTGAGCTCCCGGTCTACCAGCTCGGCGGGAACATGGTTGGCGACCCGGCGGCGCATCGCCTGAACCTCGGGGACGAAGTTGTCCCGGTCCGCCGCAGTCCACACCATGGGCCGGACAGCCTCCAGATAGCGCCGGCCGAGTTCGGAGTCACCTGCGACTAGGCGGGCCTTGAGTAGCGCCTGGAATTCCCAGGTCTTGGCCCACCGGCGGTAGTAGGCCAGGTGTCCTTGCAGGGTGCGTACCAGCGCTCCGGCCTTGCCCTCGGGGCGCAATGCCGCGTCGACCTCGAAGCACACCGACGCCACCCGCATCGTCGCCGACGCCAGCTTCGTGGCGGCACCCAGCTCGTCCTCGGAACCACCCACGAAGATCAAGTCAACGTCCGAGACGTAGTTGAGTTCGGCGGCGCCGCACTTGCCCATTCCGATCACCGCGATCCGGGGTAGGTGGCCGCCCGGAGTCATCTCCGCCACCCCGACGGCCAGGGCAGCCCGCAATACCCCGGCGGCCAGTTCGGCGAGCGCCGCTGCGACCTGTTCGAAGGGCACTACCGGCAACTCGGGCTCCACCACGGCGGCCAGGTCGGCGGCCGCCAACTCGGTGATCAGGTCGCGGTAGGTCGCCCGCAGCGCCCGTTGGGCCGTGACGCCCGTCAGCGTGGCCCGGGTCGCTGCCGCGTCGTCCGGCGATGTGGTGTCAACGCCGACCGCGACGAGCAGCCGCTGTGAAGCCCGGTCCGCCCAATCGGGGCTGACCGCCTCTGGACTGGCCAGCGCACGCCAGCGCTGCGGGTTGGCGACCAGATGATCCCCGAGGACGGTCGACGAACCCAGCACCCCGAGCAACCGCCCGCGCACCCCGGGATCCCGGCGCATCAAGCCGTCGAGCTCGACCCAGCCGTCCCCGATCGCATGGCCTAGCCGGGCCAGGCTGCGCAGCGCCAGGTTCGGATCTGGCGCCCGGGATAGCGCCCACAGCGTGTCCTCGGCATCTCTGCGGACCTGGCCGTTATGCCACCAACCGAGCCGGGTCAGAGTCTCAGCGGCGCCACCATCGGTAATCCCCAGCCGCGCCAGGGAAAGTGCGGTCCGCCTGCCTTCGGTCACCACGGCGCTTCGAACGCTAGCGGCCCAGCAGCGGCAGAGCCACCCGGTCCCCTGCCGGGGCTAGCTCGCCTGCGGCCAACGCCACGAACCGAGCGGCCACCGGCTGCCATGCCTCCGCGATATCGGCGTGCACCTGCTCCAGATGATCAGCATCGAGCTGCCGCACCGGGAAGGTCCCCGCGGCGTCACGGCGAGCCCAGCACAGCACAGTGGCGGGCGAGGTCTCAATATGAAACTGGAGGCCATAGCCGGCAGTGCCGACTCGGAAGGCCTGGTTCGCATGCCGTGGTGAGGAAGCGAGGAGGGTGGCTCCCGGCGGCAGCCGATGAATCTCGTCGTGGTGGAACTGGATGACGTCGGGGGTCATAGGCAGCTGCCCGAACAGCGGGTCGTGCGCGGCAGCGTCCCGTTTGGCGACGAGCAGCGTGCCGGCCTCAGGACCGTCGACCGCCCGGCGTACTGCGCCGCCGGTGGCCGCCGCCAGCAGCTGACCACCGAGGCAGACCCCGAGGACCGGCAGCCGGCGGGCGACCACGGCCGCGAGCAACCACCGCAGCTCGGCCAGCCATGGGTGGGTGGCATCGTCGTGCGCGCCCATTTCACCGCCCATGCAGACCACGCCGTCGACACCATCGAGGCTCTCGGGAACCCCATCGACCGCTGGGCGACACAAGATGAGATGTGCCCCAGCGTCGGTCAGCCAGTCCCCCAGCCGCTCAGGCAAGTCGACTTCGGAGGGCTGAAACACGAGCAGGCGGGTCGTCGTCACCTTCGCCAGGCTAGCCGCGGTCTGGCGATACAACGCGACAGGCCTGATTCTCCCGAACTCCACGGCAGAGTAGTTGGAGTGCGCTTCCACAGCTCTGTGGTGGAGCTCGGGAAGCTCAGCGTCGGGGAGCCGGGGTGAAGGCGATCTGTACGGCGTCGTGTACTGGGCGGAAACCGATCCTCGGGTAGATCGCATTGCTAATCGGGTTCGCCAGGTCGGTGCTCAGCACCACGTGCTTCGCGCCAGCCTGCTGTGCCCAGCGGGCGGCCGCCGCCGTGACGGCACTACCGTAGCCCCGCCCGCGGTGCTGCGGCGGCGTGTACACCGGTCCGATCCGGGACATCCGGGCCGCTGGGGCACTCGCTGATGCCCAGGCCAGCGGCTGCCCATCGACCTCCCACAGCATCGCCGCGGCGCCTGCGGCCAGACTGCGCCTGATCTGTTGCAGGGCAGACCCGTGGCCGCGCAGGCCGCCGGTCGCCTCGTCGGCGAAGTCCTGCCGCCACTGCGCCAGGAGTTCGAGGTCAGTGGCGCCGGCCCGGCGTGCCGCGCCCGGCACGCCGACAGGCGGGGTGAGCCGATGCAAGGCGAACACCCGTTGCGCCATCCGCTGGTGCACCGACGCGCCGGTGCAGGCCGACCAGCATCGCGCGAATGCTTCCGCCTCATTTCGCGGACCTCCCGCGCCGGACAGGTGCGGGTGCGTGGCGGCGAGCACCTCGATGACCGCACCAGCACAGTGCGCAGGCAACCCGCTGACGAGCAGTTCCCGGGGCGGCGTGCACAGTGCCGCTGCGGCCAGCACACCGTCACGGTGGACGCTGAGCAACAGCGGCGCAGGCTCGTCGCCCTCTGGTGGTACCCGCAGCAGCAGGGCAAGCACTGTCAGCGCGATGCTGTGCCGGACCGGATCAGCTGCCAGCAGCGGCCGGGTAAGCGCGGTGAACTCGGCAAGGTCATGGTGCAGCCGGACATCCATTGCGGCATCGTGACCCGCGACAGTCCGCCGCGTCGACCGAGTTAGCCGACCAAGTTAGAGGACCAAGTTAGAGGACGGGCAGGTAGGTGCGGAGCTCGTAGGCCGTGACGTGACGCCGGTAGTTGTCCCATTCGGCGCGCTTGTTGCGCAGGAAGAAGTCGAACACGTGCTCCCCGAGGGTTTCGGCGACCAGCTCGGAGTTCTCCATCTCGACGAGCGCCTCGGAGAGGTTCTGCGGCAATGGGGCGTACCCCGCGGCGCGGCGCTCACGCTCAGACAGCGACCAGACGTCGTCCTCGGCGGGCGGTGGCAGCTGGTAGCCCTGCTGCACGCCACGCAATCCCGCGGCGAGGATCACCGCGTAGGCCAGGTAGGGGTTGCACGCCGAATCCGGGGTGCGGATCTCCACCCGCCGGCTGGACGCCTTGCCCGGCGAATACATCGGCACCCGGACCAGGGCCGAGCGGTTGCGATGGCCCCAGCACACCGCGGTAGGGGCCTCCCCGCCGATGATCAGCCGCTTGTATGAGTTCACCCACTGGTTGGTGACAGCGGTGATCTCCCTGGCGTGTGCCAGGACCCCGGCCACGAACGCCCGGCCGGTGTCGGACAGCTCGTAGGGGTCGTCGTCGTCGTGAAAGGCATTGCGGTCGCCCTCGAACAGGCTCATGTGGGTGTGCATCGCAGACCCGGGGTGCGCGGTGTAGGGCTTGGGCATGAAGGAGGCGCGCACGCCCTGGGTGATCGCGACCTCCTTCACCACGTACCGGAAGGTCATGATGTTGTCGGCCATGGTGAGCGCGTCGGCGTAGCGCAGGTCGATCTCCTGCTGTCCGGGTGCGCCCTCATGATGGCTGAACTCCACCGAGATACCCACCTGCTCCAGCGCCTCGATCGTGTGCCGGCGGAAGTGCGGAGCGATATCGTGGCTGGCCTGATCGAAGTACCCACCAGAGTCAGCGGGTACCGGCTCGGAACCGTTGTCCGGCAGGTCCCGCAGCAGGTAGAACTCGATTTCGGGGTGCACGTAGCAGGTGAACCCGGCCTCGGCCGCCTTGGACAGGGTCCGGGTCAGCACGTGCCGCGGGTCGGCCCACGACGGAGAGCCGTCGGGCATGGTGATGTCACAGAACATCCGGGCCGAGTAGTGCTCGCCCTTGGGATTCTCCCACGGCAGCACCTGGAAGGTGGCGGGATCCGGCTTGGCGATCATGTCCGACTCGTATGCGCGCGCGAAACCCTGAATTGCCGACCCGTCGAAGCCGATGCCGTCGGCAAAGGCTCCCTCCAACTCGGCCGGTGCGACAGACACCGACTTCAGGTAGCCCAGCACGTCGGTAAACCACAATCGAACGAACCGGATGTCGCGTTCCTCCAGCGTGCGCAGCACGAACTCCTGCTGGCGATCCATGTGCGAAGGGTAGTGGACTGTCGGTGACTGTGCTGTGGTCTGCCCCTACGATGACGGGATGCGATTTTTCGCCTTCCTCGCCGCGCTGATCATCGCGCTGGTCACGTCGTGTAGCAGCGGTAGCGGGCAACAGGCCAACCTACCCAAAGGCGCCACGGTACTGGCCGATTCCGCCAAGGCGATGCGGGAGGTGACCAGCACCCACTTCGCCCTCGACGTCGAGGGCAACGCGCCAGGTGTGCAGCTGCGCTCCGCCGAGGGTCAGCTCACCAGGGCGGGTTCGGCGAAGGGTGTCGCCAAGGTCGACGAGGGCGCGCAGCTCCTCGAACTACAGTTTGTGATCATCGGCCAGGACCTGTACCTGCGGCCCCCGACCGGCCCGATCCAGAAACTGCCGCTGTCCTTCGCCGGTACGGTCTATGACCCGTCGGTGATCCTCAACCCGGATCGCGGCATCGCGGGGGCGCTGGCCAGCGGTACGGGCCCCGCCACCGAGGCCCGCGAGCAGGTCGACGGCGTCGACACCTACCGCTTGCAGGTGAAGTTCCCAGCACAGCCGCTCGGCTCGCTGGTACCTGACCTGGCTCAGGACAAGACCAGCGAGATCTGGGTCGCCACGCAGGGCTCGCGGCTGATCAAGGCGCAGTTCCCAACAACTTACGGTTCAGCCACCGCCCATTTCTCAGACTTCGACGCCCCGGTCGACATCACCCCGCCGTCCTGATCCCGGTCTCCTGACGATGATCGCGACGGCAACCACGGTCCGGCGCCGCGGGCTTGCGCTGGGCGCCGGCGCCCTGGTCACCCTCCTGGCCGCGCTGGATGCCTATGTCGTCGTCAGCCTGCTGGTCGACATCGTCCGCGACCTGCAGGTGCCGATCAACCATCTGGAGCGGGCCACCCCGATCGTTACCGGCTTCCTGCTGGGCTACGTCGCCGCGATGCCGCTGCTGGGTCAAGCGTCTGATCGTTTCGGCCGGCGGGTGCTGCTGCAGGCTTGCCTCGTCACGTTCGCAGCCGCGTCGGTGATCACCGCCGTCGCCGCGACCCTGCAGGTACTCGTGGTGGGACGAACCCTGCAAGGCATCGCCGGTGGCGCGTTGCTACCGGTATCCATGGCACTGGCCGCTGACCTATGGCCCGACCGTGGCCGGTCCACCGCATTGGGCGCGTTGGGTGCCGCGCAGGAGCTGGGCAGTGTGTTGGGTCCGCTGTACGGCGCCGGACTGGCCACGCTGGTCGGCTGGCGCGGCGTGTTCTGGGTGAATGTCCCGCTCGCGCTCGTCGCGGTGGTGGCGGTCCAACTGGCCGTTCCGGCCCGAGCTCGCTCGGATGGTGTGCCCAGTGCACCGCTGGATCTTGTCGGCGGCGGACTGCTGGCGTTAATGCTGGGACTACTGGTGGTCGGGCTGTACAACCCAGACCCCGACCATGGGGCGCTGCCGTCCTGGGGATGGCCGGTGCTGGGCGCCGCGGCGGTGACCGGGGTGGCGTTCGTCCTGTGGGAACGGCAGGCAACGGTGCGGCTGCTCGACCCTGACGGCGTGCACTGGCGGGTCTTCCTCGGGTCGCTGGGGGTCAGTCTGGCGGCTGGGGCGGCGCTGATGGTGACTCTGGTGGATGTCGAGCTGTACGCCCAGACCGTGCTGGGTCGCGATCCCGCCGGCGCGACGGCGATCCTGGTCCGGTTCCTGGTGGCGCTGCCGGTCGGTGCGCTGGTTGGGGGTTTGGCAGCCAGCCGGCTGCGCGAGACGGTAGTGACGCTGGTTGGGATGGTGCTGGCCGCCGCCGGCTACCTGCTGATCGCCGGATGGCCCGCGGACATCTTGGCTGCTCGCCACGACCTCGGCCTGCTGACCCTGCCCAGGCTCGACACCGATCTGGCGGTGGCCGGCCTGGGGCTCGGTCTGGTGATCGCGCCGCTGTCCGCAGCGGCCCTGCGGGCGACCCCACCCGACCGGCATGGTGTGGCGTCCGCTGCGGTAGTGGTGGCCCGGATGACGGGGATGCTGGTGGGCGTCGCGGCATTATCTGCCTGGGGTCTGCACCGCTTTCGCGAGCTCACCGCCGAGCTGGCCACTCCACTGCCTTTCGGCGTCAGCGCGCAGGTTTATCAACAGCAGCTCGCCGGTTATCAGCTTGCGCTGCAAGCGGCACTGCGTATCCAGTACAAAGAGATCTTCCTGCTCACGTCGGGAATATGCCTGCTCGGTGCGGTGGGCGCGCTGTTGATTAATACTAAGCGGCGCACAGCGTCGACCGCTTCGGCAAAATAAGCCGCACCAGATAGTTCGACACCGCATCGTCTACGCACTTCACACCCTGCAGGACGACGGTGTGCTGGTTGCCCTCAAAGGTGACCAACTTGCCGCGGAGCTGCTTGGCCAGGTCCACCCCGGCCTGGTACGGAGTGGCCGGGTCGCCTGTCGTGGACACCACCAACACCGGCGGCAGCCCCTCCACGTCCGGGTCCCCGGCACTACCGGTCGGCGGTACCGCCCAGAACGCGCAAGCATCTCGGGCGGCCGACGGCGGGTGCCCGTCATCGAGGAAGGGCGCGGCCTCCCGGTAGAGCCGGTCGGCCTCCAACATGATCGCCGGGTCCGTCACCGGAGGGTCGTCGATGCAGCGGACCGCTTCGAACGCGTCCTGGCTACCGGAGTATCCGTGCTCGTCGCGCTGGTAATAGATGTCGGCCAACCTCAACAGAGTAGAACCGTTCCCATGGGCCAGTTCGGACAGGCCCCGGTTGAGCACCGGCCAGAGCTGGTCGGTGTACAGCGCCTGAATCGTGCCGATCGTAGCGTCGGTATAGGACAACTTGCGGTCGCCGACCGGTCGCGCCGCAGTGGTCAACGGCAGCAATAACAACTGAAATGCTTGGTTGGCCTGATCTTTCGGGATATTGCCCAACCAGCATTGGGATTGCGCGAGGCACCAGCCGACGAACGCGTCGAACGACTGCTGGAACCCGGTTCCCTGGTTCACCAAACTCTGCACCAGGTTCTCGTTCGGATCCAGCGCGCCGTCGAGCACCATCGCCCGCACGTTGCCCGGGAACTGCTCGGCGTAGGAGGTACCCAGCCGGGTGCCGTAGGAGTACCCCAGGAAGTTGAGCTTCGCGTCGCCGAGAGCGGAGCGAATCACGTCCATGTCCCGCGCGACATCCCTGGTGCCGGCGTTGGCGAGCATGTCCTTGCCGACCCGCTGGGCACACAGCTGCGCGTAGGCTCGATTCTCGCTCTCGGTCTGGGCAACCCCGGCGGGAGAGGTGTCCAGATCGACATCGAGCCGCTCGGCGTCCTCCTCCTGGGTGTTCCGGCAGACGATCTTCGGCTGGCTTGCGCCGATCCCGCGCGGGTCGAACCCGACCAGGTCGAACCGGCGGCCCAGGTCGGTACCGGCTACCGCCTTGGCCCGCGACGCGACCGCGGACATCCCCGAGGCGCCTGGACCTCCGGGATTGACCAGCACCGAGCCCAGCCGCTCCTGCTGGTTGTCTGCGGGGCGGCGAAGCACCCCGAGCCACACCGTGCGTCCCTGCGGTTGGGCGTAGTCCAGTGGCACCTCCACCCGGCTGCAGCGCAGTGTGGTGTCAGCGAAGGACTGCCGGTCGAAGTCAGTGGTGGCGAAGTCTTTGCAGCCGCTCCAGGTCAGGCGCTGACTGTAGAAGCGCTCCAGACCAGGGGGCACTCGTCCGGCGGGACCAGCTTGGTACTGCGAAACGTCAGCGCCTAGCCGTGATCCCGGGACGTCGCCGACCTGGCGGCTGCCGGGCATGGCGCAACCACCGAGGGCCAGCACGATCGCCAGGACAGCGATCGGGCGCAACGGGCGCGACATCCGGCAGATCCTAGTGATCCCCCGGACGGCCCTGATCGGCGCTCCGCGACCGGTGGCGGATGATGAGGACATGCCGCAGCTGCGTCTGGCCTTGGCCCAGGTGAACCCGTGTGTCGGCGACATCGTGGGAAACGCCACGATGATCGCCGAGCGCTGCCAGGAAGCCACCGACGCCGGTGCGGACCTGGTGGTGTTCGGCGAGATGGCGCTGACCGGCTACCCGGTGGAGGACCTGGCGCTGCGGGAGTCTTTCGTCGCCGGATCGCTGCAGGCCCTCCAGACGCTGGCGACGCGACTCGCTGACGATGGCTGTCCGAAGCCGGCCGTTGTCGTCGGATACCTCGACGCCGACGCGGACGGTCCCCGTGACGCGGCGGCGGTTTTGTACCGGGGGCAGGTGGTGGCCCGTCAGTTCAAGCACCATCTGCCCAATTACGGGGTGTTCGACGAGCGCCGCTATTTCATCCCCGGCACCGCCTTGACCGTGTTCCGCCTGCACGGCCTGGAGATCGGGATGGTGATCTGTGAGGACATCTGGCAGGTGGGTGGTCCGATCACCGCCCTGGCCCAGGCCGGGGTGGACCTCGTGGTCGCACCCAACGCATCGCCCTACGAGCGCGCGAAGGATGACACCCGACTGGCCCTGGTGGCGCGCCGGGCAATCGAGGTGGGCGCGCCACTGGCCTATGCCAACCTGGTGGGAGGCCAGGATGAGTTGGTCTTCGACGGTGACTCGATGGTTGTCGGCGGGCAAGGGGAGCTGCTGTTGCGGGCGCCGCAGTTCGCCGAGCACATCGTGACGCTTGACCTGGACCTGCCCGGCGGCTCGCCCAGAGCAGTGGGCCGCTACGCCGGGCTCGACGTGGACCGGATCGTCCTGAGCAACGACCCACTGCCGGCCTACCCTGCTGCCTCAGCCGCCCCGGTGGCCGAGCCGCTGTGCGAGGAGGCCGAGGTGTGGGGCGCGCTGGTGACGGGCCTGCGGGACTACTCGCGCAAGAACGGATTCCGCACTGTGGTGCTCGGGCTCTCCGGCGGGATCGACTCCGCGGTGTGCGCCGCGTTGGCGGTGGACGCGCTGGGCGCTGACGCAGTTTACGGAGTGTCGATGCCGTCGTCGTACTCCTCGGAGCATTCGCGAACCGACGCCGCCGACCTCGCCGAGCGCACCGGGCTGCACTACCAGGTACAGCCCATCGCAGCCATGGTCGAGGTGTTCGTGCGCCAGCTCGGCTTATCCGGGATAGCGCAGGAGAACGTCCAAGCCCGTGCCCGCGGGGTGACGTTGATGGCATTGTCCAACCAGCACGGTCATCTGGTGCTGGCCACCGGCAACAAATCAGAGCTCGCCGTGGGGTATTCGACGATCTACGGTGACGCCGTCGGTGGCTTCGCGCCGATCAAGGATGTACCGAAGACGGCGGTGTGGGCGCTGGCGCGGTGGCGCAACGCGCTGGCCGAGAAGCGGAGCGAGACGCCACCGATCCCACCGAACTCGATCGCCAAGCCCCCCTCGGCTGAGCTTCGTCCCGACCAGCTCGATTCAGACTCTCTACCGGACTACTGGCTTCTCGACGAGGTGCTCGACGACTATGTGGAGGGCGACCGCGGGTTCGACGACCTGGTGGCGGCAGGGTTCGCACCCGAGCTGGTCGAGCGCATCGTGCAGCTAGTGGACGCCGCGGAGTACAAACGGCGGCAGTATCCGCCGGGCACGAAGATCACCTTGAAGGCCTTCGGCCGGGACCGGCGACTGCCGATCACCAACCGCTGGCGCGAACACGGCCTCAGCGACGACGGGCGCTAGACGCATACTCCACCTCCGGGTAGTGACTGTGAATCTCGTCGCACGCTAGTGCCAAGCCCTGACATCGGTGCGAAGCTCTGGGGACAAGCGATCCGGCATGACCCGGGGACCGGCGATTATCGGCCGGCCTCGAGGGAGGACGGTCGATGATGACCGAAGCTGCTGCCCCACCCGCGCTGTACGGCGGACCGGTGAGGTTCGACCAGAAGATCAGGCGTGTCCGCGTCCAAGACC
>DATAWX010000047.1:0-6904 GCA_036266995.1 Pseudonocardiaceae bacterium | reverse complement strand
CGAGAGGAGCTCACCTGGCGCGCCGGTGAGGTGTTCGAGGCGATCCTGGACGGGTCGCTGCGGATCACCATTGGTAGCCGCTACCCGCTCGCCGACGCCCACCGTGCCCACGAAGACCTGCAGGGCCGCCGCACCACCGGCAAGCTCCTGCTGCTGCCCCGCTAACGGGCGCGTCCACGGCGGGTGCCGGCTTCGTAGCGCCGCCGGATCCGCTCCGGGTCCCCGCCGAGCAGGTAGTGCGCCTTGAGCAGCTGCATCAGCACGGTCATCCGCCACGGTCCTTGGTCGACCAGCCGCCGGGCGGAGGCGGTGACCGACGTCGGCAGCACTACGAGCCGGCCACGTCGCCGTAGGATGCGCGACATCTCGAGATCCTCCATGAGGGGTATCTCGGGGAAGCCGCCGACCGAGTCGAACACGTCGCGACGGACGAACATGGCCTGATCTCCGAAGATCCAGTGCAGCCGGCGAGCCCGCAGGTTGGAGCTGGCCGCCAGGTAGTCCAGGCCGAGGCTGCGCTGGTCGAAGCGCAGCTGCAGGCCGCCGCCTACCACCCCCGGGGCCGACACCACCCGCCGGAGCAGGTCCAGCGCATCAGCCGCTACCCAGCAGTCCGCATGGATGAACCACAGGATGTCGCCGCTGGTCACTGCGGCTCCGGCGTTCATCTGGGTGGCGCGGCCTGCAGCGCTGCGGATGGTGCACGCGTGCCGGGCGGCGAGCTCCAACGTCTCATCGGTGCTGCCGCCGTCGACCACGACCAGTTCACAGTCGGGGAAGTCGCTGCGCAATCGTTGCAGGCAGCTCTCGATCCGTCGTGCCTCGTTGAGGGCGGGTACCACGATCGACACCGTCGCCGGCGTGCTCACCGATCCGAAGCTCCCCCGGTCTCGAACAGAGTGACGGCGATGCTACGCCGGTGGCGGAACGGAGTGCGGGTGACAACGGTAGCCGACGGACCTGGCCGTGTCGCGATCCTCGGTGCTGGGCCGATCGGCGTTGATGCCGCGTTGGCCTTTCTGGACAACGGATGGTCCGTCACCGTGTACGAGTCGGCTGCGTCGGTGGCCGCGAACGTGACCTCCTGGAGTCATATCCGGCTGTTCACGCCCTGGTCGATGAACATGTCGACGCGGATGCTGGCGCATCTGCACGCTGCCGGGATTACCCCGCCGGGGCCCGCCGAGTACTGCCCCACCGGCGGCGAGTTCGCCGAACAGCTGCTTGGGCCACTAGCCGAGCTACTGGCGGCCAGCATTCGCATCAGCACCCGGGTGCTCGCCGTCGCACGGGAGGGCCTGCTCAAACACGAGGAGATCGGAAGTCCGCAGCGCGGTTCGCACCGGTTCCGGTTGCTCCTTTCCGACCCGCACGGCGTCGAACGGGTGGAGCACGCGGACCTCGTGCTGGACTGCACCGGCAGCTATGGCCACGCCAACGTTGTCGGAGACGGCGGAATCCCCGCTCCCGGCGAGCTGGGAGTAGCGGACCGGATCACCCAGCAGATTCCCGACGTCGGCCGCGAGGGCGGTAAGTGGGCGGGCCGCCGGGTGCTGCTGGTCGGCGCAGGCAAATCAGCCCAGACCGCGGCGCGTGACCTTGCCGAGCTGGTCGACTCGCAGTCCGGCACCCGCGTGGTGTGGGCGGTACGGGCAGCGGATCCCGACTGGGGCGAAATTCCCGACGACCCGCTGCCCCAGCGCCAGGAACTCGTCGAGATGTCCCAACGGCTGCATTCCGACGCGGTGCCCGGTGTGCAGGTACGTACCGGCGTGGTGATCGACGCGTTGCGGGAATCGGGTGACGGCGTCGTCGTCGCGCTGCGCTCGATCACGGGGGATGTCGAGGAGATCGTCGTCGACCACATCGTGGCCTTGACCGGTTTCCTGGGCGACACGTCGCTCTACCGGCAGCTGCAGGTGCACGAGTGCTACGCCACCGCCGCCCCGATGAACCTGTCGGCGGCGCTGCTGGCCGCCGCAGGCGATGGCCCGGCGGACTGCCTGGCCCAGCCGTCACACGGGGTGGATGTGCTCCGGGTACCCGAGCCGAACTTTTTCGTGCTGGGCATGAAATCCTACGGCCGCAACAGCAACTTCCTGCTGCGTGTCGGCTACGAGCAAGTCGACGAGGTCGCCCGCGCCTACTCTCGATCACTCCGGGGATCAGACGGCGCAGTTGTAGATCAGCGGTAGGGAACCGTCGCGCTGGCGTTGCCGCAGGAACAGTTCCACCACGCGGCGCTTGGCCTCGGCCATGCTGGCGTCGGGACCGGCGAGCAGCATGTCCGGCGAGGTGTCAAGGTCGGCGCCGGCCGGGTGCCAATGCCAACCGTCGGTCGTGACCGTCAGCTCGGGGACGGTGTTGGCAGTGTCGATGGGCACCCCGTCGGCTGAATGGCCCCGCTTCACCAGCGGGCGCACCGCGAAGTCCGGGCCTTCAATCCCCTTGGTGGCCAGGAGGGTCCGCAGCGGCTCGATCTCGGCGGAGTTCTGCGCCGTCTCGGTCATCCCGACCCGCACCGGCAGCCCCAGCGACAGCGCCAGATCCAGCCCGTCGATCGCCTTGGCCCAGGAGCCGGGCCCGCGATTGGCGTCATGGAATCGGGGCTGCGCGCCGTCCAGGGAGGTCTGCAGAACTAGCCGTTTGCGGCCCGCCAGGCGCTCGAGCTGGGCGCGTCGCCAGCCTTGATACAACATGGCGTTGGTCAGGCACACCACGTCGAGCGCCTCGGTGGCGTAACGCAGCATCTCGACGAGGTCGCGTTCCAGGAAGGGCTCACCGCCGGTGACGTAGAGCTCGGTGAAGCCCTCGGCGACTGCCTCGTCAACCAGCTCGCAGAACCGGCGCAGGCCCAGCGACCGGCGGCGGGCCTGCGGGGACGAGGCCACCGAGCAGTAACTGCAGGCCAGGTTGCAGTGGAAGTTGGTGTACATCCACAGTCGGGGCGGGAACAGTGCGGAGCCGAACAGCGGTAGCACCGGAAGACCGTCGTCCGGAATCCGCGGCGCGGCACCCCAGGACACCTGCTCGCTGACGAAGGACGGCATCGCCGATTTGTAGAGCTGGAAGCGGCCCCGGGAGCGTTCCGCCGGTGGCACGACCTCCAGGCAGGTGGTCCACCACCCGGTCTCCACCGCTTGGGTGAACGCCGCAGGCAAGCCTGCGGTGCGCATCGAGGCGGCGTGCGCGCGCCAGTCGTAGTCCAGCGCCACCAACTCTGCGGTGGCGTGACCGTCGAGGACATCGAGCAGCGCGTACCAGACATGGTGGCCACCGTCGTTGGCCGGCCGACCCAGGACCCCGACGTTGACCACCAGGGTGTCCCGCAAGCGCCTGACCCACGGCAACCCGGAATGCGTGCAGCAGATCACGTCCGCGCAGGATGCCTCGATCCGCATCCGGTGCGCGTGGTCGGGTAGCGACTCCCACCAGAAGTCGTTGACGGCCAGCGGGGAACCGTGCACCAGATGCAGGTCCACTCCGTCGACGATCTCCCGGTGCTCAGTCGGCAAGGTCGTCATCCAGGACGCGAACTCCGCGGAGGTGTGCGCCCGGGTGTAGGCGTAGGCGATCGCGGCGAAGGCGTTGTCGTCATCGTCGGCGTACCCGCAACCGCAGTCGGGATCACCTCGACCGATGGCGAGCTCGTAGTTGCCGGCAATGCACCCGATGTCGTTGTCGATCAGCAGTGGCCAGATCGCCTCTGGCTCGGCCCCGTAGGCGCCGAAGTCACCCAGGCACCACAGCCGGTCGGCGCCGCGGGCTCGCGCGTCGCAAATGAAGGCCCGCAACGCATACGGATTGGAGTAGGTCCCACCGCACAGCGCCAGCCGCGTCATCGGCACACCTTTCCGTTCGGGCCGCTACCGTGCTGTTCTGGCCGAGTCGGCGAACCGGTTCGGCCTGATCAGCGAATGGCTGGGGTGAGGCACCTGCGCATGATCGATGCGTTGCGTGGACTGGAACGCCGAACCCGGCCGGTGGACCGTGAATTCTCCGCGGTGCTGCAGCGGCGGTGGGCGGAGCTTCCTGAGCACGTCAAGACCCCGGGCCAGGTCCTGGGCAGGCACGCGGTGGGCTGTGAGGGCACTCATGGGGTCTTTCCGCGATGCAACCTCGCCTGCACGCCCTGCTACCACTCGCGCGAGGCCAACCGGGTACGCGTGGACGGGTCGCACACCATCAAAGAGGTCGGCAAGCAGATGGCACTGCTGCGCCGGCTGCGCGGACCTCGGGCGCACGCCCAGCTCATCGGCGGCGAGGTGACGCTCCTGCACCCAGACGATCATGCGGCCGCACTGCTGACGATGCGCCGGTACGGTCGTGAGCCGATGAGCATGTCGCACGGCGACTTCGACCCTGACTACCTGGAACGGCTCGCCCTGGACGAGCAGCACCGGCCGAGGCTGCGGCGGCTGTCCTTCGCCGGGCACTTCGACATGCTCATGTTCGGCCGACGTGGCATCCCCCGACCGGGTAATGAACGGGAACTCAACCCCTACCGGCAACGCTTCGTCGACATGTTCACCAGCCTGCGCGCCAAGCATGGCGTGCGCTTCTTCCTGGCGCACAACATGACGGTCACCCCGGCGAATCTCGGACAGGTCGCCGACGTGGTGCGGGATTGCCACGCGATGGGTTTCGGCATGTTCTCCTTCCAACCGGCGGCGTTCGTGGGAGACGATCGCCGCTGGCACGAGAACTACGAGCAGGTCGGGATGGATGAGGTATGGCGGGAGATCGAAAAGGGCGCTGGCACGCCCCTTGATTACACCGTGGTTCAGCACGGCGACCTGCGGTGCAACCGGGCGGCCTACGGGTTCTACGTCGGCTCTCGGTGGCACCCGTTCCTGGCCGGTGACGACCCGGCTGACCTCGCCGCCAGGGCGACCTTCTTCCGCTACCTCGGTGGGGTGAACTTCACCGGAGTCGAGATATCAGACCTGGTGGGCAAGCTGCTGCGCTCGGTGGTGCGGCACCCGGTAGTCATCAAGATCGCGGTTCACTGGGTCATCCGCACAGCGCGACGCGCTGGCGGGCTGCGGGCGCTGCTACGACACGGCGTGCGACCGGTCTCGTTCGTGGTGCACCAGTTCATGGATGCCGCGGACGTCGCACCGGCGTGGGAGTTGATGCAACGCGGCGAGAAGGCCGCCGATCCCCGGATCCTCGCCACCCAGGAGCGGCTCGCGTCCTGCCACTACGCGATGGCGCACCCCGAAACGGGTGAGCTCGTCCCCGCTTGCGTCCAGCACAGCGTGCTGGACCCGGTGGAGAACGTCGAGCTGCGCAAGTTGCTGCCTATCATCAGCGGTCCAGACGTCCGTGCCCCGTGAGATCGACGTTCCCGTCTCGCTGCAGGGCGTCGTGTTGCCCGACGCGCGCACCGGGCGCGCGGTGGATCTCGGTGCGTTGCCGGGCAGGTACCTGCTCACCGCGATCCGGCACCGGTTTTGACTGCCCTGCCAGCAGCACCTCGTGCAGGTGCGTGACCTCGCCGCCGGCTGCCCGATCGGTCTCATCGCCTGCGGGTTCAGTCCTCCGGCTGCGCTCGCCGCGCTCGCCGACCACCTCGGCTGGCCGGGCCCCTTTCTGGCCGATGAAAACCGCCGGCTCTACGGGTTACTCGGAATGCGCCGTGCCAGGCTGTGGCAGGTGTACGCGCCGGGAACCCTGGCCCAATACGCGGTCGCCGCAGCCCGCGGGCACCATCTGCCGCGCCCAGTAGAGGACACCCGCCAGATGGGTGGCGACGCACTGCTGTGCGACGGCACTGTGGTACGTCGCTGGCTGCCCCGCACCCCCGACGACCGGATCCGCCCCGCGCGCCTGCTGTTGGTCGCCCTTCAAGGACCACCAACCCCCCGACATGCTGCTGGTAACGACGACCAACCTGGCTGATGGGGGTACCGTGCCGTCCTTCGACTACGACCTGGCGATCATCGGCGCGGGATCGGCCGGGCTGACCGCAGCCCGGTTCGCCCGATTCTTCGCCAAGCGAGTCGCACTGATCGACAAGGACCGGCTGGGTGGGGACTGCTTGCACTACGGCTGTGTCCCGAGCAAGGCGCTGATCAAAGCGTCCCGGGTCGCCCACGAGGCCGCCACCGCCCAGCGCTGGGGCCTGTCCACGCAAGACCTGCCCAGAGGTCTCGCCGCGGTCAACGCCCGGGTGCGCCATGCCGTCGACGAGGTCGGGAAGCTCGATGATGCCGAGGTGCTGGCCGACCTCGGCGTCGATGTGCTGCTCGGCGGCGCCACCTTCCGCGACCCGCACACGCTGCGGGTCGGGCCCAGGGATGTCACCGCCAAGTTCATCCTGATCGCCTCGGGCAGCCGCCCAGCCGTACCGGACATCGAGGGGCTGGCCGAGGTCGGCTACCTGACCAACGAAGACGTCTTCGACCTTTGCGATCTACCAGAGCGGCTCGCGGTCGTCGGTGGTGGTCCGATCGGCGTGGAACTCGCTCAGGCATTGCACCGCCTCGGCTCCACGGTGACCGTGCTACAACGCGGACCGCATCTACTTCCTCGCGACGATGCCGAGCTGATCGAGGTACTGGAGCGCCAGTTCACCGACGAAGGGATCGATGTGCGGCTCGCTACTCGGCCGACGGCCGCGCGCCGCGAGGGCGCGGACGTTGTGCTGAGCTCGGATTCACCGGAACTACGGGTGGACGTGATCCTCTGCGCGGTCGGGCGGGTGCCCAATGTGGAAACGCTCGGGCTCGACGCCGCCGGAATCACCACCAACGATCGGGGTATCGTCGTCAACGACCGGCTCCAGACCAGCCAGTCTCACATCTATGCCGTCGGCGACGTCACCGGCGGCCCGGCGTTCACCCACTATGCCGGCCACCAGGCAGCGCATGCGGTACGCAACGTCTTCGTTCCGATCAAG
>DATAWX010000046.1:0-16941 GCA_036266995.1 Pseudonocardiaceae bacterium | reverse complement strand
AAATTCTGATCAGAGGATTAGCTCGCGTGGGTATCGTCGCACTCGTCGACGAGGCGACCGGCTACCAGGAGGTCCGAGCTCGCCATGAACTACAAAAGATTCTGGAAGCCTACGTCCAGGCCGAATTCAGACCCTGGGTGCGCAAGTTCCCAGACGACTTTTTTCGGCAAATTTACAGACTGCAAGGTTGGGAATTTCGCCCCGGAACGTCGAAGCGGACTCCCCACGTAGGAAAATTAATTAAGCACTATATTTACGAGCAATTGCCAGATGGCGTGCTTGAGGAACTTGAGAGAATGAATCCGGCCAACGATAAAGGCCATCGACCACGGAAGCATCATCAACACCTGACGGATAGTACTGGGAATACTCATCTTGACCGACAAATCTCTACCGTAACGACGCTCATGCGCATCGCCCGCGATCGTCTAGAATTTGAAGATCTGTTCGACCGAGCATTTCCGCCACCGCAAGCAAAGTTGCCGTTGGTAATTGACGTACCAGAAGAAGGCAGAACTGGCGCATGATTATTGACGTTGCCGCAAGGCTGTCGTTGGGCTGGACTCGACGGGCTGCGAGCTCCAGTCCAGACTTTATCTGCTCAATTGATCATGGTAGCTGTCCTACGCTGCTTCTGTGACAGAGGTACGTGGTGGGTGGCGGACGTTTGGTGAGAGGACGGTCTATGACAACCGGTGGGTGCGGTTGGGGCTGGTCGACGTTGAGGCGCCGAACGGCGAGCGGTGGGAATACCACGTGGTGCATCTGGACCGGATCGCGGTCGCGCTCATCGTGGACGATCAAGATCAGGTGTTGATGTCGTGGCGTTACCGGTTTGTCACCGAACAGTGGGGGTATGAGCTGCTCGGGGGCATGGTGGACGCGGGGGAGGACGCGGCGGGGACAGCGGCCCGGGAGGCGGAGGAGGAGAGTGGCTGGCGTCCGGTAGGCGAGCCGGAGCGTCTGGTGAGTTTCGAGCCGCTCCCTGGGCAGGTCACGGCGCCGGTCGACGTTTTCCTGTGGCGGGGGGCTGAGCGGATCGGGGAGCCGACCGACACAGAGGAAGTGGGCCGGGTGGAGTGGGTACCGCTGTCCCGGGTGCCGGAGCTTGCGCAGCGCCGGGAGTTGCTGGGGTCGGGGACATTGGTTGCGCTGTTGTACTACCTGGCCTCACGCGGCGGTGCCACTGCCGCCGGGTAGCACCAGCTGGTTGAGCCGTCGTTGTTGCCGATCGGATTTGATCTGCATTGCGAGACGGCGAGCTTGGCGTGCGTGGGCGAGTGCGGCGTCGCGGTCACCGGCAGCGGCGTGGGCGTAAGCGAGCTCGACGAGTAGGCCGGTGCGGGCCCGGACAAAGTCGGCCGGCAGGTGGGCGAGGGCGGCGATGAGCTGGTCGATCGCGTCGGGTGCGCCGACGCGGGCAAGGGCGTTACCGCGCCACCGGTCGAGGTGGGAATCACCAAGGAACAGAAATGGCAGCGCGGGGTCGGCAGGGTCGGCCGGGAGCAGGTCGGAGGCGGTGTCGAAGGCGCGCCGTGCTTCATCGGCATGGCCGGCGGTGGCGAGCGTCTCGCCGTGTGCGGCGGCAAGCCAGGCACTCAGCAGGGGCGTGGCGGTGCGGTTGGCAATAGTGCGGGCGTGGGCGATCTGGTCAACAGCGGCGGTGGTCTCGTCAAGATCGATGAGAACGAAGGCTTGTTCGGCCGTGGCGTGGGCGAGCAGGGCAGGTGAGTCGGCTTCGCGGGCAGCGGTCTTGGCGCGTTCGTAGTGCATCCACGCTTGGCCGACGGCGGCGCGGTCGAGGGCTTGCCACCCGGCGAGAGTCGATGCCTCCACGAGGACCCCGGCCAGTGCGGGCCATTGCGGTCCGGTGCGGTAGCTCAGTAGTTGGTGCACCTGGTCGATCTGGGTGCGGAGCAGATCGAGTTGAGTGAGGGCGCCGAAGCGCCGGTCGACGTGGCGGGCGTGATTGACCTGATGGCGGAAGACCTCGACGGTTTCATGGTCGACGGTGCGGGCTGCGGCGAGTCGGCTCAGTAGCTCGGCGGCTTCGGGGTCTTCCTCGGGCTCGGCGGGGAAGCCGAGTTCGGCGTTGGTCCGGCCGTAGATCTCGCGGAATATCCGCCGGTAGATCTCACTGGGTTGTTCTTTCCCGTTCTCCCATCGCGACAGCTTGGTCTTCAGGCTTGCCTTGTTCGCGATCGGCAGGTTCAGCGCATGAGCGCGGCGAGTGAGGAGATCGATCACCTGGGCTCCGGTGTAGCCCAGCTGCCGGCGCACAGCCTGAAGTGACGTCAGCATGGCCAACTCGCGCGTCGAATAAACTGCCTCTGAGCTGCGAAGTTAATGGTAGTTAATGGGCCGACCGTTAACTGGTGACAATTACGAAGCGACCCCTTCAGGGCGTTTTGTAGTGCCATGCAAGAAATCACCGACACCACGAACGGCCGGTCGCTGAATGGTCTAGCCATCGCGAGCCGCCAGCTCATCCAGACGCCGTTCGATGGCAGCCAGGCGCCGATCGATCGAGGTCAGCCGGGCCGCGACCGGATCCACCGGCGAAGTTGTTGGCTGACCGCGATCGGGCGGCGGGCTACCGCGCAGCACGGCGTCGAGGTGTTCGGGGTGCCAACCGAGCGCCAGCGAGAGCGCTTCGAGCGTGCGGGCATTGCGGTGGCGCTGGGTGGTGTTGCGATGCAACTCGCGCACGATCGCTACCGATACCTGAGCCCGTTCGGCCAACTCACGCTGCCGCCAGTTCAGCTCGGCAAGCCTCGTATCGATCGCTGTGGCGACCGCCGCCCAGTCTTGCTGCACCTATTCCTCCGCGCTCCGCCCTAAGCGCCGAAGAGTAGTCCCGCATGTCGTTTGGGTAATCCGCACACCATATAGCACTGAAATCAGTGCACAAATCCGATGACATCGTGCTTTGACCGGGAGTTAAGTAATGGACAGCACCAACAGGAGCGCCGCCAATCCGGCGTTCTACACCGTCCCGGAGGCCGCCCGCATGCTGAGGGTGACCCCGGCAACGATCTACCGCGCCATTCGGGAAGACGCATTCCCAGCGGTCCGAATCCGCAACCGGTACGTCGTCCCGGCGAGCGCCGTGGCGCGGATGGCCGCCGAAGCTGCCGAGTCTGGCGGATGCGTGGACGTGGCGCAGATGGCAGCGCAGCGGCGCACCGCTCGCGAGGTGGCCCGCGCAACCGGGGGTGCGCCGTGGTGAACCACAACAACACCCCGGACTGCGAAGCCACGGCTGCTGGCCTCGACAGCTGGCGGCAGGTGCCGACCGAGGTGCTGAGGGATGTGGTGATGCGCCGAGGGCTGTGTCTGTGGGGCCTGTGGCCAGCCGTGGAGCCCGACTGGGACGACTGCGCATCCAGCGACCGGCGACTAGCCGCGCGGTTGTGTGCCGGATGCCCGGTCATTGACCAGTGCTTAGAGCTGGATCTGCGAACCGCCGGGGCGTGCACCACGGGTGTATGGGGCGCACTGGCTGAGGACGACCGGCGTGGCCTGCACCGCGTGTGGCAGCGACGCCGCCAACAAGACGACGGAATCGGCCAGAGGGGAGGGCCGACGCCATGACCATCAACCTGAGTCCGACGCAGGTAGTTGCTGCCCTTGGTGTGTTGTTGGCGCTGTTGATGATGTGGCGCGCGGGCGGCCGCCGGGGACGGCGGGCGGCTGACGCCGGCCATGCGGCTTCGCGGGTCGCCTCGCTGGCGGGGCACGTGTTGGGCACGGCTGGGGTGATCGTCGGTGTGCAGTGGGTTGCAATCACTTATGCCGCTGGTAGCACGCTGTTCTGGGTGGTGCTGGCGGTGCCAGCGTTGATCACTGCACACGCCCTCACGCGTTCAGTGACCTCGCTGGACAGCGGTTACTGGCGAGGTGACCGACGGTGAGCACATCAGACGAGAAAGCGGTGATTCCGGCCGATCCGGTGCTCGACGGCGAGTTGATCGAAGACACCATTTCCTCGGACGGTCAGCAGGAGCGTCCCCGGCGGGTGGTGTCGTGGTGGCAGCGTTCACCTCGCGTCCCGACGGCGCTCAAGAGCCGCGCCCACGGGATACAGGCGGCCAGGGACGCGGCAGTGACCATGTGCTGTGCACCGTGGTGGTTCGTTCGCGCGGTCGGTCGGGGCACGGTGCTGGCCTTTCGGGCGTGGCGACGGTGGGGAACCGTGCGCGACTACCGGGAAGCGGCCGAGCAGTCGGAGAAGCTAGCGGATAAGTACGTCGAGATCCGCGAGTTAACCCTCCTCCGGTGGCGCGTCACCGGCGCCGTGGCCGGGGCCACCACGGCCGGTGTCGCTTTGGCCGACATGCTCTACGGCCAAGCCGTGCTGTGGATCACGGGCGTGGTCGCAGCGGCCGTGTTAGCGATCACCGGCCGGCGCAAGGACGGCAGCCCCGGCCGGCGGGCCGTGCTCGCCGGCCCCCGGTCGCTGGCCTGGACCATGGACCCCCAGATCCTTGTCGATGCCTTCCGCGACGCGAAACTCATCGGCAAGGACGAAACCCTCCGATTGGTGCAACGCGCCAACCGGGTCGGGGCCGGATGGGCCATCACCATCGACCTCCCGGCGACCCGCAAGGCTACCGACGTGATCAAGAACCGGGAGGCGCTGGCGTCGGCGCTAGCCGTCGATGAGGTGCAGTTGCTTGTCGAGCGGGTCCGGGGCAACGACGGGCACGCCGGGCGCGTCGCGATGTGGGTGGCCGACACCGATCCCTACGCCACGCCGTCGCTGCGCACTCCGCTGCTCAACGTGGCGTGCTGGGATGCCTGGCGGCCGGTGCCCTTCGGCCGCGACGCCCGAGATCGCCGCATCAGCCTCCCGCTGGTTTGGACCTCGCTACTCGTCGGGGCGATTCCCCGGCAGGGCAAGACCTTCGCCGCCCGGCTGGCCGCCGCCGGGCTGATTCTCGACCCGTACACGCGGCTCTACATCGCCGACTTCAAGGCGGGTAAGGACTGGGACGCTGCGGCGGGCGTGGCGCACCGGTTCCTTTCCGGCGACGAACCCGCCGACGTGCTGGCGCTGGCGGCGTGGCTGGTCGAATTGGTCACCGAAGTGCAGGGCCGGTACCGGCGCATGCGCGAGCTGGACAACGAGGTTTGTCCCGAGTCGAAGGTCACGCCCGCGATGTCCCGGGATCCGTCGCTAAACATGCCGATCACTGGAGTTTTCATCGACGAAGTGCAAGTCCCTCTCGAAGAACGTACACCAATCAAGGTGCACGACAAAACGATCCCCGCCGGGGAGTACATCGGCGAGCTACTGACCTGGCTGGCCAAGAAGGGCCCCGCCGCTGGAATCGTCCTTGTGCTGGCAACCCAACGCCCCGATACCAAAACCATCCCGTCTGCGCTGCGCGCGGTTCTCGGTTCCCGCTTCGCGCTGCGGGTGATGGACTGGCGGGACAGTAATATCATTCTCGGGGAGCAGATGAATACCCGGGGATGGGACAGCAGCCGGCTGCTGCCCTCACATAAAGGGGTCGGCATTCTGCGCCCGGATGGCGACACGGCGGCCGGCGGCGATGTGCTGGCCATGATGGTCCGCACCGACTACATGCCCAACACCGACTGGACCGCCCTCTGCGAACGCGGCCGGACGCTACGTGCAGCGGCCGGCACCCTGACCGGGCACGCCATCGGCGCCGCGTCGAACCCCGCGCTCGACCCGGCCATGGTGGCCGATGTCATCGGTCCCGGCCAGAGCATCACCGACGACGAAGAGGTGCCTGATCTGCCGGAGCCACTGGCGTCGGTGGTCGCCTACCTCGGTGCCGACCTGGACGCAGACGGTCGTGAGTTCGTCGCGACTGCTGAGCTTATCGAGGCGCTCGACGTCGAGCCGACCGCGTTTGGACGGCAGATGGGGGAGTTCGGCTGTCGGCCCCGCCCCGGGCGAGTCAGCGCGGAGGATGGCACGAGCCGCCAAGCGCGCGGTTACCTCCTGGCCGACATCCGAGCCGCCATCGCCGCCCTGGAAGATGACTCGGACCCTGACGACGCCCCGCTCTGAACCCGTCACACCCACCACCGCAACCCGTCACAAACCAGGTGAACCCGTCACAGCCACTGTGACGGGTTCACCCCTACCGTGAACTGGTGAAACATCATTTGTGACGGGTGTGACGGGTACCTGCGAACCCGTCACACCCGTCACCGACTACGCCGGAAAGGCCCTTCGAGGATGTAGGCTTCAGCTGTGACGGGTTCGGTCACCGAGCGTGCTGGCGCCCGCGCCTTTGACCGATCTCATCGGTCTCACCGCAGACCTTCGTTGCTGTTACGTTGTCGAGGGCCGACCGGCCCGCCGGGAGATGGCCGGGGGATGCTCAACCGGCGGCCCAGCCGGGGGATCTGTGGGAATTACGGAGTGATCAATCAATCGACATGCCGCGCAATGCGAAGTCCGAAAGGAAGATCAGGCGGCAGCCCTCGCATGGCGGCCCCGGTGGCGGCTGGCCGTACTGGTGCACCGTCGTGGGCAGCTGATGCCCGCAGCGCGCCGTGAGCCCGCTCGGCAGGTGGTCTCCCTCGGGCAACAAGTGCACGCAGCAGTCCACGGGAGACACCGCCCAGCGCCGCGCCGAGCTGATCACTGACGCCGGACCGGGGTTCCGGGTCATCCGAGCCACTCGATCAGCACGTCGCGCAGCGCGCAGGCTTCATCCTCGGACAGCGTGAGCAGGCAACTGCCATCGACATGCGGGTCGAGCTGTATCTCGCCATTGCGCTTGGACACCACCAGGTTGACGAAGCCCACCGCGCCCTGATGCATCGAACACGAGGCGTGGATGACCTTGCGGGGCGCACGGGGTCGCTGCGGCGGAATGTCCCCACCCGCAGGCCCGGGCGTGGTCTGTTCCTGCACGGTATCCACCTCGCGAAAATTGATCGTGGGGCGCCATGGCCGGGGAACCGGCGCGCGTCGGGGTCTCACCGAACCCCGGCCGTGACGCGGAAGCCTCGGCGGGCTTAGGGCAGCGCGGCACCGAGACTCCCCGCTCGTTCATCCTGTTGACGAGCTGAAATAATCGTGCACTGGGAGCGGTATCAGCGAAACAACACCAACCCGCCATCCTCACGCCACCACCCCGCCCCGCCAGGAGATGAACCGGCAAGTGATCGATCGACCCCCACGGACACTGCTCGAATACCGCATCCGCCAGCGATGCATGACCTTCGAGGAGTTCGTGCAGCACACCGAAGCCTTCGCCCGGGATAATCACGAGCCGGGAACGCTGAGCCTGCGTCATCTTCAGCGACTTGTCAGCGGCCAGCCGACCGGCACACTTCGGCCGGCCACCGTTCGGCTACTCGAACACCTCTTCGGCGAACCGATCATCGCTCTGCTGGCTCCACCGAAGACCACGGCGGCGAACGATGGTGAGGACCCCGCTGCCGAGCTGTGCCGATTACTCGACGCCGCTCGCCGCGTGGATCGGTCGACTATCACTTTGCTACATCAACAACTCGACGCTATTCGCCGACTCGACCGTAAACTCGGCGCGATCGTTGTCCGAGACGAACTTAAGACCAAGATCTGCCAAGTCGAACGGCTGGCCGCACACAGTCTTGCTCCCGGAACGCGTGAACCGCTCGCTGCGTTACTCTCCGAAATGCACACTCTTGCCGGATGGCAAGCCCTCGATCTCGGTGACATCAGCGATTCCTGGCAGCACTACGAACAATCTCGCTCGACCGCAGCACAATCTGACTCCATCGCACACCAATCTCACGCCGCCGCCGAACAAGCATTTGTGCTCATCGACGCCGGAGCAACCCAGGAGGCAGTAGACCTCCTCGACAGCGCCCGGCAGTGCGCGGACGCAACCGCGCCCAGGGTCCTGCGGGCATGGCTGGCCGCCGCGCACGGCGAAGCCCTCGCCGCGCATGGCGTGCGGACCGCCAGCCTGTACGCCTTCGACCAAGCGGCCGAACTGCTACCCGACGGTCCGGCCGACGAGCGACCTTACGTTGCACTCGACGCCGTGCACCTCGCCCGTTGGCGTGGGCACGCACTAGCCTGTTTCGGCGACCCTGAAGCCACTGCCGTCCTCACCGACGCGCTCAAGCGGCTTGACGCATCGTTCGTCCGTGCGGAGACGGCGCTGCGCGTCGACCTGGCAATCGCACTAGCGGCCACCGGCGACACGGACCGAGCACGCACCCATGCTCACCACGCCGACCGGCTTGCCGCACAGGTCGGCTCAGCACGCCAACGGCGCCGGATCAAGACCATTCTGGCAACCGTTGACTAAGCTGGGGCAGCCGCGACAGTGGCGCGACGCCCACGGGTGACCTCGATAAGCCGCTCGTCCTTCAGCAGTGCCATAGCCCGGTGTGCGGTTCCGACCGCCACCGTATGAGCCATGGCGAGTTCCGCGACGGTGGGCAGCTGGTCGCCGGGCTTGAGTCGGCCAGCCCGGATGTCGTCGCGAAGTGATGCGGCGATCTTCTCGTATGGTCCGCGCGCCTGCTGGGCGGCGACGGGTCTTGGCATGATGCTGGCCATCGTTGTTGCCGCCCGCCGATCCGCCTCGGCGACCCATGCCGCGTAGACCTTCAACGTGGTCGCGCCGCCGCTGCCGTGCCCCAGCCGCCCAGCAACGGTACGGAGGTCGACGCCAGCGGCCACCAGCTCTGTTGCGGAGTAGTGGCGCAAAGAGTGAATGCGCGTGCTGCGTAGCTTGAGCTTGATCGCCATTCGGCGGTATCGCTGACTAATCGCCCTGGGGGCGTGCGGCATAGAGCCGTCGGGCGCGGGGGAGAAGAGGAACGCGTCGGGATCAAGCGCGCATCCAAGAGCGGCGCACCACTGCTCCCACAGCTTCCTGTGCTCAGTCAGCAGCTCGGTCGTGTATGGGTCGAGTGCGACTTTCCGTCGCTGCCCCGTCTTGGTCTCCTTCTCCTTGATCCCGGTTTTGGTCTGCGCGTTGCTGCGGTGCACCCAGAGGATCGCTCGGTCGAAGTCGACATGGCGCCACCGCAAAGCCGACACCTCGCCACGGCGGGATCCGGTGATCATCGTCAGCCAGAGCAACAAACCCCACTCTGGGTCCATCCACGCGGCGTTGAGCAGTGCCGCCGCTTCTGCAGCGCTCGGCGGGTCAGGCTCAGTCGGACTCGGTGATGGCGCTTGGGCCATCCCGGCCTTGTTCACGCCAAGGTGTTGCCAACGCACGGCGCGTTCGAGCGCGCCGCGAATGATGTAGTGGATCTTGCGAGTAGTACTGGTGCTCAGCGGCCGGCAGACGTGCCCGGCGGGGGATCGTCCTGTACACAGCTCGCGGCACCGGTGTAGCCGTGCGTAGAAGCGCTCCAGCAGCTCGGCGTCGAGCTTGCTCGCCAGCATGTTGCCGAGTGGCGGCAGGATGTAGAGGCGAATCAGATCGTCATACCGCTCACGAGTGGTGTCCTCCAGCTCGGCGACGTCGAGCCACTGCGCGATCGCCTGGCGAACCGTGATGGCTGTCTTCGGATGCCGATCTTCGTCGACTTGACCCTGAAGACGGGTCAGAGCTTGCTCTGCGGCGCCATACGTCGCGGTGGTCTCACGCAGGTATCGCTCCTTGCCGGTCAGCGGGTCCGTACCGGCGTAGACGATCGCCTGAAAGCTGCCCGATGGCAGGGTCCTGATGTGCCCGCGCTGGCGGCGGCGTGACGGCATGTCGCAGAACGTTAACAGAGTTCATTGCACGAACCCTTGCACGCCGCAGCTCCTGCTGAGGTGCTCACACCGTTTCAGCAGGTCAGACGTGGCGCCCCCGGCAGGATTCGAACCTGCGCCACCGCCTCCGGAGAGCGGTACTCACTCGAATTTCTGGCCGCCGCTATCCGCGATGCACGGTCTGCGCTTGTCCAGATCGGTGCGCGCTTGGTGAGTTTGGCGAGGCACTGGGGGAGCCGTCGATCAGATTTTGAGGTTGGCGCTGGAAGCCGTTCGGGATTACAGAAGTGACACAGCGCGGTTTACAGTGGCGTCAGTCTTTCGTCCTTTTGCCAGCGTAGGACGAGCTTTGGCTCGCGTCCCGCCAGTTCAGCGATCTCAAGCTCGTAATTGCTGATCCAGTGCTCGCTATCGTCGGTGTCCGCTGGTGTCTCGATTCTGGCGATCGCGAGCAGATGCGGGCGGAAGGAGTCGGGCTGGTGGATGTCTGCACCTACATGTCGAGATGGGTAGCGGTGGCCATTGGGTCCGCGGAGGGTGATTGCCCACAGCTGTGGTGCCGCCGTCGTTGCGTTCTCGCTGTCATCGTGATGCTGGTCAGCGGCGCGTTCGTGGTCGAAGGTCGTGTTTGCGATGTTGTCGACAGTCTCACGTGAAGTGTGCGGCGCAACCGACTCTGCCGGCACAGCTTCGCTGATCCGCGCAGTGGCGCGCTGGCCGCGGCTGACGTTGACCAGTCCCCAGTCTGTGAGTAAGGACATCGCGCGATGGGCGGTTCCGGTCGCCACCTGGTAAGTCTGCGCGAGCTGCTTGATCGTAGGCAGCGGCTCGCCGTCGGCATAATTGCCACCGAGGATCGCACTGTGTAGCTCGACCGCAATCCGCTCGTACGGTGCGCGTGGATTGGCGAGTACTCGTTGTATCCCGTCAGGCTCGGGTGCTGGCCGGCGCGGTAGCCGAGAGGCCAAGCTCGCTGCGGCACGCTGATCGGCTTCAGCCACCCAGGCCGCATAGACCCGCAGTGTCGTGGTGCCCCCACCGCTGTGGCCAAGCCGGCCGGCGACGGTGCGAACGTCCACTCCGGCAGCGATGAGTTCGGTCGCCGAGTAGTGCCGCAAATTATGTAAGTGTGTGTCGATCCCGGCGCGTTCTGCCATCCGACGGTACCGCTGGGTGACTGATGAGGGGAGGAGATGCATGCTGCCATCCGGAGCGTTCGAGAAGACAAATGCCTCCTGATCCAGCGCGATGCCAAGGTCGGCTGCGCGACGTTCACACCGGTTCCAGTGATCGGTGAGGACACTGACGGTCTCCGGATCCAGTGTCACATGTCGGCGCTGATGGGTTTTGGTGTCCTTCTCTTCAGTCTCGGCACCGTTCTGGGCGATGCTGCGGCGCAGGGTGAGCACACCGTTGACCAAGTCGACGTACTTCCACCGCAGAGCACACAACTCACCCCGACGAGCACCACTGGTCATAGCGAGCCAAACCACGGTGCCCCAATCTGGGTCTTTCCACGCTTCCCGCAGCAGCTGCGCAGCTTCAGCGGCTCTCGGCGGATCTGGATCCGGGCTCGGAGACGCCGGCGGTTCGGCCTGGCTGATGGGGTTGCGCGATACCCAACGCCACTTGATCGCACGGTTATAAGCACCGCTAAGCAAGAAATGAATCTGCCGGACAGTAGCGCCTGCCAACGGCTTGCACTGATGTCGCCTACACCGCTGGTTGCAATCGTGCTCACCCGTGGTGTGGTGCTCAACGAACCGACGACCGTTGCAGTGCTCGCGGCAGCGCCGAAGCTCCGCATAGAGAGAATCAACGACATCGGCCTCAAGAGCCCCGACCTTGACCTGGCCGATGAAGGGGCGAATGTGCTTCTCGGCGTACATCCGATAGGTACCCACGGTCGTCTTACCCCCAGTGTGCAGGGCGAGATACTGATCCAACAGTTGGTCGACAGTCGCACTGGTCCGCGGGTTACGACGCTCCTGCACTTCCGCCAGCAGCCGAACTCGCGCCTCCTCGGCCCGCCGCCCGGCACCCGGCCCAGCCGCAATGATCTCGATCAGATCGTGCCTACGCCTCGTGACAGGGTCAACCCCAGCATAGACGCGGACGCGCAGCGCACCGCTCGGAAGCTCGTCGATGCTTCCCCGCTGTCGCCTCTGCCGCCCAGCCACCCGTGTCATGACTCCAGCATAACCCGGTTTGCGTCATGACCGGTGTCATAGGAGCCCCAAGTGCAACACTCAATTGCGCATCTTCCCTGTTCAGTGGTGGTGCCCCCGGCAGGATTCGAACCTGCGACGCACGGTTTAGGAAACCGATGCTCTATCCCCTGAGCTACGAGGGCCGACCTGCGGCTTTGTCGGGTCCAGAGCCTACCGTCCTGGCTCTGGTCCGCGCCTGGTCCGCAGATTTGGCTGGGCCGCGTGGTGCACGGCTGTCGCCGCGGGCAGTGTCTCATGGTCTTGACCGGCAGCGAGAGCGGCCGTGATCTGGTCATTGATCGTGTCCTCCTGTCCGTCGATGCAGTTGGCGTAGATCTTGAGCAGCACCGCCACGTCGTGACCGAGCCGCCGGGCGACCTCGGTCGCGGGGACGCGGTTGTTGAGCCAGAGCGACGCCGCCGCGTGCCGCAAGTCATACGGTCTGCACGCCAACGGTGACTGGACCTGCTCCTCGGTGAGCGCCGAGACCCGTGCGCGGGCCCAGGCTCGCCGCGCGCTGGCCTCGTTGAACGGTCCGCCGCGCTCGTTGTGGAAGACCCTTCCGGCTTCCCCGGTCCCGAAGGTGTCCAGGTGGGTGCGGAGCAGGCTGACCAGCTCAGCCGGGATCGGCACGGTCCGCACCGCGTTGGATGCTCGTCGCTTGAGCGCGCGATGGTCGCGAGCCTCGCCGTTGTCGGTCCACTCCTGGCCAGCCCATGGTTCCGACCGTGCAAGCTGGAGTCGTCCCCAGCCTGAGGCCGGCAGCTCGCAGTCGCCGGCCCGCAGGGCCACGACCTCGGCTGGTCGCATGCCCGCGTAGTACAAGCACCCGAAGAAGGCCATCAGGTACTCGCCCCGGCGAGGCTGTCGGTGCACGGTGTCGAGCAGCGCTCGTACTTGTTTCGGGCTGGCGACGACTCGGCGGTCCACTGATTCCGCCACGTCGGGTGCGGTCCATTGCACCTGGTCGATGGGGTTGGTCGCCAAGAGCCTCCGCTCGACGGCGAGCCCGAGGGCGTTGTAGAACACGGCGCGCTTGCGGTAGACGCTGGTAGCGGCCGCTGGTTTGCCATCCAGGCGCACCGTAAGCGCATCGAGCACGCTGCGGATCACGGCGAGATCGCGCAGTGACGACACCGGCCGCGAGGCGCCGGACACCCAGGCGAGTGCCTCGCCGACCTCGACTGGCGGCGTGCCGGCGGCTCGGCGCCCCGCGTTGAATGCCCATCCGAACAGCGCCCGCCGGATCACGGCATCGTCGGGGCGGCCACGTCGTGGCAGCAGCAGGGCGATGGTCACCGTCGTCAACGCTTCTGCGATGGACTTGCGGGACTTCGCCGCCGCCCGTGGCCACTTGGTGTCGACGTAGGACACCGCATGGTCGAACCACGGCACATCTCGCCCCCTGCATTCCGGCAGCCCGGTGACCTCATCGAACGCTTCCCCAGCACGGGCAGCCGACATCAACTCAGCGCGGAAAGACTCGGCCAGCGCACGAGTCACAAAGGTCTCCGCATGCGAGCGGCCGGCGACCAACCATCTGACTTGATACGGCTTTTGTCGATCACGTTTCCGGATTCCCCACATCCGAAATTCGTAGCTACTCATCTCAGGCACTCCTCCAGATCGTGCAACCAGGAATCCAGGTCTCGGCGCCGAATGCGAACGTCGCCGTTAGGCAGCTTGAGCGCTTTCGGTCCGCGTCCGAGCTGGCGCCAGTAGTAAAAGGTCGATCGAGGTATGCGCAGCTCGGCAACGACCTCAGGAATGGTCAGGTACTCTTCCGCCACCGTCGCTCCCGTTCCCCTCTTGTCTGGATCTACGCCGCCTCTCGTGCCGCCTGTCGTTGTTCGCGTGCTCGTGCGGCTGCGGAGAGGGCGAGGGTGGCCTCTCCGGTGGTGAGGTAGCCAAGTCCGGCGAACTCCCACCGAGCGACGACGAGCGTGGTGTCGTCCTCGTCGGACGCCAGTTCGCGGTTGTGTTCGGCGGCTTGGCGTTGCTGGTAGGCGCGGCGTTCCCCGCGGATGGCGCCGAGGGTGGTGGAGTAGCGGCGGCTTTTCGAAGTGAAGTGGCCGCGAAATCCCAGCATATGTACCCACCGCCGCAGCCCGTCGTAGGCTGGGTGTTCGCCGAGTTGCCAGGCCAGGCGAATCAGCCGGTCGACGTGGTCTGAGACTCCGAGTAGGGGCAGTGTTTCCGGGCTGATGCGTCGGTCGCCGAGGCCGAAGTCTTCGGCGCTTTTGGTGGCGTATTTGGCGATGTAGCGGGCCGCGTGCTCTGGGGTCAGTTCCTTGGTGTGGCCTCCGTTGATGGTTTGGGTGTCGAGTTGCTCGCCGAATCGCAGTACCAGCCCGGGCCCGTCGGGCATGTCGACGGTGAGGCGGACGTGTGCGGCGGCTTGGCGGATTGCCTTGGCCAGCTCGACGGCATCGATGCTGGTCTGTGGTGGCTGGTAGTCGGTGCCGGGGCCGTCGAGGCGGATGAGTGCGTGGAAGTGGACGACGCCGCGGCGTTGGAATTCCGCGACTTTCACAAACGACACCCGGCACCGCCGGCCAAACTCGGCCCCAGTCAGGCCGGCCCGGTGGGGGAGGGCGCGACGGAGGGCGATGGTAAATCGGCGCCACAGTTCGGGGGCGTGCCAGTTGAACGCGATATGCGCCGGGTAGTCGTAACAGTCGGGGCAGATGGGCTGCCCGAGGCGCGGGTCGTCCTCAGTGTGAATTGCTGTGCACCAGGTGGGCCGTCCGTGTGGGCATAGCCGTGGTGTGCCGTGGGCGGATCGGCAGCGTGCGGGTCCGTGGGTGCGGTCGGTGCGGGTGGTGTGCACCGGCCCGAACCCGGGTGCTGTGAGGGTGGCGAAGACAAGCGGGTGTGATCGGATGGATTCCGGGACGCCTTTGCGGCCGCCGGCGGCGCCGGCGTAGAGGAGTTGCCACATGTCGCCGGCGTACTCATAGGAGCAGGACGGGCACGCTGCCGCCCGCCGGTTTCCGCAGCGCACCAGTAGCACTCGATCCGGCTCGGCATCCGTGGTGTAGGTGAGCTGGCTACTGGTGGCTGATCGGTGTTCGACGCGTCCGCGGAGCCGCACTGGGCGGGAGCAGTGCCCGCATCGGGCGACCTGGTCGGCCCAGCGGTCGTAGTCCGGCCGGCCGGCTCGGCTGACGATCTCCTCCACGGTGTGGGGCGTGAGGGTGCCTGTCGGGGTCATAGTTGGGCCCCGTGTAGTTCGAGGACCGGACTGCCGTGAAGATCATCTGACATCCGGGCCACGGCGAGCAGTGGCACGGCGCAGTAGCGGCACCGGCCGAGGTACACCGTCACGCCGTGGTCGGGTGTGCCGAGGCTGATCAGGTCCGCGGTGTCGCCGGGCTGCCAGGTGTGCGGCCGGCGATCGGCGGACTGTGGACACGGACTGGGCATGGCCAGGGTGAGAGTGCTCATGGCGCACCCGCCCCGCCGTCGACGATTGCTGCTCGGGTCCGTAGTCGCGCTGCGTGCTCGGCCAGTCGGGCGGCTTGCTCGTCGGAGAGGTAGGCGGCTTTCATCCGCCGTGGGATGCCGCCTTCAGCAATTAGCCACCCCACACCGCGGGCGGTGGGGTCGATGGCAGCGGCGGTGTAGCCGTCGCTGGCCCAGCCGTGGCCGAGGATGACATCGGAGCTGGCGTCGGTGGTGCAGCGGAACGCCCACCGGTAGCCGAAGAGGTCCCGCAGCGAGGTGGGGATGATGTCCGCCGACGGTCGTTGGGTGGCCGCGACCACGATGATCCCAGCGGCCCGGCCGCGCGCGACCAGGTCGCGGACCAGCCCGACGAACTCTTTCTGCTGCCGTGAGTCGCCCACCGTGGCCGAGAAGTACGCCAGCTCGTCGAAAACCACTAGTACGACCGGCTGCCCACAATCGCGGGTGATCTTCCGGCGGCCGGTGTCGAGTAGCTCCCCATAGCGGGTGTCCATGGCCGTTTGGAGCTGTTTGAGTAGGTCGATGGCGTCGGTGATGTTCGGGCCGATGAACGCCTCCGCGCAGTGCCGCCATAACCCGAGTTCGACTCGCTTGCCGTCCACCAGGATGAGTCGGCAGTCGAGTGACAGCGCGGCGTGTGCGACGATCAGGTTCAGGCCGACGGATTTGCCGGCGCCGGGCTCGCCCGCGGCGAGCAGGTTGCGCTCGGCCAGCCCGACCCTCACCGGGTGGCCGCGTTCGTCGATACCCAGGTCAACGGGCTCCCAGATCGACAACGACCCGCGCTTGTGTTTACTGGCTTTGCCGTGGACGTGGAACATCGAACCTCCCCAGTGGTGACGTGACCGGTTGCGATGCGGCGAGGGGGTCGCGGCGGATGACCTCGACGCAGACCAGGGCGGAGAACCGGCGGTCCCGGGTCACCCGTACGTCGCGGGCGAAGCAGGCGGCGCGCAGCCGGTCTGTCTCACTGGCGATGTCTTCGGCGGACACTCCGAGCGGGCAGCACAACCAGACCCGTTCCCCGACCGCGGTCGGGACCAGGGCCACGGTGAAGGGCAACCGGCCCGACCGTCGCGACAGCCGCAACTCGTGGAAGGCAGCCCGCAGACGAGCGCGGGTGACCATGCACCCGACAACGCTGGTCAGCCAGCGCCGGGACCGCCGCCACCACAGCAGCCCCACGACCAGGGCGACCAAGAAAATATTCGCCCATAGCGGACCAATCCGGTCTGCCGTAACCTGCCAGACGTGGATCAGCAGGAGGACGACGATGATCTCGGGTAGGTGCCGCAACACCCACCCCACCAGCCGACCCACCACAGACCGGTGCCTGGCCTCCCGCCCCGGCCGCAGTTCCCGGCCCAGCGCCCGATACTCACGGCTCACCGCGACCACCGCCGATGCACCGCAGTCAGCACTGGCCGACACCGGTTGGTCACCGTGACGGCCCAGCCGGCGGCTTCCAGCCGGGCATACTTGCCCTGCCGTAGGCTCATGACAGCTCCTCGTGTCCTGATCGATGGGTGGAGCGGGGCGCCCGGCCGGTGTTGGTGTCCAGGC
>DATAWX010000045.1:0-6407 GCA_036266995.1 Pseudonocardiaceae bacterium | reverse complement strand
CGGGCGCAGGCCGTTGCGGTCCAGCACGGCGCCGATCACCGTGCCGTCGGTGAACGCGACCAGGGCGGGGCCGTCCCACGGCTCCATCAGCGTGGAGTGGAACTCATAGAACGCCCGGCGCGCCGGGTCCATCTCGGTGTGATTCTCCCAGGCCTCCGGGATCATCATCAGCACCGCGTGCGGCATCGAGCGACCGCCCAGGTGCAGCAGTTCGAGCACCTCGTCGAAGGACGCCGAGTCACTGGCCTCCGGGGTGACGATCGGGTACAGGCGATCCAGATCACCGGGGATGAGGTCGGTCGTGAGCTTGTTCTCCCGCGCGCGCATCCAGTTCCGGTTTCCGCGCAGCGTGTTGATCTCACCGTTGTGCGCCACGAAGCGGTACGGGTGGGCCAGCGGCCAGGACGGGAAGGTGTTGGTGGAGAACCGGGAGTGCACCAGCCCCAGTGAGCTGGTCACCCGCTCGTCGGACAGGTCCGGGTAGAAGGTCAGCAGTTGTTCCTCGGTGAGCATCCCCTTGTAGACGATCGTGCGCCCGGACAGGCTCGGAAAGTAGACGTCGTGATCGCGCTCAGCGCGCTTGCGCACGCAGTACACCCGCCGCTCCAGCCCCAGGCCGGTCCCGTGGTCCCCGGCGTCGTCACCGCTGGCCAGGAATAGTTGCTGGAAGCGGGGCATCGCCGAGCGGGCTGTCGGGCCGACTCCGGCGGGGTTCACCGGCAGCTCCCGCCACCCCAGCACTCGCATGCCCTCCTGCACCGCGATGTCCTCGACGGCCGCCATCGCGGTGGCCTCAGCCGCGTCATCGCTGGGCAGGAACGCGGTGCCGACGGCGTACCGACCCGGTTGCGGCAGCTCGAAGTCGACGACCTGGCGGAAGAAACCGTCGGGCACCTGGATCAGGATGCCCGCGCCGTCGCCGGTATCAGGTTCCCCACCCCGGGCCCCCCGGTGCTCGAGGTTACGCAGCGCGGTGAGAGCCTTCTGCACGATACCGTGATCGCGGCGGCCGGCGAGGTCCGCCACGAAGGCCACCCCGCAGGCGTCGTGTTCATACGCAGGGTCATACAGGCCGGTTGCCGCACGACGCCCACGGTGTCCAGGACTTGAGTGCCCAAGGTTCACGAGGACCTCCCGTCGTCTCGATTGGGTTGACTACACGCATCGGGACGACGTGCACCCATCTGCGATTATCCCCAGGTTACCTCAGCGGGTTACCCAGCCGTTATCACTTCTAGCCAACGGTCTGATCGTGACAACGGCGCGAGGGGGTTGACATATCGTCACCCTCTGTGCATTTCCAGGAAATGGCAGTCGCGGCGTGGCGGAGGCGCCCCAGCCGGCAACTTTCTTCCCATATTGGCCATTTATGGCACATCCGCGACGCGTCCGAACGCTTGCTCGTGTGACACGTGTGACAAATGTGGCGGTAGAGCTGCTGGCGGCCGGCGAAGATCGCGATGACGTTGCGGCCGGAGCCGAGCCCGTCGATGCTGGCACTGCCCGGCGACTCGCAGCGGAAAAGGGGGTATGACGATGGATGCTCAGCTGCTGTGCGCTGGTATCCGGCGGGATCTGGCTGACGTCGAGGAACGCATCAAGGGCAACTCGTGGCTGACGGAGCTGGTGGCCGGGCGGCTGTCCACGGGGGGCCTGCGTGCCTTCGCGGGCGAGCAGCTCCAGATCATCCCCAGCGACGTGCGCAGCTTCGAGGTGCTCAGCGAGAGGTTTGCCGCTGATCCGGCTCAGGGTTACCTGGCGGGCATGGTCGCCGGAGAGCGGGCCGCGTTGCTGGCGCTGGACGCCTTTGCTACCGCGGTCGGGCTGGCCGGTCCGGCACGCGCGGGTTACGAGCCGCTGCCAGGGTGCCAGGTCTACCCGTCCTACGTGGCTCGCTTGGCCCGAGATGGCACGCCGGCTGAGGTCGCGGGCGCGTTCGTGGTGAACCTGGAGGCCTGGGGCACATGCTGCGCGCGGATGGCTGACGCGCTGTCCAGCACGTACCAGCTCACCCCGCCGGCCTGCACCTTCTTCGCGCATTTCGCCGGCCCGACTACTGAACTGGAGCGAATCAGCCTGGAGGTGATCGACGCAGGGCTTGCCGAGGGTGTCGAGCCGGCCAGGATCGCCCGGGCGGCTCGGCTGCTGCAGGCCTACGAGCTGTTGTTCTGGGACAGCCTTCCGCGCTGAGACCGCAGCCCCCGGGGGTGGTGTACTCCCGCGTCACCCGTCCCGGTGCACAATCAGCGGGGACCGAAGGCGTCGCCGGACCAGCGGAGGCCGCCAGGAAAAGGATGCGTGATCGGATGGATGACCGTCGGTTGCTGTTGGTGCATGCCCACCCCGACGACGAGTCGTCCATGACCGGCGCGACGATGACCCGCTACGCGGGACAGGGCGCCACCGTGGTCCTGGTCACCTGTACCCGCGGTGAGCTCGGCGAGATCGTCGCGCCTGATCTTGCCGGGTTGCGCGAGGTCGATCCCGACGGGCTGGGCGTGCACCGGGAAGGGGAGCTGGCCGAGGCACTGGCCGTGTTGGGCACCACCCGCCACCACTGGCTGGGCGGCCGCGGTCGCTGGCGCGACAGCGGGATGCCTGCCAGCGAGGACCCGGCGGCCTTCGCCTGCGCCGACCCACGCGAGGCGGTCCGGGCGATGGTCGAAATCCTGCGTGCCGAGTGCCCGCAGGTGGTGGTGACATATGACGCTCACGGCGGGTACGGGCACCCGGACCACATTCAAGCCAATCGGGTGACGATGGCCGCGTTGGATCCTGCGGCTGACCCCCGGTTCGAACCGGAGCTCGGCGCACCGTGGCAGGTAGCGAAGGTCTACTGGATGACGTTCTCCCGCAAGATGATCCAGGCTGCTGTGGACGCTGGGATACTTTCCCCCACGGACCTAGTGCCCCACTCGCTGCCCGATGAGGAGATCACCGCGGTGGTGGATGGGCGGGCGTACCTGGACGCCAAGGTCAAGGCGCTGCGGGCGTACCGCAGCCAGGTGGATCTGCGCAGTGGGGTGTTCGCCTTTCTCATCACAGTCCCCGAGTTCGCGGTGGAGAGCTACGTCTTGGTCCGTGGGCAGGGGGGGCCGGGTTCGGGACCGCACAACTGGGAGGACGACCTGTTCGCCGGCGTGGCGGGTCCGCGCGTCGCAGGCCCCGGATGAGCGCAGATCCCTCGCACCGGGTCGGGATCGGTCGGGCGATAGCGTGGACGAGTGCGGGTGGCGACGTGGAATGTGAACTCGGTGCGTTCGCGGATGCCTCGGTTGTTGCCGTGGCTGGACGCGCGGGCGCCGGACGTGGTGTGCCTGCAGGAGACCAAGCTGCCCGCCGACGCCTTCGATGAGCTGGTTCGTCCCGCGTTGACCGAACGTGGGTACGCCGTCGCCCACCACGGCGACGGCCGGTGGAACGGGGTGGCGATCGTCTCCCGGGTCGGCTTGGACGACGTCGTCGCCGGGTTGCTCGATGAGCCCGCCAATCCAGTGGGGCTGGGCCCGGGCCCAGAGGCCCGTGCGGTGTCCGCAACGTGCGCCGGGTTGCGGGTGATGTCGGTGTACGTGCCCAACGGTCGCACTCCCGAGGACCCGCACTACCGCTACAAGCTTGACTGGCTGGCCGCGCTTCGGGCCACCGTCACCGCCGGGGACCCCGCGGTGACCATGGTCTGCGGCGACATGAACGTGGCACCCACCGACGACGACGTCTATGATCCTGCCGCGTACGTCACCTCCACCCACGTCACGCCCCCGGAACGCGAGGCGCTGCGCGTCCTTGGGCTGCACGACCTGGTGCGGGAACGCTGGCCCACCGAGCGGATCTTCAGCTACTGGGACTACCGCGCGGGCATGTTCCACCAGAACTTCGGGATGCGAATCGATCTGATCCTCGCGGGCGCCGACGTCGCCCCGCGGGCCTGCGCGGCGTGGGTGGACCGCCAAGCCCGCAAGGGCACCGCTCCCAGCGACCACGCCCCGGTGATCGTGGACCTCGACGACGCACCGGATGGCGACTGCGGCCCGGTGGTCCCACCCCCGTCAGCTCCCCGTAGCGGGAAGCGGCGCTGAGCTGCCCCCGTCAGCCAGAAGCGGAATTGGATGTTTCGCCGTTGGCCTCGGTGAAGACTCGGCTGCCGAGGAAGTCCTCCGGCTTCAGCGTGGTGAGCTCGTCGCGGCCGACTGATTCATCGGTCGTCATCATCCGACTGGCGTGGCGCAGCCTGGCCCGTTCGATCGCGTTGCGCACGCTGCGGGCGTTGGCGAACCGCGGCTGCGCCTGGCGGTGCTCGAGGTAGTCACGAAAGGTCTTCTTGGCTTCCGCGGTGAGGGTATAACCCTCCGCCTTGAGTAGGAGCTTTCCGATGTCGTCCAGCTCGTCGAGGGTGTAGTCGGGGAAATCGATGTGGTGCGCGATCCGGGAACTCATCCCGGGATTGGATGCGAAGAACGAATCCATCCGGTCCTTGTAACCGGCGAGAATCACCACCAGATCCTCCCGGTGGTTCTCCATCACCTGCAACAGGATCTCGATGGACTCCTGCCCGTAGTCGCGCTCGTTGTCCGCGCGATAGAGGTAGTAGGCCTCGTCGATGAACAGCACGCCGCCCATCGCGCGCTTGAGGACCTCTTTCGTCTTGGGTGCGGTGTGCCCGACATACTGGCCGACCAGGTCATCGCGCGTCACCGAGACCAGGTGCCCGCGGCGAAGGTAGCCCAGCCGGTGCAGCATGTCGGCCATCCGTAGCGCGACGGTGGTCTTGCCGGTGCCCGGACTGCCGGTGAAGCTCATGTGCAGGTTGGGCCTGGAGGTGGACAGACCGAATCTGCTGCGGGCGCGGTCGACCAACAGCAGTGCGGCGATCTCGCGGATCCTGGTCTTGACCGGGGTGAGACCGACCAGGTCGGCGTCCAGGGACTCGAAGACCTCATCGATTCCGGTGGCTTCGCGTTCCTTGCGGAGACTGACCTTGGCGTCCGGCGGCAGCGTCTGTTCTTCCTCGGGGGTTTCCTCGGATGCCCCCTGCCCGGCCGGGTTGCGGCCGGGAGAGGACATTCCGAACCCGATTCGAGTGGGTGACTCGCTCATTGCTGCCCGTTGTACCGGCGACCGGGTGGCGCGTCAGCGGCGTAGGGATGCAATGTGTAGTGGATGGTGCGGTCGTGGGCGTCCTGACGGTCCAGCCGGAAGCCGGGCTCATCAGACGGCCGCTGCACTATGAAGGACAGCGCGACCGTCTGCTTGCCGTAATTCGCGTTGTAGGCGTTGAGCCTGATGTAGTGCTCAGGCTTGGCCTTGCGGCAGGCGTTGACCTCGGCGAGCACCCCCGCCGCGTCGGCCAGGTCGAACATCGGCAGCCCCCACATGTCCCAGTAGACGTTGCGGGGATGTGGGTCGTCGGTGAACTCCACCGAACAAGGCCATTTGTTGTCCAGGGCGTACTGGATCTGTGCGGTGATCTCGGCGTCGGTCAGGTCCGGCAGGAACGAAAACGTTCCTTGGGTGATTCGCATCTGTGCAGCTCCTTAAGGGGCTCCTGAAATCAATCCGACTCAGACCGAGGTCGGTGTCTCGACGACGTCGGGCATGTCGGTCGACTCGTAGTTGAAGGAGATTTCTCCCCAGGTCGCCAGCGCGGTGTCCAGAGCGGCGCACTTCTTGGCAGCCGCCTTGAGGATGTCCTGGGCCTCCTTGCGGTAGTCCCGGCCCTCGTTGCGAGCCTTGATCATCGCCTCTAGTGCGACTCGGTTGGCTTCGGCGCCCGCGGCGATGCCCATCGGGTGGCCGATCGTTCCGCCACCGAACTGCAGCACCACGTCCTCGCCGAGGTAGTGCAGCAGATCGCCCATCTGGCCGGCGTGGATCCCGCCCGAGGCCACCGGCATCATGCCCGGCATGGAGCCCCAGTCCTGGTCGAAGTAGATGCCCTTGACCGGATTGATGGGCTGCTTCATCTCGCGACAGGTGTCGTAGTAGCCGGCGGTGGCGTTCGGGTCACCCTCCAGCTTGCCGACCACGGTGCCCGCGTGGATGTGGTCCACCCCGGCCAGGCGCATCCACTTGGCGATCACCCGGAAGTTCACGCCGTGGTTCTTCTGCCGGGTGTAGGTCCCGTGCCCGGCGCGGTGCAGGTGCAGGATCAGGCTGTTGGCCCGCGCAAACTTCGCCATCGACTGGATAGCGGTGTAACCGATGGTGAGGTCGATCATGATGATGACGGTGCCGACCTCTTTGGCGAAGGTGGCCCGCTCGTACATGTCTTCCATCGTGCCCGCGGTGACGTTGAGGTAGTGGCCCTTGACCTCGCCGGTCGCGGCGATAGCGCGGTTCACACCTTCCATCGAGTACAGGTACCGGTCACGCCAGCGCATGAACGGCTGGGAGTTGATGTTCTCGTCGTC
>DATAWX010000044.1:0-59956 GCA_036266995.1 Pseudonocardiaceae bacterium | reverse complement strand
GGTCCGGTCCTCGCTCCGCTGCGGGCGGCCGGCCCGGCGGCGGCGCACGACAAAGGGCCCGATGACCGAGGCTGGAACTCCTCAGGCCATCGGGCCCCGTGCAGTCTGATCATGCTGTTGTCGTGCGTCCGGGCCGGCCTTCTCCGCGACCGATCCTCGTCACGGTCGATCACCACCGGTCAAGGCCACTTCGTGTCCCTGGCGGGATCACGCTAACGCGTGAGCCTGGACCGGTGGCGCCCGACCGTAAGGATTGGCCACTACGAAGGCAGGCCCTCAGAATGATCCTCCGGGTTCTCCGGTGGGGTGATCAGCGCCAGATACGCATGCTCTGCGGTGACCTCGGTCGTGCACGCCGCCGCTAGAAGCGCATGAGACAGCTGGTCTCCGCCGTTGGGCTCAGACAGCCATGACGCCGCCGCATCCACCAGAGCCAGCCGTTGCAGCGCCGACAACCGAGATTCCCGCTCGGCCAGCACCGCCACCGCATCCAGCCGCTGACGACTCGGTACCACACGAGCACCCCGCTGCATTGGCATGACCGGCTCGGGATCACCGAGCACGGACGCGGCGAGGTCCAACGTGCGGGACAGCTCCAGCTCCGTGAGGATCGGTCGAGGCGCCCGGTGGAACACCCGGGAGACCGCCGACCACTCCTCCAACACCCGCGCCACCGACCGCGCCCGCCACGGCGCCAAGCGCAGCACCACCGACGGGGACTCCTCATCGCCGAGTACGAGCGTGCCGCCGTCCAACTCCACCTCCTCACCGTTATCCAGAGCCAGCCGTAGTCGGTCAGGATCGGACTGCATAGGGTTCGTCATCGGGTCTCCACCCTCCTACTCAGGGTTGGGGATCAAGGCCGAGAACAGGTGCGCCAACACCCGCTCTCGGCCGCATCATCAGGGGGCGGGTGCACCTCTTGATCTCACTTGCTCATCCAGCGCGCAACCAGGTCCGGTGCCTGGTCTGCACCGCACGCAAAGCGCTAGTCCCGGCCAGCAGACCCCAGTCTGATCAAGAGCGCCGACCAACACTGGCCGGCAGCTCCAAAGCGCAGCACGACATGGCGCAGTCAGCAAGAAATCAGCAAACGCTGTAGCTCAGGTTATGAGACCAAACCACCACCGCGCACGTCCTCGCCGGTCAGAAGGCCTACGAGGTACCCAGCAGCCGCGATCGACAACACGAATCGGCGTTGACACGGTAGAGGTCACTGGTTCAATCCCAGTATCGCCCACCAGCACAACAGTCCGACTCAGGCAGCACCCGTCCTGGTGGCTGCGGCGGAGTCGGAGACGCACATCACCGCCGGCAAACCCACCGCCGACCTACACGCCATAGACCGCGCCAGCGACGCACTCACCGCGCCTTGGGCTGGCCCCCGAGGCGGTACCCGGTCGGTACGACGAACTTCTTGGGACGGCCGTCGACGCCAATGCGGTCACGGATACCCATGTCACGTTTGGTCCCTGTCGGTTCCCCCGCCCGTCGCGTGTTATCGGAAACCCACCTTCACGGGTCGGCGGCGCGACACTCTCGGTGGTGCAGGCGCCGGAAACGACGGCCATCGCTACTTTCTTGCGAGCACGGCCCGCAAGGCGTCGTTCGCGCCGGAAAGATCGCTGTTGATCGCCCCAACGATCGATCCGACCGGCTCTGTCCTCTGGGTAACCACATGAAGGCCGGTGTTGACTTCCCGGAGCCTGGCGTGGATGTGCGCGAGAACGCGCGCAATACTGATCAGATAGGCAGCGAGCACCAGCACAGTGATCGCTGCGAGGATGATCGAGAATATAGCGGCTGCCGGCATGGTAATTCGCTCCTCACAGGAGGCGGTCAACCGCCTTCACATAGCGGGTGAGGCCAGCCCCCACCCGTTTCACGGCGTCGCGGGTGGGTATCAGCGCCTTCACATCGTCGGCCGCGATGACGATGCCACCGGCCTGATCGTGAATGGCGTCGATGCGCTTCCCGACGTTGACTGCGGACCCCTTCAGGACCTGAAGGAGCACCACCACGACGGGTACGACTAGGATGAGGAAGAGCGCGTTGCCGATCCACCACAGTAACATCGTCGCCTCCTTAGTCTTAATCTTCGCCTTACCGCGTTGCGGGTCGCCAGCCAGTTCCGGCGGCTTGGGCGTGCGGCTGCTGCGAGGTTTGGGCCTGTGCGTGCTTCGCAGGAAGCGACTCGGCCTTCTCCGCGAGCGCCGGCAGCACTTTGGCGATCGCGTTCAGCTTCCGGTTCAGGATCGCGGCACCGGCGCCAACCAGAAACACGTCCCCTTGGATCGATCTGAGGACCCCCTCACTCACTTGCCCGAGGGCGTTGGCAAGAGAGCGCAGCCGGCGAGTGATCAAGATAACGAACAGCGCCAACACGGCCACCAGGGCCACAATCTCGACGACGGTGAGGATCACGAGCAGTACCGTGCTCATCACACCCCCACCCCCAGAAGGCGAGCGTGGCGGCCCGCCTCGTCCGCGATCTCATCCAGGCTGTCTGCGACAGCAAGCGCGATCTTGATGTGGGCCGTGTTGCCAGCAACCCCCTGCGCCACGCCCCCCAGTCCGTGCACGCTGGTTTCGATGGAGCGGACGAAGGAGAGCAGCAGGCTGAGAAGCGCGATCACGACAACTAGCACAACGGCTCCGAGAGCCAGAAGAACCTGCCAAAACGTGATTTCCTGGGCGGCAAGAGCTACGACCATCGTTATCCCCCCAATGCTTGTCGAGCGGTCCGGGCTCCCCGGAGGATGCTCTGGAGCGTGTCGTTCGTGCGACGCAGCTCCACGAGCGGATTCGTGGTCGACCGTATCGCCTCAAGCTCACGAGCGGCCGCGCGCGCCTGCGCATTGATCCGGGATGCAAGCACCAGCAGCACGCTTACAACCACCACCACGACCACGACCACCACCAACCCGATGATCAGCCCTACCCACCAGCCACCGAGGTGCGACTCCCCATACTCATTCAATGCTACAAACACATTCAATGCGACCTCCAACCCTGCGAGGAATGGTCTGGCACCCGATCAGGCTCGGAACGCGGCCGTTTGACTAATCGGTTTTCCCGTAATCGGAAGTTTACACTCGATCACGAGCTGAGGGAAGTGCCAGTATGAGCACTTTGCGGCACCGCGCGACATCCGGAGTGTCAGGCATCCGGAGGTGTTGCGACGGCTGTTGAAGTTTTGATCATGATGTGGTGACGGGCAGGGGTCGCCGAGAACTTGAAGCGGGTTGTGTTGAGTTGGGCGGCGGGAGGATGAGTGCTCGAGTGATCTTGGGGGTGGTGGGTCCGTTGAGGCCGCGGTGATGCTGTGGGGTTGTAGGTGACGTGCCTCCAAGTGCAACACCATCGCAGGGTGCAGCGGTGCGCGTGGACCGTGCCCGGTCCTGCAGATACCCGGTCGTAGCTGCCGCTGACAGCCAGTGGAGGGAATCGTGTGGCGACACGTCGACGCTTCGAATCAGGAGTACAAGGGCAGGCCGATACTTCTGTCACCGACCCGGGCCGATCGATCGCCGAGGTGGTCTCCGTATCGGCGTCACGAGATGACGTTAGGCAAACGGGTGAAGAAAGCGAAAGACAATCGCGGGGTCCAGGACCTGTCCGAGATCAAATGTGGTCGAGCGGGAACGGCTCCGCAAGGGCAACACCGTCCTGCAGATGGAGCGTGATTTCGCAAAAAAGTGACGACCTGGTCCGCGAAGGGACAGCCCTGAAGTTGAGGTGGCCACCTCGGAGTACTCCGGCAGCCCTACCACCGGTGGCTGGCCAACGGGCACTGCCAGCAGAAACGGACCGACGCCCCGGCTCACTTGCAGGGTCTCTGTGGGGTGACGTGGTGGCTGGTGCGGGGCACGGGTTGAACAGGTGTCGCGCTGCCGTAGCAGCGCAGGGTGGTGCCGTTCGACTTCGCTGGTGATGATCTGGCCAGGAGCGTAGGCCTGGTGTGCGGGGCCCGGCAGGCTGAGAAGTTGTGGTTTATTCGTGCCCGTTTGCCCGCTATGATCAGCGCCTGTGCGCGGATCACCGGATAACGACGACCTGGTCCCCCTGCACGAGCCGTTCGAGACGGCTCTCCGTGGCTTCAACCGAAGACAGGTCCTGGAGCACCTCGAATCCCTCGATGGCCGCATCGCCGTGATCGCGGCCGATCGCGACGCGGCGCTCACCCAGGTCGCCGAGCTCAGCAAGGTGATGAACCATCTCCGGTTGCAGAGCGAACTGCTGGAACATCTGCGCCAAGAGGCGCACCACGCGAGTGCGCGGGTTGAGCGCATCCTGGCTACCCCCATGGATGAGGCCAGCGCCCGAATCCAGCGCATCATGCGGCTGGCCGGCGAGGAGGCCGCCGAGCTCAAAGCAACTGCCGAGGCAGAAATAGCCACTGCTAGGGCTCGTGCCGACCAGGAGCTCGCCGAGCTGAAGGCCAGCGCGGATGAGCAGATCACGAGCTTGCGAGCACAGGCCAGCCGCGAGGCCAAGTCGTTGCTCGAGCATGCGAGACGGCAGTGCGATCAACTCGAGGCGGAGTCCGCTGCGCGCCGGGACGCGGCCGAGCAGGACGCAGCGCAGGCGTTAACGAAACGTGAGGCCGCGGCGAACGCCCGGATCCAGGACAGCGAACTGCGCAGCATCGCCCGTTTCCACCTCATGCACCAGGTGATCGGTGCGCAGCTGTCGACCCAGATGTGCGCGGTTGACCGCGACGAGTCGGCATTGCGCGAGCTGCGGACCCAGGTTGCCGACGACGTGACCGCGCTCGAAACGTTGCGCGCTGAAGTAACCGCTGCGATGGCCGCGACCTACCAGGTCTTGACCGAGGCGCTCGGGCAGATCGCCGGGACCGCGATAGTAGACCGGGTTCCGGAGGACCCGAACGCGATGAAGCGTGCCGAGGTTCCGCACGCATCGACGGTGCCGACCCAGCGCAATGCCGAGGGCGGGACTGTGTACCTGCTGAACGCCGGCGCCGAGGGTCGGCGGTCACCGCGCGCTCCCAGCTGACCGCCGACCTGCCTGCCGCGATTCGCAGCGATTCGGCGCCGGATCGTGGCCGCTAGGATCATGCTCACGGCAGGCTCACCGGGAGAATGTCAGCATCGCCAGGCCACCGCCGCCCTGGATGCGAGGAGAGTCTGTGCGCCACCGGATACTGTGGTGTCTGGTGGCGCCCATGACGCTGTTGGCACTGCTGGTGAGCGTGAGCGGCTGCACCGCGGGACCCTCGAATCGACCGCCGGTGGCGGTGCGGGACGCCAACCTGCCTCCGCAACGCTTCCCGCAGGCTTTGCCCAGCAGCCCGCCGCTGCCACCGGCCGGTGACTACTACCGCAATTCGCTGCCCTGGCGAGACTGCACCGACACGATCAGCGGTGCGCTCGGCACGGCCAGCCCACGGCGAGTGGAATGCAGCGAGCTTCGGGTCGATGCCACGGCTGACCGACCAGTATTCGGGAACTCTCTCCATCTGGACCTCACCAGGGTCGGCGACGGCCCGGCTCCCCTTGTCGTGATCGGGGAGGCCGCCGGGGAGCCCGGAACGGTCCGGGCCGCCCGACTGGCGCAGCAACTCCCCCCCGACCTCCTGGACCGGTTCACCCTGATCGGGTTAGCCCGCCGTGGCACCGGTCCAAGCGAACCGCTGGACTGCATACCGAAAACCACCCGGAACCAGATCGTCGGGATCGATTCCGACCCGAGCCAAGCCGGACAGCTGGATTCGCTGCTCGACATCACCCGCATCGCCATCGAGACCTGTGTGCAAGATCTCGGTGAAGTGCTCACCACGATCAACTCCACCGGCACAGCTGACGACCTCGAGCAGCTCCGGGTCGCTCTCAACGCGCCGGTGCTCAACGTGATCTCATACGGTGAGGCGTCTCGGGCGATCACCGATTTCCTGCGCAGGTACCCCTCCTCGGTGGGGCGGGTGGTGCTCGACGGCGCCGTAGATCCCACCCTCGACGACGTGGCCGCCACGGAGGCCACGCTGGTCGCCGCGGACACGGGCTACACCGCGTTCGCCGCCGATTGCGTGGCCCGAGGCTGCCCGCTGGGAGCCGACCCTCGCAGCGCCCTGCTGACCATCGCCGAGGCGCTGCGCCGGAACCCACTACAGGTCGGCTGGCAGCTGATCACCGCGGGCATCGCCTACCAGGCTGTGCTCGAGACGGTCGGTGACCCGGAGCGCTGGCCGCAGCTGTCCCATGCGCTCGCAGCCGCCCGCGACGGGAATGGGACCGAACTGGCCGCGCTCGTGACGCCGATCCTGACCATCGACCGCGGGCTGCCCGCGCGCTTCGACCCAGCGCTGGCGACGCATTGCAACGACACCCCCACCAGGGTGCCCCCCGAGCGCGCCCACCAGCTGGCAAGCCAGTGGCAGCAGCGTTCCGCGCTGTTCGGCCCGCTGTTCGCGGGTCGGCTGCTGCTGTGTAGCGCGTGGCCGGTGCCCTCGCCGCCGCCTGTGACGGAGGACCGGGCGCTGCCGCCAGTGCTGGTGGTGGCCACGGCCGGGGACCCGGTGACCCCAGCCGAAGGGGCCAGGCGCACCGCGCAGTCCATCCCGTCAGCGACGCTGGTGACCTGGCAGGGCCAGGCCCATGGCGCGCTACCGCGTAGCCCCTGCGTCGTCGACCTGGTCACCCGCTTCTTGATGGATGCCTCAGTACCGCGGCAAGGAACCCTGTGCCCGCCCTAACGGCAGGCACCTGCGATGCCGGGGCTCGTGCGGTGATGTAGCGAAGGACTAGCTGGAGGTAGGGCGCTTCGCGCGGCTCGGCTGCACCCGGAGGGGCTCGCCCGGCATTTTCGGGTACTCGGGCGGGTAGGGCAGGTCACCCAGGTCGTGATCGCGCTCGTCCCGCAGCACCCACTCCAGCAGCGGCTCCAAGCTGAACGACTCGCTGTCCAGCCCGGCATGCGGATCGCCCCGCTGCGCGAGCAGCCCGGGCACGGTGAGTACGTCGAAATCGTCCGGATGCACGTCCACCAGATCGTCCCAGTTCACCGGCATCGACACGGTAGCGCGCGGGGTGCCGCGCACCGACCAGGCCGACGCGATCGTGCGGTCTCGCGCTGCCTGGTTGAAGTCTAGGAACACCCGCTGGCCGCGCTCCTCTTTCCACCACGACACGGTGGCCCGTTGCGGGATCCGCCGCTCCACGGCCCGAGCCAGCGCTATCACGGACCTGCGGACCTGCACGAACGACCACTCCGGGCGGATCCGAACCGCGACGTGAATCCCCCGGCCTCCAGAGGTCTTGGGATAACCGACCATCCCGGCCTCCGCGAGGACCTCGCGCAGCACCGCGGCCACCTCGGCGGCGTCGACGAAGCCGGTCCCCGGCTGCGGGTCGAGGTCGACCCGCAGCTCGTCAGGATGATCCACTCGTGGACGGCGCACCGGCCACGGATGGAAGTCGAATGTGCCCAGGTTCGCGGCCCAGGCGAGCACGGCAGGCTCGGTGGGACACACCTCACGGGCGGTGCGTCCGGACGGGAAAGTGATCTCCACGGAATCCACCCAGGCGGGGGCACCCTTGGGCACCCGTTTGGCGTAGAAGGCTTCCCCACTGACACCGTCGACGAAGCGCTTCAGCGTGACCGGGCGCTGCGCGAGCACACCCAGCAGCGGCTCGGACACAGCGAGGTAGTACTCCACGATCTGGCGCTTGGTGATGCCGCGGTCAGGGAAGTACACCTTGTCTGGGTTGGACACCCGCACGGTGCGCTCGCCTTCGGGGCCAGGCACCGTGAGTTCCAGCGCGTCACCGCGGGCCACGATCGAAAACTACCGCATAACGGCTACCGTAGGACCGTGGTGCGCAGCGAACCGCAATCCGACTGGCCAGGTGGCGGGTACGGCGACAGCCGGCAGCCGGATGCACAGGAGCGACGTCGACTCGACGATGACCTGATCGGGCTGGACCGCAACGATCCCGAGGTGAGGGCCTTTTCCGAGCACCTGGACCGCGCCCACCGGCTGCATTCCGGGTTTACTGTCGAGGGCTACCTCTCCGGGGTCAGCGACTTTGCCGAGTCGGTCAACCGCGCGGAGGGTCCGCGGCGGTTAGCGGCCGTCCTCGTGGTTGTACTCATCCTGCTCGGCGTAGCCGTCACGCTGTGGCAAGCAGCGACGTTCGTCCTCACCGCCCTGCTGGGCTGAAGCCCGCGTAGCGTATTTGACATGGATCCGGTTAAGGGTGTGACACCCAAGGTCGTCAAGTCCGACGCCCAATGGCGCGAACAGCTCACCCCGCAGGAATACGCCGTGTTGCGCAACGCAGGCACGGAACCTCCAGGGACCGGCGAGTACGAGCAAACCAAGACCCAGGGCGTGTATGAGTGCCGGGCTTGCGGAGCAGAGCTGTTCCGTAGCGACCACAAGTTCGAGTCGCATTGTGGATGGCCGTCGTTCTTCACCCCGCTGGCCGGCGACGCGGTGCTGCTGCGCGAGGACCGCAGCATGTTCTCCAAGCGCACCGAGGTGCTCTGCGCCACCTGCCACAGCCATCTCGGGCACGTCTTCGAGGGCGAGGGGTATAAGACTCCCACCGATCAGCGCTACTGCATCAACTCGATTTCGCTTCGGCTGGTGCCTACCGAGCCGGAGCCCTAAGGCAATCCCGTTACCAGTTCGGCGACGGGCACCCGGGGACCGGTGAAGAACGGCACCTCTTCCCGGACGTGCCGGCGGGCCCGGCTGGCCCGGAGCGCGCGCATCACGTCGACGATGCGATGCAGCTCGTCGGCCTCGAACGCCAGGATCCACTCGTAGTCGCTCAGCGCGAACGAGGCGACCGTGTTGGCCCGCACGTCGGGAAAGTCGCGCGCCTGCATTCCGTGTTCGGCGAGCAGCTCCCGGCGTTCAGCGTCGGGCAGCAGGTACCACTCGTAGGACCGCACGAACGGGTAAACGCAGACATACCGCTTAGGCTCCTCACCAGCGAGAAACGCCGGCACGTGGCTCTTGTTGAACTCTGCGGGCCGGTTGCACGCCACCGTCGACCACACCGGCACGCTGGCCCGGCCCAGCGCGGTGGAGCGGCGCAGGTTGGCGTACCCCGCTTGCAGCGCCTCGATCTCCTCGGCGTGCCACCAGATCATCCAATCCGCGTCGGCGCGCAGTCCAGCGAGGTCGTAGATGCCGCGTACCGCCACTCCCTTGCCCTCCAGCGTCTCGAGGTACTGCTGTGCCTCGCGGGCTGGCTCGGCGCGCTCGGCGGGCAGCTGCCCGGGTTGGACCCGGAAAACCGACCACATGGTGTAGCGAATTGTGGAGTTCAGTGCGGCGTAGTCCAGGCGGGTCATGACCCCATTGTTCCACCGGATACTTCAACGCCGCCGCGCGATGTACCTGCTTGCATCCGGCTGTTCAAGTAACCCGCGATGCGGCGGGCCGCGGCGTCGGCGGTACCGATGCACGCCGGCAGGCCCACCCCGTGCAGGGTCGCACCGGCGACCGCGAGCCCAGCGTACTCGGCAACCTCGCGCTCGAGGGCAGCGACGGAGTCGAGGTGTCCAGGTGCGTACTGCGGCAGCCCACCCCCCCAGCGCGCCACCACGGTGGCCACCGGCGCCGCGGTGATCCCGGTGAGCGCGGCGAGATCAGCGCGTACCGCCGCGACCAGTTCCGCGTCGTCACGTTGCAGGACCCGGGCCTCTCCGTGACGGCCCATCGAGGCGCGGACCAGCAACACCTCCGCCGAGCTGGCGTGCGCCCACTTGCGCCCGGAGAAGGTGAACGCCTTGACCGACAGCGGTTCGCTAGCGGCCACCAACACGCCGGAAGTTTCTGGCAGAGCCTGCGCAGCGGTCCGCGGCAGGGCGAGCCCGACCACCGCGGACGAAGCGACCTCGACCCGGCTCGCAGCGGCCGAGGCGGCAGGCAACGGATCGGCCAGCAGCCGCCGTAACGCGGGGGCGGGGACCGCGAGCACCACAGCGTCGGCGTCGAGGTGTTCGTCCTTGCTGGTCCGGCCCAGCGTCAGCCGCCAGCCCCGTGGTGTGCGAGCCAGCCCGCGTACCGGTAGCCCGAGCCTCGGGCGTACCGCCGCAGCCGCCACCAGCGCGTCGACCAAGCCGTTGAACCCGCCGCTCAACGTGCCGAACACCGGGCCACCGCTGGGCCGCAGTCGGTTGGCGGTCAAGGCCATGCCGGCCGCGGCGAGCAGCGATCCGGCGCCGCGGTCCAGCGCGGTGGCCACCGCGGGCAGCGTGGCGCGTAATCCGAGCGCGTCGGCGCGCCCAGCGTAGACCCCGCCCAGCAGTGGGTCGACCAGCCGGTCGACCAACTCGTCACCGGTTCGCTCGCGCAACAGCAGCCCGACCGCAGCGTCGCGCCCGGGCTCCCAGCGCAGCGCCATGGTGGGTTCCGCGGCTACCCGCGCCCTTCCCTGCGCGGACAACAGGCTGGCGACGTCGGTCGCGGCGCCGGGTAGGCCGAGCATCGTTCGGGTAGGCAGCGCCATGGTGCGCCCATCGGCCCGGACCGTAGGAGCCGCCGCAGTGGGGTGTCGCAGCTGCCCGGTGAGCCCCAGTTCTTCGATCAGATCGGCCGCCTCGGGCCGCCTCATCAGGAAGGCCTCGGCACCCACGTCGAGGGCCACACCGCCGAGCTCCACGGTGCGCAACGCACCGCCCAGCCGCCGCGAACCCTCGATGAGAATGATCTCGGCGACCGACCCGAGCAGGGTGCGCAACCGGTACGCCGCAGCCAACCCGGAGATGCCGCCCCCGACCACAACGACCCGGCAAGGCTGGGTCCTGTTCACTGCGAGTGCGCCAACTCCACGATGCGAGTCAACATGTCCGGGTCGGTTCCTGGCAGGACCCCGTGCCCGAGGTTGAGTATGTGCGCGTCAGCTGCACGTCCCTCGGCGATCACCCGGCGTGTCTCCCGCTCGACGGCCGGCCAGCCGGCCAGCAACACGGCTGGATCGACGTTTCCCTGGACCACGATCGGGTCACGCCGGCGGATACGTCGAACCCGCTGCGTAGCGACATCCAGGGGGATCCGCCAGTCCACCCCGACGACGTCCGCGCCGGCTTGGACCATCGCTCCGAGCAGTTCCCCGGTCCCCACCCCGAAGTGGATCCGCGGTAATCCGGTGTCGGCCAGGCCCGCCAGCACCCGCGCCGAGTGTGGCAGCACGAACTGCCGGTAATCCCGTTCGGACAGTGCCCCCGCCCACGAGTCGAACAGCTGAACCGCATCCACCCCAGCGGCTGCCTGCACCCGGAGGAAGGTCAGAGTGAGCTCGGCGAGCCGCTCCAGCAGCGCCTGCCAGACTTCGGGCTCGGACTGCATGAGCGCCTTGGTGCGTTCGTGGTGGCGGCTCGGTCCACCCTCGATGAGGTAGGAGGCAAGGGTGAACGGCGCTCCGGCGAAACCGATCAACGGCGTCTGACCCAGCTCGGCGACCAGCAGCCGCACCGCGGCAGCAACCGGCTCCACCGCATCGGGTTCGAGCGACGGCAGCGCCATGACGTCAGCGGCGCTGCGCACCGGGTGGTCCACCACCGGGCCGGTGCCCGGCACGATGTCCAACCCGATTCCCGCCGCGTGCAGCGGCACCATGATGTCGCTGAACAGGATCGCGGCATCCACCCCGTGCCGGCGCACCGGCTGCAGCGTGATCTCGCACGCCAGCTCGGGAGTCATGCAGGCCTGCAACATCGGTTGGTCGGCCCGCAGCTCGCGGTACTCGGGCAACGACCGCCCGGCCTGCCTCATAAACCACACCGGCAGACGATCCGGGCGCTGCCCCCGGGCGGCGACCAGCAGCGGTGCGTCGGGGAGTAGCCGGCGACCGGTTGCCGGCTCAGTAGTCCTGGTCATCTCGGCCACCATCGTCGCACGGGTTGGTTTTGCCATATCGAAGACCCTGTGTATCCAATACCGCTGGGCAGCGGCGTTTCGGCGAGACTGTCGGCGATGGTCCTCCTACAGTTCGGATGTGCCCGATATGGCGGACGCCCCGGAGACCTTCCGCAAGGCAGTGGTCTCGCTTAGCGCTGTGCGCCCACGCTCCGAGATGCGGCTGGAACCGATCCCTCCCCCGCGCCGACTCGCACCGTGGGCCCATGCCTGGGGTCTTGAGATTCCCGGCGCCGGTTACGCCTCAGCGACCGGTCGGCTTGTGTTGCTGCACGACCCGGCTGGTCAAGACGGTTGGGACAGCACTCTGCGGCTGGTCGGCTTCGTCCGCGCCGAGCTCGACGCCGAATTCGCCGACGACCCGCTGCTTGCGGCGGTGAGCTGGTCCTGGCTCGCCGACGCACTCGACAGCGCGGGCGCTGAGTACACCGCCCTCGGGGGCACTGTCACGCAGACCTCATCAACCCGGTTCGGCGCTATTGCGGGTCGCGAGCGGGCCAACGACATCGAGCTACGGGCATCATGGACCCCCGTCGGCGACAGCCTGACGGCGCACGCGGAGGCGTTCTGCGAACTGATTGCGGCAGCAGCCGGACTCCCCCCGGTCGGGGTGGTGACTCTCAACAAGAGGCTCGGCCTGAGCATGTAAACCGGTCACCGCCGCGTACGGCGGCGTGCCAAGTATGCGTAAATAGACTGAATCGTCCAGTATGCCATGGGCGTTACCTGGCCCTGCCCAGTCTCGCCTGATCGGGCGACCGCCGATGGCGGCTTTGCGGGCAGATCGGCAAGAAGGTTCACGCAGGGGGCCCCGTTAGGCCGCTCGGGCGGCTAGTCTCGCCCGTACGACACCAATCCTCGCTCGAGTGGCGGCGCGGTTACTCGGACGGGGTCCCGGTGCGGTCGGGGGCACGACCGACTCCAGGAGGTAGCTACGTGGCTGCTGTCGGATATGGCTCGACCGTCAGGTCGGCGCCGTCCGGCGCCGTGCCGGCGTCATTGGTCCCGCATCCGCGGGAGGAACTGTTCACTGTGTTGGTGGTCGACGACCATCCGTTACTGCGTGAGGCCATTGCCTCACGATTGGTGACGATGGGAGCTGTCACTGTGCACGAGGCCGCATCGGTGGCCGAGGCGAGGGCACGCGCCCAAGCCTCGGGACCGTGTGACCTGGCCATACTCGATCTGACCCTGCCTGACGGTAGCGGGCTGGACCTGATCGGGGAACTGCGTGGATGGGGCTGGACCCGCATCGTAGTGCTGGCCTCGTCCGACGACCCACACGCCGTACGCACCGCGTTCCAGACTGGTGCGCAGGCCTACCTGCTCAAATCGGCGTCTCCGTCGGTGGTGACCGACGGCGTGCGCCGAGTCCTTGAGGGTGGGGTCTACGCAGACCCGACGGTGGCGCCGCTCCTGGCGTCGGGCACTCGGGTGGCGGGCACCGACAACACACCGCGGGAGCTATCGGCCAGGGAGGTGGAGGTGCTTCAACTGGTCGCCGACGGCCAGTCCAACAAGGAGATCGGTGAGGCGCTGAACCTGTCCGCGCTCACCGTCAAGAGCCATCTGTCGCGTATCGGGCGCAAGCTCGGCACCGGCGACCGGGCGCAGATGGTCGCCCTCGCGATGCGTGCGGGGGTCATCCGCTGACCGACACGACTCCGGTTCCGCTGCTGGAGCCGGCTGCGGGGGTGCCACCAGTGGTCGCCTCCGTGGGAGCCTTGGATACCGCGATCGCGGTGCTCTGCGGCGGCACCGGTCCGGTAGCGGTGGATACCGAACGGGCCTCCGGCTATCGCTACTGGCAACGCGCCTATCTCGTCCAGCTTCGGCGAGAGGGCGCGGGCACGGTGCTTGTCGACCCGACCGGTCTTGACGACCTGTCAGAACTGGCCGAGGTGCTCAACCCCTTGGAATGGGTGCTCCACGCCGCTTCCCAGGACTTGCCCTGCCTCGCCGAGTTGGGGCTGCATCCCGCCGCGGTATTCGACACCGAACTAGCCGCTCGGCTGGCCGGGTTCGAGCGGGTTGGCCTGGCGCCACTGGTCGAAGAGTTGCTCGGCTATCACCTGCAGAAGGGACACGGAGCCGCGGACTGGTCGCGCCGGCCGCTGCCAGCAGACTGGCTGACCTACGCCGCCCTTGACGTCGAGCTGCTGCTGCCACTGCGAGAGGCGATCGCCGCCGAACTGGACAGTCAGGGCAAGTCAGCCTGGGCAGCGGAGGAGTTCGAGGCAGTGCGGACCGCATCGCCGCCTGTCCCCCGGACCGACTCATGGCGACGGACCTCGGGAATGCACCGAATCCACCAGACTCGCCAATTGGCCGCGGTCCGTGAGCTGTGGCTCGCCCGCGACCAGATGGCCCGGCAACGTGACATCGCCCCAGGTCGGGTTCTGCCCGATGCGGCGATCATCGACGCGGCGCTGGCCGAACCGCCGGACGAGGCCACGCTGCTGTCCCGGCCCGTCTTCAATGGCCGCGCACAACGCCGGCACGTCAAGACGTGGCTGGCCGCACTACAGACCGCCCGAGGACTGTCGGCCAGCGAGCTACCGTCGCTGCGCGCCCAAGGCGAGAACCCACCGCCGGTGAACCGCTGGCCAGACCGGGATCCAGCCGCTGCGGTCCGGCTCACCACGGCACGGGCTACCCTGACCGAGATCGCTGAGCACCACCGGCTGCCGTTGCAGAACCTGCTGGCACCCGACTTGGTTCGCAAGCTGTGCTGGGAACCCCCTGAACCGCTCGATGCCGCCGGCGTGGAACGGGCCCTGGTCGCCGGCGGGGCCCGGCGATGGCAGTGTGAACTCACCGCCAACCCCCTCGCCGCAGCCCTCCGTTCACCCACCGGGTAGCCCTTCAAGTACCGCCAACCTGGCGCCTCGGCCGTCAGCCACCTATGCGGCGGGCAGGTGCACCGTCACTGCGAGGCCGCCGCCGGGGACCGGTTCGGCGTGCACTGTGCCACCATGCGCGGCGACCACGGCGCGGACGATTGACAAGCCCAGACCTGCTCCATCGTGCGCGGTCCGAGCGACTCCGCCGCGGCGGAAGGGCTCGAACAGCGCGGTCACCGCCTCGGGCGCGACCAGGTCACCCGAACTGGCAACCCGCAACATCGCCTGTGCTCCCGCCCGATCCGTGCAGACCTCCACCCAGCCACCGTCGACGTTATGCCGCACCGCGTTCTCCACCAGGTTGCCCACGACCCGTTCCAGCAACGCGGGGTCACCCACCGTCACCGCCGGCGTCATCCGCTTGCGCACATGCAAGGCCCGGCTACGCAGTTCGGGAGCGGCGATCCGCAGCGCGGCCTCGGCCAAGCCGGCGAGGTCAGCTCGCTCCCGGGCCCGAAGCGCGCCACCCTCGGTCCGGGCCAGCACCAGCAGGCCGTCGACTAGCTGCTGGGCCCGCAACGTGGCGTCTCGGATCACCTCAGCCATCCGGCGCAGCTCAGCCGCATCCGCGGCGGGATCCGCCAGCGTGACGTCCACTTCGGTGCGCACCACAGCCAACGGGGTCCGTAGCTCGTGGCTGGCGTTGGCGACGAATCGGCGTTGCGACTGGAACGCGGCTTGTAGCCGATCCAGCATCGCGTCGAAGGTGTCAGCGAGCTCGGCCACCTCATCGCGTGGTCCCGGCAACCGCAGCCGCTCGTCCAGCGACTCAGCGGACAGCCGGCGTGCGGTAGCGGTCACGTCGTGCAGCGGTCGCAGCATCTGGCCGGTGATCACCCACGCCAGCAGCACGGTGGCCGCGACCGCCAGCAGGAATGCCACCGACCCGGCCTGCAGCACGCGCTGCCTCGCCGCTTCGGCCAGCGCCTCCCCAAGCTGGCGGGCGGCCACCGGCACCCCGTTGATCATCACGGTGCTGCCGGGCGGCAAGTCCGGTACGGCGGCCACTACCCCACCGACCAGCAGCCAACCCAACCACAGCAGCAGTGCACTCACCGCGGCGGACAACCCGGTGGCGACCAGCGTGAGCCGGGCACGCAGCCCTGGCCCGCGGCGCGACCTCACCAACCGCTGTGGCCGCACCAACTGCTCACCCGGGCGCAAGGTCGGCGCTGGGCACTCGGTAACCGGATCCCACCACAGTCTCGATGATGCCCGGATCGCCAAGCTTCTTGCGCAAGGTCATCACGGTCACCCGCACGGTGGTGGTGAACGGATCGGCGTTCTCGTCCCACACTCGTTCCAGCAGCTCTTCGCTACTGACGACGCCGCCCCCCGCGGCGAGCAGCACTTCGAGGACCCCGAATTCCTTCCGGGTGAGATCAACCGGAGTACCCGAGCGGCTGACTGTGCGCCGGGACGGATCGAGCAGCACATCGCCGACGGTGAGTACCGGGGGTACCGCGGGCGTGGCGCGCCGACCCAGCGCACGCAGCCGGGCCACCAGCTCGGGGAACGCGAACGGCTTGGACATGTAGTCGTCGGCTCCCAACGACAACCCAGCCACCCGGTCAGACACGGTGCCGCTTGCCGTGAGCATCAGCACTCGAGTCACCGCCCCGGACGCGGTGATCTCGGCGCACAACCGGTCACCCGACATCCCGGGCAGGTCTCGGTCGAGCACCACCACGTCGTACCGGGTCACGGAAGCCTTCTCATGGCCACTGTCACCGTCGTAGGCGACATCGACGGCCATTCCCTCACGGCGCAGACCACGAGCAACCGCGTCGGCCAGCGGTTGCTCGTCCTCGACGATCAGAATGCGCACCCCCCAACGGTGCCACACCCCGTCGCCGGCCCTGCACCGGCTCGGATGCACCTACGAGGCGGTGCCCGGAGCGTCCACCGCGGCGGGTTCGCCGGTCGGTCTGATCAGCGCGGCGGCCCAGCCCGTCACTGCCCTGGCGACATCCTGCGCGGTCAGACCGAGATCCGCCAGCACCTCATCGCGAGAGCCGTGCGCGAGGAAACGCTGCGGGATGCCGAGATCCCGAAGCGGAACGTCGACCTCGGCGTCACGCAGGGCGGCGGCCAACGACCAGCCGAAACCGCCATGCCGGCCACCATCCTCGAGGCTGACGACCAGCCGGTGCCGCGCGGCCATCCGCACCAGCACCTCAGGCACCGGAAGCACCCACCGGGGGTCGACGACGGTGACCCCGATGCCCTGGTCGGCAAGCCGCCTGGCGGCCGCCACGGCGAGCGCGGCAAACGGGCCGACACCTACCAGCAACACGTCGTCGCCGTCCGCCGGAGCGGGCCGGGCCAGCACGTCAACGCCCCGGACCCGCTGTAGTGCCGGCACTGCCTCGATCACCGGACCCTTGGGGAAGCGAACGACGGTAGGCCCGTCGTCCACCGCGACGGCCTCCGCCAGCTCCTCGCGTAGGGTGCCCGCATCCCGGGGTGCGGCCACCCGGATCCCCGGCACGATTCCCAGTACCGACAGGTCCCACATGCCGTTGTGGCTGGCGCCGTCGTCACCGGTGATGCCGGCCCGGTCCAGGGTGACGGTGACCGGCGCGCCCAACAGCGCCACGTCCATCAGCAGCTGGTCGAATGCCCGGTTGAGGAACGTGGAGTACAGCGCCACCACCGGGTGCAGTCCACCCAGGGCCAGGCCCGCCGCGGAGGTGACCGCATGCTGCTCGGCGATACCCACGTCGAAGCAGCGGTCCGGGAAACGCTTGGCGAAGACGGCCAGGCCGGTCGGCCCCGGCATCGCCGCGGTGATCGCGACCAGGTCCTCGCGGGCACCGGCGAGCTTGATGAGCTCGTCGGTGAACACGCTGGTCCAGGAGACACCGACCGGGGCGACAGGCGCACCGGTCTCGGGATCCATGACCTTCACCTGGTGCATCAGCTCGGCGGCGTCGTTTTCCGCGGGCAGGTAGCCGTTGCCCTTGCGGGTGACCGCGTGCACGATCACCGGGCCGCCGAAGTCCTTGGCCCGGCGCAGGGCAGATTCCATGGTGCTCAGATCGTGCCCGTCGACCGGCCCGAGGTACTTCAGGCCGAGGTCCTCGAAGAGGATCTGCGGGGTCAGCGCGTCCTTCAGCCCCCGTTTGGCCGCGTGCAGACCGGCATAGATCGCCCGGCCCACCACCGGGGTGCGCTCCAGGGCCTGCTTGCCGGTCCGCAGCACCCGCTCGTAGCTGGGCTGCAGCCGCAACGTGGACAGATGATCGGCGAAGCCCCCGATGGTGGGTGAGTACGAGCGGCCGTTGTCGTTGACCACGATGATCACCGGTCGGTCCTGGCCGGCGGCGATGTTGTTCAATGCCTCCCAGCACATCCCACCGGTCAGCGCACCGTCACCGACCACCACGACGACGTGCCGGCGCGGCCCGGGCTGCTCGCCGGACAGGGCGCGAGAGTGGGCGAATGCTTTGGCCAGGCCATCGGCGTAGGACAGCGCGGCTGAGGCGTGACTGGACTCCACCCAGTCGTGCTCGCTCTCGGCTCGGCAGGGGTAACCGGACAACCCACCTCTTTTGCGCAACCGGTCGAATCCCGCCGCCCGCCCCGTGATGATCTTGTGTACGTACGCTTGGTGACCGGTGTCGAAGATCACTGGGTCGTGTGGCGAGTCGAACACTCGATGCACCGCAAGGGTGAGCTCCACCGCGCCGAGGTTCGGACCGAGGTGCCCCCCGGTGCGCGACACCTTCTCGACGAGAAACTTGCGGATCTCGCCGGCCAACTGGGTCGCAGCGGCTATATCAAGGCGCTTGACGTCCTGCAGGCTGTGCACCGACTGCAACAAGGTCACCGGATTCCCCCACCTCGTTCGTCCGCGATGTCGCAGGGCCGCATACCTGCTACGGACCGGCCGGTCGCGATCGCGGCCGGACTCCCACTCTAGGAGAGGCGTAAGACACCGGCACGGCCGCGCTTGCTGCGGGCGGGTCACCGCAGTCCAGGGCGACGAGTCAGCGGGCCAGCAGCGCTACACATTCGACGTGGTGTGTCATCGGGAACGCATCCAGCGCCCGCACCGCCAGCAGCCGGTACCCGCACTGGAGGTAGGCCGCGACGTCTCGAGCCAGCGCCGCCGGATCACAGGCCACCTGGACGACGCGCGCGGGCCCACGGTCAGCCACCGCCGTGGCCACCTCCCGGCCGGCCCCGCTCCGGGGAGGGTCGAGCACCACCACATCCGGGGGTCCAGGGAGCCGGACCAGCTTCCGCTCCACCCGGCCGTGGACGAAGCGCACCTGCTCTAAGTCGACCAGCGCCGCCGCGCCGTCGGCCACCGCCCACCGCGATGCCTCCACGACGGTCACCGAGCCGGTCGGTCCGACCTGACCGGCCAACACCGAGGCGAACAAACCCACACCGCCGTAGAGGTCCCACACCGTGCCACCGTGCGGCGCGGCCGCCCAGTCCCCTACCAGCGCGGCCAGCACGTCCGCCGCGGCGGGATGCACCTGCCAGAAAACCCGCGCCGAGAGCTCCCAGCGTCGACCGGCGGCGTGACGCACGACGCGCCCGGTGCCGCTGAGTTGCTTCGGTGGTCGGCCCGGTGGCAGTTGCGCCACGTGTGCACGGCTGGGGTCGTCGGTGACCACCTCCAGCTCCACGCCCGGGCGCCAGCGCCGGGAGAACACCGCGTCCAGGGAGCCGGACACCGCCAGCGGGCAGGCCGCCACCGGCAGCACAGTATGGCTGCGGTGCACCCGGAAGCCGGGCTGTCCTGTCCCGTCCACCGCCAGCCGGGTCCGGGTCCGCCAGCCCAGCGGGCCGCCCGGCAGCTCCTGCACGGTCACCTCGACGTCCAACCCGGCGATCCTGCGCAGCTGCTCGGCCACCACCTGCGCCTTGAACTCACGCTGCATCCGGGGATCAACATGCTGGAAGTCGCAACCGCCACAGCCGCCGGGGCCTGATGCCGGACATGGCGGCGGCACCCGGCCAGCCGCGGGTTCGAGTACCACCACCGCGTCGGCCCGGCAGTAAGATCCGCCGCGATCCTCCGTTACCACCGCTCGGACCCGCTCCCCTGGCAATGCGTGCCGGACGAACACCACCCGGCCCGCATGGCGGGCAACGCAGAACCCGCCATGGCCCACCGGACCCACAGTGAGCTCCAGTTCGACTGGGTCGGGGAGCTCCAGCTCGACGGCGCCCGCGGGATCTGCTGCTTCGGCGGTCACGGCCGGTCGACCCCCCGCGGCGGGGGGGTGGCCGCGGCCGCTGGCGGGCCACTGGCCGGGGTGCTGTTGTCAGGGGCGCTCGTGGTTGGTGTGGCGGCGCGATCGGTGTTCATCCCCCAGCGCACCGCGCCCGGGGCGAGCTCCTCACGTTGGGCAAAGCGGGCGGAGGAACGCGCCTGCCAAGGCACGCTCGTCACCATCACTCCCGGCTCGAACAGCAGGCGGGCCTTGATGCGAAGCGCACTCTGGTTGTGCAGGATCTGCTCCCACCAATGGCCCACGACGTACTCCGGGATGAACACCGTCACCACGTTACGGGGGTTGTCCGAGCGGGCGCGCTTGACGTAGTCGATCACCGGCTTGGTGATCTCACGGTATGGCGATTCGACCACCTTCAGTGGCACCGGAATCCCGCGAGCCTCCCACTGCTCGACCAGATCTCGGGTGCTCGCGTCGTCGACATTGACGGTGACCGCCTCCAGCACGTCAGGCCGGGTAGCGCGAGCGTAGGCCAAGGCTCGCAGAGTCGGCAGGTGCAGGGTGGCCACCAGCACGATCGCGTGGTTGCGCGACGGCAACACGGTATCGATCTCCCGGGGCACCAACTCGGCGGATACCCGGTCGTAATGCTTCCGGATCGCCCGCATCACCAAAAAGATCGCCACCATGGCCGCGATCGCGATCCAGGCGCCCTGGGCGAACTTGGTGGCCAGCACGACCACCAACACCGAGCCGGTCATCACCAGTCCGAGCAGGTTGATCGCCTGGGAGCGCCGCATCCGGCGACGCTGGGCCGGATCCGGACCGAGAGCCAGCAGCCGGTTCCAGTGCCGCACCATGCCGGTCTGGCTCAAGGTGAACGAAACGAACACCCCCACGATGTAGAGCTGGATCAGCCGGGTGACCTCGGCACCGAAAGCGATCACCAGGACAGTCGCCGCGCCGGCCAGGAAGATGATGCCGTTGGAGAAGGCCAACCGGTCGCCACGAGTGTGCAGCTGGCGAGGCAGGTAGCGGTCCAGCGCCAGGATCGAGCCCAGCACCGGGAAGCCGTTGAACGCGGTGTTCGCGGCCAGGGCGAGGATCAGCGCGGTGACCCCGGTGATGAAGTAGAAGGCCGCCGGGAAGCCGTCGAAAACCACCTGCGCGATCTGCGCCACCAACGTCTTCTGCGCGTAGCCGGGCGGTGCGCCGATCAGCTGTCGCGCCGGTTCGTCGGCCATTTTCACCCCGGTGAGCTGGGCCAGCACGATCAGACCCATCAGCATGGTCACCGAAATGCTTCCGAGCAGCAGCAGCGTGGTGGCGGCGTTGCGGGACTTCGGCTTCTGGAAGGCCGGCACCCCATTGCTGATCGCCTCGACGCCGGTGAGCGCGGCACAGCCGGAGGAGAACGCCCGCAGGACGAGGAACACCAGCGCGACGCCGACGAGTTGGCTGCCCTCTCCCCGCAATCCGAAACCCGCGGACTCCGCGCGCAGGTGCTCGCCGAGCAGCAGCACCCGGATCAGCCCCCAGGCGAGCATCCCGATGATGCCGATCATGAAGGCATAGGTGGGAATGGCGAACGCCGTGCCGGACTCCCGGATCCCACGCAGGTTGGCCGCCGTCAGCAGAATGATCGCGGCCACCGCGAAGGTCACCTTGTGGGTGGCGACGAAGGGCAGCGCCGAGCCGATATTCGACGCCGCGGAGGAGATTGACACCGCGACCGTGAGGACATAATCCACCAGCAATGCGCTGGCCACCACCAGCCCGGCGGTACGGCCCAGGTTCACTGTCGCGACTTCGTAGTCCCCGCCGCCTGAGGGGTACGCCCGGACGTTCTGCCGGTAGCTGGTGACCACGACCAGCATTACCACCGCGACAGTGAGCCCGACCCACGATGCGAACGAATACGCCGAGATCCCCGCGACCGATAGAACGAGAAACAGCTCCTCGGGAGCGTAGGCGACCGACGACAGCGCATCCGACGCGAAGACCGGCAGCGCGATGCGCTTGGGCAGCAGCGTGTGGCTCAGCCGTTCGCTGCTGAACGGCCTGCCGACAAGGATCCGTTTGATCGCCGTGGCGAGCTTCGACACCTGCAAAGCCTAAAGCCGAGCAGCAGCCCGGCGGAGGACGGCGGCGGCATCGGCGATACGGTTTGGGCGAGCAACTCAGTTGGCACGTTGACAGACACCGACCCGGGAGTGGCCGCGTGCACGTCGTGATCATGGGTTGTGGCCGGGTGGGTGCCGCCCTGGCCGTGGCCCTGGAGCGACTCGGACACGACCTGGCGGTGATCGACCAGAATCAGCAGGCGTTCCGCAGGCTCGGTGCGGACTTCCACGGTCAGCAGGTTCGCGGTATCGGCTTTGATCGTCAGGTGCTCACCGAAGCCGGAATAGAGCGGGCCGGGGCGTTCGCCGCGGTGTCCAATGGAGACAACTCCAACATCATCTCCGCCCGGGTGGCCCGGGAAACCTTCGGCGTAGCGCACGTCGTCGCGAGGATCTACGACCCCAAACGGGCCGCGGTCTACGAGCGACTCGGCATCCCGACCGTGGCCACAGTGCCCTGGACCACTGACCGGTTCCTGCGAATGCTGCTGCCCGACGGCGTGGCGACCGCATGGCGCGACCCGTCGGGCACGGTGGCGGTGCTGCAGCTGCCGCTCCACGAGGGATGGGCTGGACGCACCGTAGGTGACCTGCAGGACCACACCGGCGCGCGGATCGCCTTCATCGTCCGATTCGGGACTGGCGTCTTGCCCAACCACAACACCGTGGTACAGGCCGAAGATCAGGTGTACGCCGCCGCCGTCTCCGGCACCATCACCGATGTCACCACCGCGGCAGCCACCGCGCCCCCCAGCGACTAACTCATCCAGCCCGACCTTGGAGCCGCCATGCGCGTGACTATCGCTGGAGCGGGCGCGGTGGGCCGGTCCATCGCGGCTGAGCTGCTCGAGTTCGGCCACGATGTGATGCTCATCGAGCGAGATCCTGATCAGTTCGACCCGAACGACGTCGCGGGCGCCCAATGGGTCCTCGCCGATGCCTGCGAGCTGGCCTCGCTGGAGGAAGCCGGGCTGGAGCACTCAGACGTCGTGATAGCGGCGACCGGCAACGACAAGGTCAACCTGGTGGTCTCGCTGCTGGCCAAGACGGAGTTCGCGGTACGTCGGGTGGTGGCCCGGGTCAACGACCCCCGCAACGAGTGGCTGTTCACCGAGGCCTGGGGGGTCGACGTCGCGGTTTCGACCCCACGGATTCTCGCCGCAATGGTCGAGGAAGCAGTCTCCGTCGGTGATCTCGTGCGACTGATGACCTTGCGGCAAGGCCAGGCCAACCTCGTCGAGGTCACGCTGCCCGCGGACACCCCGCTGGCCGGGCTGGCAGTACGGCAGCTGCAGTTGCCCACAGACGCCGCGCTGGTCACCATCCTGCGTGGCGGCCGGGTGATCGTTCCGCAGGCCGACGATCCCCTCGAGGGTGGGGACGAGCTGCTCTTCGTCGCTGCGGCGGAGGTGGAACCTGAGGTGCGCGCAGCGCTGATTAGTCGCCAGAGCTAGCTGGCCGGCGCCGCTACCCGGACAGCACGCCGGATCGCCCAGATGGTGACCAATGCGGCCACCGCAGTCAGCGGCAGTCCCATCGCCAGCCTGGCCACCCCGAGCCAGTCGGTCTCCTGCACGTCGTACAGGTAGTGCTGGACACCGAAACGGGCGAGCAAGAAGACCGCCCAGACCACGGTCGCCACGTCGAAGCCGAACCGCGCACGGCGGCTGGTTCGCCAGCCGAAGCCGGAACCGTTGAGCGCCGACCACAGCACGCCGACCAGCGGACGGCGCACCACCACCGACAGCATCAGGATCAGCCCGGCCACCAGGCTGTACCAGATGCCGTAGAGGAAAAACCCACGTGCTTCGCCGGTGCGGTAGGCGATGAAGGCGCAGACGGCTACCCCGAGGATCCCGGAGATGGCCGGTTGGAGTGGCTCCCTGCGGATCAGCCGCCACCCTCCCACCGCGACCGCGACCCCCAACGAAGCCCAGATCGCCGCCTGCAGGCCGGCGAACGGATTCACCGCGACGAAGGCAACCGCGGGCACGGCCGAGGAAACCAAGCCCCCGACACCGCCCATCTGCTCCAGCAAGGTTGGCGTGCGCTGCTCAGGGTGTTCCGGGGCCCCCGCGGTCGCGTCGGTGCTCGCGTGCTCCGCCGAGGGCCCGGATATGAACTCAGTCATGAACTCCGCTGCAGCTCGTAGTAGGGGTTGTAGAGGACCTTGCGGCCGTCTCGGACGGCGATCCGACCCGACGCCTTGACGGTGCGGCCAGGTTCGATGCCGGGGATGCGCCGCCGCCCCAGCCAGACCAGGGTAATCGCTTCGGAACCATCGAACAGCTCGGCCTCCAGAGTAGCCACCGCGGCTCGGGGGCAGTGCTCCACGCTGCGCAGCCGGCCCAGAACGGTGACGGCCTGGCCGGAACAGCATTCGCTGGCGCGCCGCGCTCCGGCCCGCTCCACACAGCGCGACAAGTCCTCGGCGTCCAGTTCGGAGGCCTCGCTGGTGAGCTTGCGGACGAGTCGCCGCCAGTAGCCGGGAGCCGCATCGGTCATGTCGACCTCCGGACTGCGATCGCGGGTACCTTGACGGACCCGCTCCAACACCAGCGTAACCCGATCGCAACCTCATCCCGCTCGACCACGGCCGATGTCGCCCATCTGTGCTTCTCGCAACCCGAGGCCTGTCCCAGGTGGTGGTCGCAGTGGGGCGGCAGTCTGATCCATCAGCCGCCGTCGGCGGCGACGTTGACCAGCTCGGCGGTTGCCTGCTTGAGCTGCTCGCCTAGCGGCCCGGGCAGTTCCAGCGGCAACGGGCTGCGCACCGGCAGCGGTTCTGAACCACGGACCACCACAGTCTGCCGGACAAGGTCGCGCAGCAACGCGATACGAGCGTCGGAATGCTCCGCGGCGCCGACCGCGACACCGCGGAGCATCCACCGCGGCCCGTCTACCGCCAGGAACCGCAAGACCCCCTGCTCGGTCACGGCCTCGATTTCCTCTCCCCATTCCCCAGGGGCCCGCCCGACCTGGCCGCCATCGGCTCGCAGTCTGGTCACCAGCTCCGGGGCAACCTCGCGCCACAACCCGCCGCTGCGGGGAGCGGCGAACGCGGTGATGGTGAACTGACCGAGGCCTGTGATCAAATGCACCGCGCGCACCGGACCAGACCTGTCCACCTCAACCTGGAGTTGCGCGCCCTCCGGCACCGGCAACCGCAGTGAGCCGAGGTCAAGCCTGACCCACCCGTCGTCGGGCGCGTCGTCGGCGTCATACGGTCCAAGCGCGGCGATGCTTTCGGTAGCACCAGGCCAAAAACCGTGAGGCGCCTCGACGTCCTCGACGCCACCGGGCAGCGGTGTGGTGTCTTGGGGCTCGCCTTGGGCCCTGTTGCGACGTCCGAACACTGCTAGCACTCTCCCTGCTGTGTGATCCCGCCCCGCTGGCTCGTCCCAGTGGAGCCGTAACCGTTCGTGCCTCGCGGCGACTGCGGTAGCGCGGTCACCTCACGAAATGCGGCACGCTCCACCCGCTGCACGACCAGTTGCGCGATCCGATCCATCCGGTGCAGTACCGCAGGTTCGCGCAGGTCATGGTTGACCAGGCAGACTCGCAGCTCGCCCCGGTAGCCGGCGTCGATGGTGCCCGGCGAGTTGATTACCGCCAGCCCAGCCTGCGCCGCCAACCCCGAACGAGGGTGAACGAATGCCGCGAAGCCCGCGGGCAACGCGATCGCGATGCCGGTACCCACCACCGTCCGCTCGCCCGGTGGCAACACCACATCGCGGGTGGTGACCAGGTCGGCCCCGGCGTCACCGGGGTGAGCGTATCCGGGCACCGGAACCTCCGGATCCAGCCGGGTCAGCAGGACCTCAACGGGACACAGCTCATCCGGGGACACGGCCGGCGAGACTACCCTCAGGCTGGTGTCCGACCGTCCAGCCCCCGGCCAACGCTCCGACGTCACGCCGGTCTTCGATGAGCGTCTCGCCGTACCACTGTGGTGGTGGCCGCTCGGTTTCGGCGTGGCGACGTTGCTGGCGGCTGAGGTCCATATGGGCTACCCGGGTGTGCGCGCCTGGTTGCCCTACCTGCTGACAGTGCCGCTGACCTGCGTCGTGCTGCTGCGGATGGGTCGGCACCGGGTTGCGCTGATCGGCGATGAGCTGCGGGTAGGCCCAGCGCACGTCCCAATCCGCCATCTAGGACAGGTGCAGCTCATCCCCCCGGACGCCAAGCGACAGGTACTGGGCCCGGACCTGGATCCGGCAGCGTTCGTCCTGCACACCGGTTGGATCGGCCCCGTGTTGCGAGTCACGCTCACCGATCCAGCCGATCCCACTCCGTACTGGCTCTTCAGCGTCAGCCGCGCCGAGCAACTCGCCGCGTTGCTTGCGCCCTACACCGACGGGGTTCCCGACGGCAACGCCGGCCCACGGTTCCCCAGCCGGTAGCAGGCCATCTATGAGACGAACCGGTCAGGCCGCGCAATCCCGGCACACCATCCGCCCGTTGCGTTGTTCGGCCAGTCTGCTGCGATGATGGACGAGGAAGCAACTCGAGCAGGTGAACTCATCAGCCTGCTTGGGCAGCACTCGAACGATCAGCTCCTCGCCGGACAGGTCGGCGCCGGGCAACTCGAAGTTCTCCGCGGACTCCGACTCGTCGACGTCAACCGCACCCGACTGGGCCTCGTTCCGCCTCGCCTTGAGCTCGTCCAACGAGTCCTCGACAAGCTCATCCGCCTCGCTCCGTCGCGGAGCGTCGTAGTCGGTAGCCATGATTCCCACCCCTGAGTCGTACGGGTCATGCCGCAGCACAAACGCACAAGCACGCTGATTTGTGCCCGAGACGTCGGTCACACTTCGACGCTTCGGGCACGGCGCTGGCGCGCGCCCCCCACCGTGATCCCCTTCTGCGGCGCCAGAGCGGCGAGAGAGTAGCTCGCCAACCGGTGTAATGCGGGCATTTGCCCGGCGTGTCCCGCCGGTTGCGCGTCGGTGTCGCCGCCGACCTCGCTGCCAACCGGCCGCCAACCGGGCGAATCCGACCTCTGACACGCCGTAGCGGGCTGCGCTGGTCTCGCCCGGCACCTACCCTCAGATGCAGGGACTGGCCAGGTCAAGGGCCAGGGAGGGCGGGGGCCGTGGCTGCGGTGGGCTCGTCAGGCGGGCAGAAGCAGGGCTACCGCAATCGCCGGCCTCTGCGTGCACTGCTGCTGGCGGTGATTCTCAGCGGTGTGGCCGGGCTGGTCTGGTTCAGCTTGCTGCAACAGACCGAAACCGGCTGCGCGGGTCCCGAACCGACCGCTGGTGGTCAGATCATCTCCGGTCAGCGACTTCCGGCCAATGGCCTGGATGCGGTACCACCCGCGCCACCCCAGTTCACCCGAGTGCGCGTGCTCAACGCCAACGGGAGACCCGGCGAGGCGACCGTCGTCGACGGCGCGCTGGCACAACTGGGATTCGCCTCCACCACGACTCCAGCTAACGATCCGCAGCATCCCGATCTGGATCTGCGTTGCTTCGGTGAGATTCGCTTCGGCGCCGCCGGGCAGGCGACGGCCCGGACGTTGAGCCTGGCGGTGCCCTGCGCCGAGCTCATCCGCGATGTCCGACCCGACTCCGAGGTCGACCTGGCGCTGGGCACCAGGTTCATCGCCCTGCGACCCAACGGCGCGGCGCGCACAGCCCTGCTGGCCTCGGCCGGCCTCGGGCCGCAGATGCGGAATGTAGCGCCCCGGGGCGGCCTGGCCGCCCAGTCCGAACCTCCCTCAGCGGCCCAGTCCAGCAACTCCATCGCCCAGCAGACGGTATTCATGGTCAATCCGAGCCTTCTTCGCCAAGCGCGTCAAGTAACGTGCTGACGGCGTCAGACTGCATCAGCGCCGCACTGCGCCATCAGCTCTGCCAGCGAGTCCACGATCCCCGGCGTCGCCGCCAGGAGGAAGTCTGATCCGGGCGGCGGCAACCGGACCACGGCGCCGGCCTCGGCCGCGATCAGGGCGCCTGCCGCCCAGTCCCAGCGGTGCAGTCCGTGCTCGGCGAAGCCGTCCAACCATCCGGACGCGACCGAACACAGATCCAGGGCAGCCGACCCCGCTCGGCGCACGTCCCGGATCCTCGGCAACATGCCGGCAACCATCGCGGCCTGCCGAGCCCGTCGCTCGGACTGGTAGGAGAAGCCGGTGCCGATCAGTGACAGCTCCAGCTGGGTTGCCCCGCTGACCCGCAACGCCACCCCGTCGCAGAGTGCCCCACCGCCTCGCGCCGCGCTCCACAGCCGACCGGCGGCCGGCTGCGCTACCGCCGCAGCCAGGGACTGTCCGTCGCGCTGCGCCGCCACCGACACCGAATACCAGGGCTGCCCGTAGAGGTAGTTCACGGTGCCGTCGATGGGGTCGACCACCCAGCACATGCCACCCGTCGTCGACCCGGCGCCGCCCTCCTCCTCGCCGAGTACCGGCTCCCCTGGCCGCCACTGGGCGAGCAGTCGCCGGGCCAACCGCTCCGCGGCTGTGTCGGCCGCGGTCACCACGTCGGTGGCGCTGGTCTTGGTCTGCACTTCTCCGGCGCCCCCGAGCCGCATCCGCACCACCAACTCGCCGACCTGCTGGGCTACCGCCACAGCGGTGGCCCGCAACTGCTCGACGTCGTCTTCACGAACGCTCGACACCGAGCCATCCGACCACACCCTGGCCGGGAGGTTCGGGCTAGGGTCAAGTCCGACCGGCAGCCCTTGCGGCGGGCGATCAGGAGAGGACACGGATGGCCAGGACACCCGGGTTCGGGGTGGACGTTGGCGGGTCCGGCATCAAAGGATGCACGGTGGATCTGCGCAGCGGTTCGCTCGAGGACGCGCGAGTCCGCGTCCCCACTCCCGTGCCGGCCACGCCGGCAGCGGTGGCGGAGGTGGTCGCCGCCATCACCAGCGAGTTCGGCTGGCACGGTCCGATGGGAGTCACGTTGCCCAGCGTGATCAAACGCGGCGTCGCACTCACCGCGGCGCACCTGGACCCGGCATGGAAGGGCTTAGCCGCGAACAAACTGTTCTCCAAGGCCTGCCGGGTGCCCGTCGTCGTGCTCAATGACGCCGACGCTGCCGGGCTGGCCGAAATGCGGTTCGGCGCCGGCCGCGACCACGACGGAGTGGTCGTGTTGCTTACGTTCGGAACCGGCATCGGCACCGCGCTGTTCGTCGATGGGGAGCTGGTGCCCAACACCGAACTGGGGCACCTGCAGGTCGATGGTGCCGACGCTGAGATCCGCGCTGCCGCCGCGGCCCGGGACGACGAAGCGCTGTCGTGGGCGGACTGGGCCCCCCGAGTGTCTCGCTACCTGCAGGTTCTCGAAGATCTGGTGTGGCCCGATCTGATCATTGCGGGTGGCGGGGTCAGCAAGAAGGCCGACAAATGGTTGTCCCTGCTGGAGTGCCGCACCCCGGTGGTGGCGGCCGCGTTGCGCAACGACGCCGGTATCGTCGGGGCCGCCGCCGCCGCCGCGGAGGGTCGTGTCCGATAACTGTCGGTACTGCGCTTCGTGCGCGATGGGCGCCGTTACAATGCAAAGTCGTACACTGAAACGTGGCACCGTCCCCGAGCACCCTGGATCGCACCGTCGGAATCCGGCAGGACGCCGTGATTGTCGGCACTGGCTCCAGCGGCGGGCTCGCCGACGGGGACCCGATTCCCGCACCGCGCCCGAACACCGACTTTCCGAAAGGCCGTCCGTGGCAGCCGCAGAACCCGCATCCCATCGTGCCGCAGCCTCGAACACCGCAGCTTCGAGCGCCGCTGCCTCGAACGCCGCAGCGTTGAACTCGACATCGTTGAGTTCCACTGCCTCGCGTTCCGGGACTGACAAGAAGCCCTCCGCCCGCAACGGCGTTGCGCGCACCCGGGCGAAGACCACCAGCAGCACCAAGACGGGTACCAAACCCGCCACCACGCCGAAACCCGCGGCCGGCGCATCCGAGACCCCCGACGGCGGCCCCGAAGTCACGCCAGGCGTCGAGCCCGGGACTGACATCGAGAGTGGCCCCGCTGCCGAGGACCTCGCCGACGTTGAGGTCGAGGTCGAGGAGATCATCACCGTCGACGCCGAGGAACCGGAGGCCCCCAGCGGTCCCGGTTCGGAGGACTTCGTCTGGGACGAAGAGGAGTCCGAGGCGCTGCGTCAAGCTCGCAAGGACGCTGAACTCACCGCCTCGGCCGACTCGGTACGCGCGTATCTCAAGCAGATCGGCAAGGTCGCGCTGCTTAACGCCGAGGAGGAGGTGGAGCTCGCCAAGCGCATCGAAGCCGGGCTCTATGCCGCTGAGCGAGTGCGCAGGGCTGAGGACTCCACCGAAAAGATCTCACCGCAGCTGCGCCGAGATCTGCGCTGGATCGTCCGTGACGGCGAGCGTGCCAAGAACCATCTGCTGGAGGCCAACCTTCGCCTCGTCGTGTCGCTGGCCAAGCGCTACACCGGCCGCGGAATGGCGTTCCTGGACCTGATCCAGGAGGGCAACCTCGGGCTGATCCGTGCGGTGGAGAAGTTCGACTACACCAAGGGTTACAAGTTCTCCACCTACGCCACCTGGTGGATCCGGCAAGCCATCACCCGAGCGATGGCTGATCAGGCCCGCACCATCCGGATCCCGGTGCACATGGTCGAGGTGATCAACAAGCTGGGCCGCATCCAGCGTGAGCTGCTGCAAGACCTCGGCCGCGAACCCACCCCCGAGGAACTGGCCAAGGAGATGGACATCTCCGCGGAGAAGGTGCTGGAGATCCAGCAGTATGCGCGCGAACCCATCTCGCTGGACCAGACCATCGGCGACGAGGGCGACTCGCAACTCGGTGACTTCATCGAGGACTCCGAGGCCGTGGTCGCTGTCGATGCAGTCTCATTCACGTTGCTGCAGGATCAGCTGCAGTCCGTACTGGCGACGCTGTCCGAGCGGGAAGCCGGGGTGGTGCGGCTCCGATTCGGGCTCACCGACGGTCAGCCGCGCACTCTCGATGAGATCGGGCAGGTCTACGGGGTGACCCGAGAGCGCATCAGGCAGATCGAATCCAAGACGATGTCCAAGCTGCGTCACCCGTCCCGCTCTCAAGTCCTGCGCGACTACCTAGACTGAGTAGTGGGCTCTTCAAGAGCTACCAACCCCGGTCGCACCGGTCTCTGACGACCACCAACCCCGGCCTTGTAGTCCTGGTTCGAGTCCCCACCGGGCCACGGGCAGGAACTCCGCCGGAGTGAGGCGGCCGGCGCCCTCGGGCAGAACGCCGAGTATCGGTAGGCCAGTGACGGCCGGCAGATCGATGAGATTGCACCGAGCGGCAAGATCAGGCTGGGCAGGCCAGGCACCGATCACAATCCCGACACAACCCAGCCCGCGAGTGCGCAACGCTTCCACGGTGAGTGCGGTGTGGTTGAGGGTGCCGAGACCGGCGCCGGCCACCACCAGCACCGAAGCAGACAAGGCCGCAGCGACGTCGGCGAACGTCCCCCCGCTGTCGTCCAGAGGCACCAGCAACCCGCCAGTACCCTCCACCAGCACGAGATCATGCTCGCCGGCCAGTTCCCGGGCCGCGGACGCCATGGTGGCGGTTGTCACGGGGACCAAGCCAGCAAGACGGGCAGCGCGTGCCGGCGCAAGCGGGTCGGGGAAGCGGGACAGCTCCCGGCACGTGACCGAAGGACCCGCGAGACGCCGTACCTCGTCGACGTCGCCCAGCTGCGCCGCGTCGACGCCGGTTTGGGCAGGTTTGAGTACCGCCACTCGATGGCCGGCCGCGACGGCGATTGCGGCGATTGCCGACGTCACCGTCGTCTTGCCGACGCCGGTGGAAGTCCCGGTCACCACCAGCACGGTCATCTGACCGCGCCGGCCAGTACCGCAGCAAGCACATGGGCCACCTGCACCAGGTCTGGATCGGTCAGCGCGGCATGGGCCGTCAACCGTAGCCGGCTGGTTCCAGCAGGCACCGATGGTGGACGCAGACACCCCACCCGCACACCGTGGCGCAGGCACTCCGCGGCCGCGTCGACCGCACGCTGCGGCTCACCAAGGATGATTGAGACCATCGCGGACATCGGCCGAGAAGTGCCGGCTGCGGTGGCGATGGCAGCGGCAGCGTCGAGTACCCGGCGCGGCAGCGCAGACTCGCCGCGCAGTACCTGCAATGCCGCCAGTGCCGCGCCGACAGCTGGGGGCGCCAGGCCGGTGTCGAAGATGAAGCTGCGCGCCGTGTTGACGAGGTGGTCGACCACCACGCGAGAAGCCAGCACCGCCCCGCCCTGGCTGCCCAGCGACTTCGACAGGGTGACCGTGGCCACCACATCGGGCTCGCCGCCCAGACCATGTTCGGCGAGCAATCCCCGCCCGCCAGGTCCGCGCACCCCGAGCGCGTGCGCCTCATCGGCCAGCAGGACCGCGCCACGCCGCCGGCAGACCACGTGCAACTCCCCCAGCGGCGCAAGGTCACCGGTGACGCTTCCCACTGAGTTGGTGACGACCAGCGCCCGTTGCTCAGTTCGGCTAGCCAGCGCGGCGTCCACCGCGCAGACATCACCGTGCGGTGTCACCACGACGCGCGCCCGGGACAGCCGGCACGCGTCCACCAGCGAGGCGTGGCTTGCGGCGTCGGACACAACGAGACTGCCCGGGCCGGACAGGGCTGTCACCGCGCCGAGGTTTGCGGTGTAACCCGAGGAAAACACCAGTGCCGCCGGTGCGCCGCAGAACGTGGCGAGCTCGTCCTCCAGCTGCGCGTGCAGCTCGGTGGAACCGGTGACCAGGCGCGATCCGGTCGACCCGACGCCCCAGGTGCGCGCCGCATCCACCGCGCCCCGCACGACCCGGGGATCCCGTGCCAGACCCAGGTAGTCGTTGGAGGCCAGGTCGATCACCGGTTCAAGCGCCGGACGCGGGCGCAGCACCCGCCGCATCCCGGTGCCCCGACGCACGTCCGCTTCATGGTCTAGCCAGTCCAGGGCCGCAGTCGTCTCGGATACACCGGTCACGAGCAGCGAGCGTACGACGCGCCGGTCGTGGACGTCCGCGTGGCTGCGCCGCAACGGCAATCGCTCACCGCGTCCGAGGACGTCGGCGACATCACTGCTCTGGCGATGCCTGGGTGCCTATGCCGGCACCTGCAAGACCCCCCGGCAGGTAGTCATCGGGCATCGGCCCGAAATGCCCGGCTTCGGAGTCGAGCAGCAGCAGTCAGGCGGTGCGGATGTCCAGAAACCAGCCCGCAACCTGAACTTGGCCGGTGGCGACGGCATCACTCACTGCGGGGTGCGTGCGCAGCGCCTCTACCTGAAGGGCGACGTTGACCATCGCAAGCCGCGCGGGTTCGCGCTCCTGCGGCGACATTGGTGGCCCCACGGACGATCACGCCGGTCACCGGCAGGGCGCCCAACAGCCCGGACAAGGTGTTCGCCGCGCCTTGTCCAACGAGCTCACGGTCGAAGTTGGTCTTCCCACTCTTGGCCATGGCTATCTTGTCCACCGCCACGGCTGAGAGCGGGCTCTCCACGCTGGCGATCACCGCCACGGTGAGCACGCCGGTGAGCACACCGCCCCAGCTGCCACCCGGTACGTCCGGCAGGTTCAGCGAGGCCAGCAACGAGCCGGGCGGTGTCACCCGCTCGACATCCAGCGCGAGGATCGTGGCCAGCGCCGTCACGCCGACAACAGCCACCAGCGGCGCCGGGATACTCGGCAACGGGTGAGGCAGTCTCGGCCAGATCAGCAGCACGGAATCACCGCCAGCCCCACCAGCGCCACGTGATCTTGAACATCGGCGAGTTGGGCGGGCAGTTCCACGATATTCGTGACCGCGTCGGTTCGTGCGGACCCACCGAGTAGCAGACGGTGAGCCCAGCCGCGGGGCGCTGACCTGCAGGGGTGATCCGCCGAGTAGCCCGGCCACGATCCCGCCCACGACGGCCGCGATCAGCCCCGCCATCACTGGAGCACCGGTCGCCACCGCGATACCGATCGAGAGCGGCACCGCGACGAGGAACACCACCAGCGACGCCGCGACGTCGTGTCGCAACACCGTCCACGCGCGGTAGTGCGCGGCGAGCAGCGGACTACGAGCGTGCATAGGGGGTCGCAAGCGAGGTCAGCCCGCGGCGACCGCGGCGAGCACCCCGCGAGTGAGCTGCGCAAGGTCATCGTCGCCGGTGACGTAGGGCGGCATGGTGTAGACGAGATCGCGGAAGGGACGCAGCCACACGCCTTGCCCCACCGCGGCGGCGGTGGCGGCGGCGAGGTCGACGTCGTGGCTGAGTTGTACCACTCCGATCGCGCCCAGCACCCGGACGTCAGCCACCCCCGGCAGCTCCGCAGCAGGCGCCAACCCCGCCCGTAACCCGGCCTCCAGCCGGCGCACTTCGGCCCGCCAGTCTTGCCCGAGCAGCAGGTCGATGGAAGCCGAGGCCACCGCTGCCGCCAGCGGATTGGCCATGAACGTCGGCCCGTGGGCGAGCACCGGGACCTGGCCACCGGAGATACCCTCGGCGACCCGTGATGTGCACAACGCGGCGGCCATCGTGAGATACCCGCCGGTGAGCGCCTTTCCCACGCACATCACGTCCGGGCTGACCCCGGCGTGGTCGGCGGCGAAGAGCTCTCCAGTGCGACCGAACCCGGTGGCTATCTCATCGAAGATCAGTAGCACGTCGTGGGCCGACGTGATCTCCCGCAGCACGCGCAGATAGCGCGGGTCGTGAAAGCGCATGCCGCCAGCGCCCTGCACCACCGGTTCGACGATCACCGCGGCCAACTCGGCAGAGTGTTGCTCGACGGTATCGGCCAGCAGTTGTACGTACGCCGGGTCCAGCTCGATCGGCGGTCGCGGCACGAACACCTGGCGGGCCAGCACTCCTGACCACAGCGAGTGCATGCCACCGTCAGGATCGCACACGCTCATTGCACCGAAGGTGTCCCCGTGGTATCCGCCGCGCCAGGTGAGCAACCGGCGTTTGGCGGGACGCCTCAACGAGCGCCAGTACTGGAGGCACATCTTGATCGCGACCTCCACCGACACCGAACCCGAGTCAGCGAAGAACACATGCTGTAACGGCTTCGGCGTAATCGCCACCAGCCGGCGGGCCAGCTGGACCGCGGGCTCGTGAGTGAGGCCACCGAACATCACGTGGCTCATCCGGCGGAGCTGGTCGCGCATCGCGGCATCGAGTACCGGGTGCGCGTAGCCGTGGATGGCCGCCCACCACGACGACATCCCGTCTACGAGCGCTGAGCCATCGGCCAGCTGTAGTCGAACCCCAGCAGCCGAGCGGACCAAAAGTGGGGCGATCCGGCCCGGCATCGGCCCGTAGGGGTGCCACACGTGTGCCCGGTCGGCAGCGAGCAGATCCTGCGCTGGGTCCACAACCCGCGACCCTACGATCAGCCGCGATCAGATGGAATATGAACACAGAGTGACGATGGTGACAGAACGTACTCGATGTAACACAACGGGGCATAGTCACGATGACAAGCTGTACGGGGACCCTTCGGGGTTCCCACCGGTGTGGTCCTTCGGGGCCACCCGTAGGGGGCAGCAGGGCGCGTTCGACCGTCTAGGGATGGGATGTGGATCACACATCTTTCCCTGACACCTGGGGAGGGGACAGCCCAATGGCAGCACATTGGCGACCACGCACGTCTGGCGATCGAGCCGATCTCGCTCGCGTCTCATGATCTCACGACACCAACCACCGCGAAATCTCGCGGCTAGCCTCGTTGCTGCGGGTGATGAGTACACCGGTATGAACGAGTCTCCCGCGATGGTCCACCCTTCAGCGCAGAAACCGAGTGCGGATACGAAACCGATCCGGGTATTGCTGGTTATCGACATGAGTCTGTTACGCGGTGCACTTGCCGCTGTGCTGTCGAGCGAAGACGACATCGAGGTGGTAGCCGGAATGGCCGCGGGCGACCGCGTGGTCCCGGCCGCGATCCGGCACCAACCCGATATCGCTGTGTTGGACCTCGACCAGGGTGGGTCGGACGTGCTCGCGACGGCGCAGGCGCTGCACGAACGGCTCCCAGGATGCCGGGTGATCGTGCTTGCCGCCGCGCACCGGCCGGGCTTGGTCCGTCGGGCCCTGGATGTGCCGGTGGCCGGTGCGGTCGACAAGGACGCCCCACCGCGACGGCTGATGGCCACAATCCGCCAGGTGGCCAAGGGGAAGCGGGCGATCGACCCCGCCCTCGCGGTTGCCGCGATCGGTGTGGCGGGTAGCCCTCTGACCCCTCGGGAACTCACGGTGCTCGACCTCGCCTCGGGAGGCGCGTCGCCGACCGAGATCGCCCAACGGCTCTTTCTCAGCCGCGGGACGGTGTGCAACTACCTTTCGCGTGTTATGACCAAGCTGGAGGCACGCACCCGGATCGATGCGATTCGCATCGCCGCCGAGGCGGGTTGGATCTGACAGTAGTGGGAACGGCGGGCCAGCAGCCACTAGAGGGCGCTCCGGCCCGTCGTTCCCCCGACCAAAGGGTTCCCGACGGCCAGTGTGTCCCTGACCATCGGTTGCTGGCCCATGTCCCAAAGCCCGACCAGGTCGCGGTACAGCGGTGCATTCGCGAGCAGTTCCCCGTGGGTGCCCACCGTCATGTTGGCACCGTCCATCAGTACGATTCGGTGCGCCCGGAGCGCGGAGCTTATCCGGTGCGCGACGACAATGAGAGTGCCACCGCGGGCCGCCAAAACTCGCTCTACCCGCTCCTCCGCGACCGGGTCAAGGTGGCAGGTCGCCTCGTCCAGGATGAGCACCGGCGCCGGAGTCAGATGCGCCCTCGCCACGGCGATGAGTTGGCGTTCGCCGGCTGAAAGCTTTCCGGGATCGACCACAGCGTCATATCCGCCGAGGCGCCCTACAACCGAGCGCAGGCCCAGCGCGTCGACCACGATATCGAGCTCGGTGCCGGTGGCGGCTGGATTCAGGTAACGCAGGTTTTCGCCGATGGTCCCGGCGAAGACGTATGCCTCCTGCGGGATCATTACCCGGTGGCTGGCCAGGGTTTGCGAGTCAAGATCCTCGACCGGCACCCCGCCCAGGCGAACCTTGCCACGGTCGGGGATGTGCGTCGCGGCGAGCAGCCCCGCCAGGGTGGACTTCCCCGCACCGCTGGGACCGACCATGGCCAGATGCTGGCCCTGCGGGATGAGCAGGTTTAGCTGGTCCACCACCGGCTCGGCATGGCGGCCGTAGGAGAAGGTGACACCATCCAGCCGCAAGTCATGCCCCTGGGGTGCACGCGGCTGCACCGTCGACGTGGGCAGCGGGCGATCGCCCGCTTCGATGAGCCGGTCCAGGGTGACCACCAGCTTCAGACCACCTCCGCCCAGCCCGTCGACTAGCGACCTCAGCGCGGGCAGCAGCCCCTGGGTCAGGTAGACCAGGGCACCGGCGATGGTGCCCATCGTCGAGCCGGTCGCGAGCAGCCACGGGGCCGCGACCAGCAGGCCCACCACTGGCAACCAGCCACCGACCGCCACCGACAGCGTGCGGATCGCCGTCATCCGGGCCAGCGTCCGTTCCGCATCCGCGTGTGCGTCAACGTGGCGTTGCACCTGCGCACAGGCTCGGTCCTCGGCACCGCAGGCGACCACGTCGCGCAGGCTATGCGCCACAGTGCTCGAGGACTCGGCGACCGCTTCGTCGGTGAGCACAAGAACGCGCTGCCGGGCCATCATCGAGCGTAGGGAAACCAGGAAAACCGTCAGACCAACCAGCAGCGGCGGCAGCACCAGAAGCCCGACGGTCCCGGTCAGGGTGGCCATCCCGATCACTGCGCTGACGGTGCTCACCACGAAGCCACTGGTGAGCAGCAGCAAGCCGGCGAAATTGTCCCGCACCACCTCGACCTGATGGGTCAGCCGGGCCACCGCACCCGAGTCCGGCCGCCCGCCCAGCACTGTAGATCGCGCAAGCGCACCGCCCACCACGTTGTCAACCAAGTCATCGCGGAACGGCTCGACGATCTCAGCGAGAATCCGGTACACGTGGCGGATGGCCAGGGCCCCGGCGAACACCGCCACAGCCAGAACACCGAGCCACGCCGCCCCGGTGGCGGGCCGGCCGGTAAGAAATCCGTCATCCAACGCGTGCGCCACGCCATAGCCGGACAGCAGCAGTGGAAGCACCTCCAGCAGCGACCACACCGCCAACCGCACCAGCGCTCGTGGGTGCCGGCGTAGGGCGGCGAACAGCACCCCGGAAACTGACTTCGTCTGTGCCGGCTTCGTGGTGGAGGTCATGCCGGCACTCCGAGTGGTTCAGCGGGCACTGCCTCGGCGCCGAACAGGGCGCGGTAGTCCGGGTCGTGCCACTGCTCGCTGTGGGGGAGCAGGCTGCGCAGGGTGCCGCGGTCGAGCCAGGCAACCAGATCCGTTCGGGCAGCGGTGGCCGCCCGGTGCGCGATGATCAGCCTGGTTTGATCCCGGTTCCCACCGGCCAGCACGGCGCCGACCTGCCGCTCAGTCACGGTGTCCAGGCTGGATGTCGCATCATCGAGGATGAGCACTCGGTAGGGGTGCGCGAAGGCTCTGGCAAGGCCGAGTCGCTGCATCTCACCACCGGACAGCGGGGCCGCGGCCAACTCGGTCCGGTATCCCTGCGGCAACCTCTCGATGAAGGTATCCGCGCGAGCGGTGGCGGCGGCCTCTCGGACCCTCGCCGCGGTGCGGCTGCCAGGTCCGAAGTCGATGACGTCTTCGATCGTGTCCCCCACCAGCGCAGGGCGCTCGAAAGCAAAGCCCACCGCGCCGCGTAGCTCGTCGCGGGAAAGGTCGGGCAGCGGCACCCCATCGAGCAGCACCTGCCCCCGCTCCGGATCGGCAAGGCGACCGGCCAGCGCCGCAAGCAGCGACTTGCCGCCCCCGGACCGGCCGACCACAGACACGGTGGCACCCGCAGGGACGACGAGGTCGAGCCCGTCGATAACCGTCTCCCCGCCGGCCGACACCCGCACTCCCCGGAACTCGATCCGGCCGCCCTTACCGGGCGAGTCAGGCAGCTTCGCGTTGCCGTATCGGGTGACCGGCTCGGTAAGCACCTCAGCCGCGCGCCGGCCACCGGCCCGGGCGCGGGACAGCTTGTTGAGAAATCCCACCGCCGAGCCGATGCCGGCGGCCATCACCGCATACCGGCTCGCTGCGTAAAGCTCGCCGACGCTCAGCCGGCCCGCGACGACCCCGAACCCGGCGACCCCGACGACGGACAGCTGCAGCAGCGGACCGATCACGGCGGCCCGGCCGGTTATCCGTACCTGGTTGCGCCACATGCCCATGCCGTGTTCGCGCAGCCCGGGCAACGGCTGGAGGATCCGTCGTCGCTCGCGCTCAATGGTACCGGCGGCGGCGATCGTGCGGGCCCCGGACAACGCATCGAGCAGGCGCGCCGCGATCAGTCCTTGGCTGTGCAGGTAGCCCCTGATGGTCTCGGTGTTGTCCCGAACGAACACCCGTAGCAGGCCGGCCATCGCCAGCAGACCGACCAGGGCGGTGAGCCCAACCCAGGGATCGATCAGCGTCAAGGCGACGATGCTGCCGACTGGCGGTAGCAGACCAACACCGACCATGACCGCGGTCATCCCGACCTGGCCCGCCTCGTTGGCGTTGCGGGTGACCCGGGTGACCAGGTCACCGGTTTCAAAGCGGCGGGAAGCCGCCGGGCCGATCCCGACGAGATGCCGGACCAGCGTCATCCGCAGCCAGGCCGTGCACTGGGCGTTGCTCTGCCCAGTCGCGATGTCACCGATTGCCGTCCCGGCCACCATGCTGGCGATCAGCGCCGCGCAGGCCAGTAGGGGCCAGGTAATGTGGCCACCGCTGGACAGCGCGTCCAGAGCGCGACCGAGCGCGGTGGGCAGCAGTATTTGCGCGCCCGCGCCGAGCAGCGTGACCAGCGTCAGGACCCAGATCCACCACCCACCTTGGCGACCCGTCGTGAGCAGCAAGCGGTCAGCTTGTTTCCACATCGAATTGTGCGGATCCGCCGACGCTCCTGCCGGATCGCTGTTCACGCGACCTCCGCATTGTCGTGATGGTCTGGTAAGTCATTGGTGTTCGACAAATCATTAAGTGGTCCGGGGCAACGCCGGCCGCCCCGGACCACTCGTCAATGAAATATCAGCCGCAGAGCAGCAGGCTGATGTCACTCCCGTGGTCGTGGCCGTGACCGTGACCGTGCTCGTGGTCATCGCCGCAGCCGTTCAGCACCTCCAGGGCCTGCAGGTCGAGAAGCACCATTTTTTTCACCTCCCTCCGTAGGTCGACGCGGATACCAAACCGTTCCTCCCGGTCAGCACCGCCGGCACGGGGGCATCGTGCGGCGGGAACTGCCGTGGTTCGCAGAGGAACGGGAGACCAACGGGGTGCTCGTGCACAGCCGCACCCAGTGCGAGCAGGACGCCTGCGGCGCCGCTCGCCAAATCCATCGACAGCCGGAGCAGCTGTTCCCCAGGGAAGGCGAGATGGCCCTGGTAGTCAACGCGGTGCCAGCCGAGGCGCCGGATCTGGGCGGCTACCTCCTGGTTCCAGACCGCATGCCCAGGTGGGTATGGCCGGCTGAGGTAGAGAATCATTCCGGCCCGGCCACTGAAGAGACCCGGTTGGATGTAGAACGGGGACAGTGCAGCCTGGCGAATGGCCGACGCGGCGTTGGCGAACTCGTCATCTACCCGGTGCGTGAGGTACTCGTCGAGCACCATGCCGATGCCCGCACTGCCCCGGTCGAGGTACGGCATCGACCGCCAACCCTCGTTGACCCGCATCGAGCCGTCGTCACGCCGCAGGCAGCGGCGCAAGTCCTGGCGTAGCGCGGTCGCGGACAGTTCGAGGAATCCGCGGTCACCGGTGTGCTCGTAGAGCCGCAGGAACATCAGCGCCGGCCCCGACGAGCCTTGCATCATCCCGGCGTAAGGATGGTCTCCGCCGCTGATCGTGCCGACGCCCTCGACGGTGCCCAGCCGATCGGCGACGATGTCGGCGGCCCGCAGCGCGTGGTCGAACAGCGTGGGTTCGCCGGCCATGCCCGCGAAGTGGGCCAGGTTGAGCGCGATGCCGGCCAAGCCGCCAGACAGATCTGAGCCGAGCTGGTCGCTGTGCTCGGTGAGGCAGAACTCGATCAGGTCGAGGGCCGCTTGCCGGTACCCCAGCTCCGCCAACACGTAGGCCACGCCATGCAGCCCGTCGTAGAACCCTAGCCGGGTTCCACGGGGCGCAGCGGCAGCGCGTTCGAGTAGCCAGTGCTCCCCCGCGGGGTAAGGCGTGGCCCGGGTGACTGCGAGCGCGTAGAGCACACCGGCGGCGCCGTGGGCGATGTTCAGACCACCGGTGCTGAACTGGGCGATGTCGCCAGGAAACAGCCGGTCGGTGCGCTTCGGAGTAGCACTGGCCAGGATTCCCGCGACGATCGAGTCCCGGGCGGCTGTCCAGCCGCTTATCCCGTCAGGTAACGATGGCAGTGCTCGGGCGCGCCCTCGGCGCGTATCCCCGTCGATCCCGCTGGTTCCGGTGATCGTCCGCACCGCCTCGGCGAGGAAATCAGCCGGCACCGGGAAATATTCGGCGATGACCTCGGCGAAGTCTTCCGGCTTTCCAGCGTCGAGGCGGATGACCGTGGTCAAGGGCAGGAACAGGGCCAGTCGCAGGCAGGCTAAGGAGTACCGGTCGATATCGAACCCGGTCCGATCCCTTGGGGCGGCGAATGCCGGGCTGCCCAAGGTGGGACGGCGTGCCTCATCGATTCTCGTCGCGACCTCGTAGTCAATCAGCGTGGCCCGACCGTCGTCCCGGACGATGACGTTGAACAGGTGCAGATCGCCGTGGATGATCCCCCGCGCATGAATGGCCGTGATGATCTCTTCCACTTGGGCGCACATCGCTAACGCCCATTCGGTGTAGGCGGCGAACTCGGCTGGGCCGGCGGCAGGGTCGTTCATCGGCCAGCGTTGCGCGAAAGCCTTGTTCAGCGGCGTTCCCTCGATGAACTCCAGCGCCAGGAAGTGGTGCTCGCCCAGCGCGAAGTGATCGTGGACAGCAGGCACACCGTCGATTCCGGCCAGGCGTTCGAGCGTTTCCCGTTCGCGCTGCAGTCGCTCGACCGCGTCGGCGCCGTCGGCAGCCAGGCCGGCATGAGGTCGGGCCTCCTTGAGGACTACCCGCACTCCGGTGCGCTGGTCCGTCGCCTCGTAGAGCCCCCCGCCGTTGGAGAAGTGCAGCACCTGCTCGACGCGATACGGCAGCTTCGCGACGGTGGTGGCGTTTCGCGCCGCAAGTTGAGGAACAAGCAGGTCCGGCAAGGTCACCCAAGGAGGAGTGCGGAACACCGCATCCCTGCGATCCGGCACCAGCGCTCCGTCGGGGTCCTCGATGGCCGGGACCCGGTCGCCGCGCGCCGACAGGCAGTGCCGCAGCGCGAAACCCCCGTAGCGCACATAGAGCGGACCTTCGTTCCAGCGCAGGTCGCTGAGAATGTACGGGCCTGGTTCGCCGGTCAGTAATTCGCCCAAGTCGTGCAGGATTGTGCCGAGCGCATCGATGTCAGCCGGGTAGATCGTGACGAACTTGCCACTGGACCCCCGAGGCGCATACTTCGCGTTCTGCAGGTGGACGGCGCTTCGGGACGCCAGGAACTTGAACGTGATCCGGCGCGGGACACAGTAGGACCACACGGTTTCCAGGATGCGTTCCGCATTATCGAGGCAGGCCGACGCGTGGACCTTCCAGCCCTGTTGGGGCACTGAAGCGCCCATTGGGTTCATGACCACCCAATTTTCGAGAAGCCGCCGCTCCCAGCCATCGGGTACCGGACGTGTCACCGCATCGAAAGACTGAACCCGGTTGGTCCCGGACATCGAATCGTAAAACAACGGATCCGCGATGCAGTACACCTCGTAACCGTTGTCCACTGTGTCCCCCTCGCCGACCGATCATCGCTATGCAGCAATAGTTGTACCGATGCCCTAGGTGCGGCAAGTGGCGTTCGTCAGGCTCTCCATGTGAAGGAATCACGGGTGTCGACAGTGATTCACACGCCATCTCGCGGCGTGATCGTCAGCTCAGGTAAACGGGGTCCAGCAGTGCGGTTGCTCAGCACCGGCCTCGGGTGCCCCCTGCCCCACTTACCGGGCCGCAGGCAGCCCAAAGCCCAGCTCGCGGCTGCCTGCGGCGCGCCGGGATTGCCTAAGCCACTGGGAGCCAGCACACCAACGCCACCCACGAATGCGCCACCGAGGAGCCACTCGGTGCCCACAGCACCGCTAGCACCATCGGGGACCGCGGCTCCACCAGCGGTGGTGACCACGTCCAGCGTGCGGCCGCCCCCGGGGAACCGGCTGCCGATGTGATTGCGGGCGCTGCCGGCGCGGTGGCGGAGTCGACGTCCGGGTCACCATCCCCTACACCGCGCTGCTCGGCGCCGACGACCTGCCCGGCGAACTCGCGGGCTACGGACCCATCCCCGCCGCGACCCAGCACCCGATCCCAATGAACCCCCGCCGTTCTGACTCTGCGGGGACCAGCCCTGCTATTGCGACTTCACTGGTTCTGAGCGGGCCAGCTGAGCGCCAAGATAATGCCCTCGCGTCTTGCACACGCTGGCTGCAGTCGTCGCCAGCAGTACGCCGACGATCACAGCCAACGAGAGCCCGATGCCCACCGCCGGGACCGAGTCCAGCGGTTGGCCGCTGTTAAGGAAGGGCAACGAGTTTTCGTGCAGCGCGTCGAGGACCAGCTTGACTCCGATGAACCCGAGAATCACGCCGAGGCCGATCGGCAAGTAGACGAGCCTGGTGAGCAGCCCACCGATGAGGAAGTACAGCTGCCGAAGCCCCATCAACGCAAAGGCGTTCGCGGTGAAGACGAGGAACGCTTCCTGGGTGAGCCCGAAGATCGCTGGAATGGAGTCCAGAGCGAAGAGCAGGTCGACGGAACCGATCGCGATCATCACTACGATCATCGGGGTGAACGACCGCTTGCCGTCCCGTTTGACCGTGAGCCGCGACCCATCGTATTCATCGGTCAGCGGGACTCGCTTGCGCAGCGCACGCAACACGATGTTCTCCCCGAATTCCACCCCCTGGTTGCGGTGGCTGATCTGGCGCCAACCCAGGTAGATCAGCAGCGCAGCGAAGAGATAGAACACCCAACTGAAATGTGAGATCGCTGCCGCACCAGCCGCGATGAACAGTCCCCGCATGGCCAACGCGAGCATGATGCCGATCAGCAGCACCCGGTGCTGCTGGATGGCCGGTACCTTGAAGAAACTCATGATGATCACGAAGATGAACAGATTGTCCACCGACAGCGAGTACTCTGTGAGGTATCCAGCGAAGTATTCGCCAGCGAAAGTGCCGCCGGCGAACAGCCAGACGCCCAGCCCGAAGACCGCCGCGCAGACGAGGTAGAACACCACCCACCGGGCCGCCTCCGCGATGCCTACCTCGTGCGGCTTACGGTCGACGATGACCAGGTCGAGGGCGAACAGGACACCGATAGCGCCCACGGTAGCCAGCCATACCCACGTAGGCACGTCCATGACTGAACCTCCGGGCAGACGGCATGCGTCGGACACCCGGAGGTCTCTTCCACCGGCGAACCGGTCGACGGCACCGGGCGCCCGCAGCACTGCGGGAAACCGTGTTGACGATGCCGCCGCGAAGGAATACTCCCCTCCACGTACGGCCAAGTGTCTCCTATCGCCCGCACCGGCACCACCCCGGGTAGCGGCCGTAGTGATGACGTTGGTCACCGATGGGGTGCTGAGAATCCGCTGAGACGTCCGGAACCGGTCTGTACCGTCGGTGGAGTGTCCCGAACGGCCCGCCGGCGACTGCTCGTCGTGCTGGTTATCACCACCGTGATCGCCGGCGCCGGGGTGATGCTGGCGATCCGAGCAGCGGCGTCTGATCCGTCGCCGGTCGCCACCGAAAACCTCACCATCGATGTACCGGAGGGACCAGGTAGCGCCGGTCGGGTGCACCTGGATGCCACGGTGTACCGGCCGGCGGTCACTCCCGCGCCGGCCGTGCTGGTGGCCCACGGCTTCGGTGGCAGCAAGAACTCGGTCAGCACCGAGGCGACCGCGCTGGCCCGCCGTGGATTCGTCGTGCTCGCCTGGAGCGCGCGCGGATTCGGCGCGAGCACCGGACAGATCGGCCTCGACTCCCCCGATTATGAGGTGGCCGACGCCCGGGCGCTGGTGGACTGGTTGGCCAAGCAACCGGACGTGGTGCGCGACGGGCCGAACGATCCGCGGGTCGGTGTCACCGGCGCGTCTTACGGCGGCGCGCTGGCCCTGCTACTAGCCGGAACCGACCGGCGGGTGGACGCGCTCGCGCCGGAGATCACCTGGAACGACCTTTCGCAGGCGCTGTTCCCGAACGCCGCGAGCCCAACGCCCCTTCCCCCGGCGACTCCGGCAGCCGGCGCGTTCGCCCCGGACGGAGTATTCAAGCGGGATTGGGCGGGGTACTTCTTCGGCGCCGGCCCCGCCGGTCCGGGGGGATTGTGCGGGCGGTTTCGCCCGGAGGTGTGTGCGGCCTACGTGCAGGCCGCTACCACCGGCGACCCCACTCCGCAGATCATGGCGCTGCTTCACCGCTCGTCGCCCGACACTGTAGCCGGACACATCACCGCGCCGACGCTGCTCATTCAGGGCGAGCACGACACGCTGTTCGGGTTGGACCAGGCCGACGCCACCGCCCGTCAGGTCGCCGCGACAGGTGCCCCGTTGAAGGTGATCTGGTACGCGGGTGGTCACGATGGAGGGCAGCCCGACGCGGCGCTGCAGGAGCAGGTCGGCGCCTGGTTCGACTACCACCTGCGCCGGATCGGTAAGGACCCAGGGACGGGGTTCGACTACCAAGTGCCGGGACTCTTTGGCACCCGAGCTGGTGGCGCCCAGCGCACCGTTCACGCCCCGGTCTATCCCGGCCTCGACGGAGTCCCAGTGCAGCAGCGGGAGTTGGCACTGCACGGCGGGCCGCAGCCGGTGGTTCGTCCGCCCGGTGGCAGCCCGGCCGCGCTGAGCAGCCTGCCGGGCCTCAGTGCTGCACTACCCGCCGGCGCCGCGAACCTTGACGGGCTGGCGATGGACCTGCCCGGGCAGACCGCGATGTTCATCACCGATCCGCTGCCGGATCCGTTGGAGGTCACTGGAGCGTCGCGGATCCGGTTGCGGGTGGCGGCCGCACCCACCCCGATCACACCACCGCCGACGCAGGGGGCGGTGCTGTTCGTCAAGCTCTATGACGTCGGACCGGACGGGCGCCGCACGCTACCCGGGGGAGCCGTGGCTCCGGTCCGGATCGGTCCGCTGGCCAGCGACGGTGCCCCGACCGAGTTCACCGTGACGCTGGCCGGGGTGGTGCGGCCGGTCCAGGCCGGACACCGGCTGGAGGTAGCCGTGGCCACGACCGACCGCGGCTACGCGCTGCCCCCTCAGCCGGGCGGGTACACGGTGTCGCTGGCCCCGGACGGTCGCCTGGCCGTGCCGGTGGTGCCCGGCGAGCAGGCAGCGGCGGCGCTTCCAGTCGTCCAGCTCGCCGGATTGGGCGTCCTGACGGCGCTGGTGGTGGCGCTCGGGGTGGTCGCGGCGCTGCGCCGGCGCCACGCTGAGGACACCGATCCTGAGCTGGCCGGTGTGCCGCTCGTGGTGTCGGGCCTGACCAAGCGTTATCCAGGCGGCATCACCGCCGTCGACGACCTGTCCTTCCGCGTCGAACACGGGCAGGTGCTGGGCCTGCTGGGGCCCAACGGGGCGGGCAAGACGACCGTGCTGCGGATGCTGATGGGGCTCGTCCGGCCGACCGGTGGGGAGCTTCGGGCGTTCGGGCACCGGGTGAGCCCCGGTTCCCCGGTGCTGTCCCGGATCGGGTCGTTCGTCGAGGGTCCGGGATTCCTGCCGCATCTGACCGGGGCGGCCAACCTTCGGCTGTACTGGGCGGCCACCGGTCGGCCCACTGGTGATGCCGGCATCGACGAGGCACTGGAGATCGCCGGGTTGGGCCATGCGGTGCATCGGCGGGTGGCCACCTACAGCCAGGGGATGCGGCAACGCCTGGCGATCGCCCAGGCCATGCTCGGCAGACCGGACCTGCTGGTTCTTGACGAGCCGACGAACGGCCTAGACCCGCCGCAGATCCACGCCATGCGCGAGGTGCTGCGCGACTACGCCGCGCGCGGCGCGACGGTGCTCGTCTCCAGCCACCTGCTCGCCGAGGTGGAGCAGACGTGTAGCCACGTGGTGGTGATGCACCAGGGTCGGTTGGTAGCCGCCGGCACCGTCGCTGAGGTCGTCGCCGCGGCCGGCATCGGGCGCGACCGGGTGGACGCGCGCCACCAGCTGGAGGAGGCATTCCTGCAGCTGGTGGGACAGGAGACCATCGAATGACCAGTCACGGGGCGGCGCCCGGCTACCGGGCCACCGCAACGTTGCCGCTGCGGGTGGAGCTGGTGCGCCAGTTGCGGCGCAGGCGCACGGTGCTCACCTTGGGATTCCTCGCGGTGCTGCCCGTCCTGCTCTGGCTCGCGTTCAAGGTCGGGCGAGACGACCGCAACCGCGGCGGAGCCACACTGGTCGACCTCGCTACCGCCAGCGGGTTGAATTTTGTGGTGTTCGCCATGTTCTCGACGGTGAGCTTCCTGCTGGTTGTGGTGGTGGCGCTGTTCTTCGGCGACACGGTGGCCAGCGAGGCGTCCTGGTCGAGCCTGCGTTACCTGCTGGCCGCTCCGGTGCCCCGCGGGCGCATGCTGCGGCAGAAGGCGGTGGTGGCCGCGCTGCTGTCGGTGTTTGCCCTGGTGTTGCTCCCGGTGGTGGCGATCGCCGTCGGGGTGGTCGCCTACGGGGCCGGCGACCTGATCTCCCCCACCGGCCAGTCGCTGGGCTTCCTGCCCGCCGCGAGCCGGCTGGCGCTGGTTCCCGCCTACCTGGTGCTGCAGCTGGCCTGGGTCGCCGGGCTGGCACTGCTTCTCTCCGTGAGCACCGACGCGCCGCTCGGAGCCGTCGGAGGTGCGGTGATGGTGTCGATCCTGTCCCAGATCCTGGAGACCATCAACGCGCTCGGCGACCTGCGGGACTACCTGCCCACCCGGTTCAACTCGGCGTGGGCTGATCTGCTGGCGTCCCCGATCGACTGGACGCACCTGGCCAGCGGAGCGTTCTCCGGTCTGGCCTACGCCACGGTGTTCGGGCTGGCGGCGTGGTGGCGGTTCGCCAGCAAGGACGTCACCAGCTGACGTCGGCAGTTCGCGTACCCGACACCCAGCGTAAGGGAGCAGGCAGCCTCGACTTCATCTCGTGCTGATGCGATGACAACAGGTGACCGCACCGGTTGACGAGGGGATACGATGCTCACCCGGCGAGGGCTGACCGACCCGCCGCGACACCATCATCGACGGGCCTCGATCGTCATCGGCCATCGTGGCGCCGCCGGCTACCGGCCGGAACACACACTGGCGTCCTACGAGCTCGCTGCTCGATTGGGCGCGGACTTCATGGAGCCCGACCTGGTGGTGACCAGCGATGGTGTGCTGGTCTGCCGGCACGAGCCCGAGATCGGCGGCACGACCGACGTCGCCGATCACCCCGAGTTCGCCTCGCGCAAAATAACCAAGATGCTCGACGGCGTCGCCGTCACGGGCTGGTTCACCGAGGATTTCACCCTCGCCGAGCTCAAGACGCTGCGCGCGGTAGAACGGTTGCCGCAGATCCGCCAGCACGACACCCTGTTCAACGGGCGGTACGAGATTCCCACGTTCCAGGAGTTGCTGGACCTCCGGGCGCAACTGTCCAGGGAGTTGAATCGGAGGTTGGGGGTCTACCCGGAGACCAAGCACCCCACGTTCTTTCGCAACGCCGGCCTGGCGTTGGAACCTCGGTTGTTGGAGATCCTGTGGCGATATCGTCTCAACCAGCCGGACGCCCCGGTATTCGTGCAGTCCTTCGAGGTGACCAACCTCAAGCAGCTGCGCGAGGCCGGCCTGCGAACGAGGTCGGTCCAGCTGCTGGCGGCCTCCGGCGCGCCGTTCGACACCGTGGCAACTGGCTCCGGACCGACCTACGCCGACTTGTCCTCGCCGGCGGGCCTGCTGGGTGTCGCGCGCTATGCCCAGGGCATCGGGCCGGACAAGCTACAGGTCATCCCCCGCAGGGCCGACGGCACGCTGGGCCGCCCCACCACGCTGGTGGCCGATGCGCATGACGCGGGCCTGGTCGTGCATCCCTACACGTTCCGCGCCGAGAACTACTTCCTGCCGGTCGACTACCAGACGTCAGCCGCACCGACGGACTACGGGCGAGCGATCGACGAACAGATCACCTATCTGCACACCGGCCTCGACGGTCTGTTCACCGACCAGGCCGACATCAGCGTCATCGCCCGAGCCGAATGCCGGGCCACCGGGCCGGCCGGTTGGCCCGTTGCGGCCGGTGCAACATCGGCTAACCGGGGCCGCTAGGCGCCGAACACCAGGATTGACGCGGTGAACCCGTGCAGGTAGTTGCGGCCCGCGACGGGGCCGATCTCCCCGGCGGCGAAGAACCCAGCCACACCGGTGGTATCCAGGCCGGCGCGCACCGCCAGCACGTCGTGATCAGCGCTGGGAAACATCGTGCGGCCACGGCCGTTGCAGGAAAACAAGAGCGCACCGCCCACCGGACCGGCTTCCGCGCGGAATCGGGCGAACAGCTCGGTGAGGTCCTCGTCGGCGGCGGACGCGTCACGCACCTGGAATCGGACGGTCCGACCCACGTCCACTACGTCTCCGATGGCGATCGCTCCCTGCCGGGGGTCGGCACCTATGACCGGGCGGATGAGGAAATCACCTCGCTCGTGCTGCTCGGCGTATTCATCCATCGCGAGGCCGATTTGCAGGCCACGCACGGCGGCCGGCCGATCGTCGGCTGGGAGTCCGCCGACGATCTGCTCGAGCTTGGCCAGAGCCGGCATGCCGGCCAGTTCCAGCAGCACGTTGCCCTCGGCCTTGGTGACGATCATTGGGGGGCCGAAGGGGCGACAACCCTGACTGACCACCATGCGGGCCGCGAGGGGACCGCCGAGTACCACTCCTACCGCGCCGGCCGGCACGCTGCGCCCGTCGAGGAAGAGGCGCGCCGATTCGCCACCGCGCGGACCACTGGCGACACCGCCGATCAGTGGCAGCCCGCTGAGGTCGTCGTGGGAGCGCTGCACGAAATCCGCGACGGGGAAGGTGAAGGGGTCGGCGAGGAGCACCGCGACAGCGTCGTCGTCGTGCCGGTCTGGCATTCCGGTGACTGCGGCGCCGTCAAGGGTGCGCACCAGCTCGAGATGCAGCGGAGTGCACCTGACCCCGGGCAGGCAGGCCGCGAACGCGCTCACCGCGGGTATGCCCTCCACTCCCCGACCGGCGCCGATCACGCCCCCAGCGCTAGTACCCAGAGTCGTGCGGGCCCCGGCCACCGCCATGGCGCGGGTGCCCGCCAGCTCGACCATGGCCGGATCGTCACCGCAGACGAACACGCACACCAAGTCAGGGCACTGCCCGTGCAGCGGGGCCAGCGCCTGCGTGACGGCGTCTTCAGCCGCCGCCGCTAGGTCGGGGCCGGCCGCCAGGCCGTCCCCGAAGCGAGACGTGAGCAGATTCGGTGGGGAGGACACCCGGGTCACCTCCGATCTTGACGGTACTGCAGACCCCAGTGTGCAGCAGTGAGGCAACCGGCGAGTGCAGCTCGTTCGTTCGCCGTCCGTTGAGGTGCCGTTAGGTGAACAGTCACGTCCGACCCGGATCAGCCGGTCAGCTTGGTGGGCCCGCTGCCAGCCGCACCCCGGCGTTGCGCTGCTGACCCGACTGGTCCTGCCACGCCACGCGTACCACGTCTCCGGGATGATGTCCCGTCAGCAGGCTGGTGAGCGTCGTGGGCGAATCGACCGCCGCGCCGTCCAACGACACGATGACGTCCCCGGCTGCCAGCCCGGATTGTTCACTCGGCGAGCCAGAAGTGACCCCCGCGACGACGACGCCAGGACCCGTAGCGCCGTACTGGCTCCTGAACCGGCCGTGGCCTGCCTGGGCAGTCGGATCCTGGATCATGATTCCGAGAATGCCGGTCGGTCCGATGTGGACGTTCACCGAACCGGTACCGTCATCGATCTGCTGGCTGATCGCGATCGCGTCGTTGATCGGGATCGCCATTCCCTCGCTACCCGAAGATTGCAACCGGGACCCGGTAGAACCCGCGGTATCGACACCGACGACCTGTCCAGCGGTGTTCACCAACGGGCCCCCTGAGTCGCCGGGCGCCACCTCTGCCGCGACCTGGATCAGCCCGTCGAGCTGCTCACTGCTTCCGGTTGTGTCGTCGCTGACGGTAACCGACTGATCGAGGGCGGACACCGTGCCCCCCGCGATGCTCGGGGTGCCGCCGACTCCACCGGCATTGCCGATCGCCGCGATCTCGTCCCCGACTGCGACCGCGCCGGAGTCCCCGATCGAGGCGGTCGGCAAACCGGAGGCACCGTGCATCTGTAGTACAGCGACATCGTGCTTGCGGTCATAACCCACCACCGTCGCCGGGTAGGTCTGGCGGTTGCCGATGTCGGTCACATTGATACTGGTGGCACCGTTGATCACGTGGTTGTTGGTCAGCACCTCGCCGGACGGGCTGAGCACGATTCCGGTACCGGCGCCTTCGCCGTTCTGATAGCCCATCCGGGTATTGATGTCCACCAGCCCCGGCGCGACGCTGGCCAGCAGGGCCGAGAGGTCCGCCGACCCGCTCGACCCATCGGCGGACGGGCTTACCTGCGGCAAGGCCGGCGGCGGCGCCCACGGGGCTGAGATTGCTGACGGTACCCGCAGTGACGACACCAGCGGCGAGGTGGAAGCTGCCTGCCAGGCGGCGCGACCCACGCTGAGCGCCACCGTGGATAGCATCGCGGCCACGAGCAGAACAACCACCAGGCGCAATGGGTGCCTTTTCGGTGGCGGGGGAACTTGCGGGGGCCAGTAGCCACTCGGCCGGTCGACCTCGCTCACGGCCCCTCCTCTCCGGGACCTCGGGACGGTTCTTCCCCATCGAGTAGACCGCTGCAACCTGAGAGTGGCCTGGGTGCGGGTTGTGAGTAGTCAGCAGCGGGCCCGTCAGCCCTCAAACAGCGCACGTCCCCAATAACCGGACGCATCCGCGACGCCCTGCGGGCAGGCGAACAACGCGGAGCCGACATGGCGGACGTACTCGTTGAGGGCATCATGTTGCCCCAGTTTGCGCTGCAGCGCGACGAACTGCCCAGGATCCTTCTGGAAGCTGATAAAGAACAACCCAGCGTCCAGCGTGCCAGTCCGCGCGTCGATGCCATCGGTGAAGGAGTACCCACGGCGCAGGATCCGCACGCCATCGTTGGCCTCGAACGCCGCGAGCCGGATGTGCGAGTTCTGCGGGATAGCCAGCTCGCCGTCCGCGGTGCGGGCGACGAAGTTGGGAGGGTCGAACTCGGCTTTGCCGGTGAGCGGGGCGCCGCTGTACTTCGCGCGGCCGAACACCGCCTCCTGATCGCTGAGCACGTCGCGGTCCCAGGTCTCGACGAACATCCGGATTCTGCGCGCCACCAGGTAGCTCCCGCCGCGCATCCATTCCTGCCCCGCCTCAGCGCCGACCCACACGGACTTGGCCAGGGTCGCCGAGTCGTCGCTTCGGATGTTGCGGGTGCCGTCCTTGAATCCCATCAGGTTGCGGGGCGTCTGCTGCCCGGAGCCGGTGGCGGAGGTACGGCCGAAGCCGAGCTGCGTCCACCGGGCGACCACTGTGCCGCGCCCGAGCCGGGCGAGGTTACGCACCGCGTGGAACGCGACCTGCGGGTCGTCGGCGCAGGCCTGGATGGCGATATCACCTCCGCAGCGCGCCGGGTCGAGGGTCTCACCGGGCAGCGTCGGAAGCCCGGTGAACACCGCCGGTCTGCGGGGCGCCAACCCGAAACGTCCGTCGAACAGGGTTGGGCCGAACCCAATGGTGACGGTCAGCCGAGCAGGTGACAGCCCGACCGCCTCCCCCGTGTCCGCCGGGGGCACCTCGCCGGCATGCGAGTCGCCGGGAACCATGATGCCCCGGCTCATCGCCTCCGCCGCCGCCGTCCACGTCTTGATCACGTCCACGAGGTCCTCACGGCGGGTGGCCGTGACGTCGAAGGCAGCGAAAGCCAGCCGGTCCTGGACGTCGGTGGTGATCCCGGCCTGGTTACCGCCGTAGAACGCAACGACCTGCTCAGCGGTGCCAGCGGTATCGGTAGGGTGTGCGGCACAACTGGCGAGCCCGGCACCGGAGGCGCCGAGGATTCCGAGCCCAGCAACACCGCCCAACATGCGGCGCCGCGACACCGCGCCGCTGGCGATCGGACGAGCTGCGGCGGGATCCATGTCAGACCACCGATCCCGCGACCTTGGACAACGGCTCCGCCAGTGCGTTCACCGCGTCGGCAAGCCCACGCCGCTGGTCCTGCGCAACGGTGCTGTAGTCGACGTAGCCGTCGCCCTGCCGGTACTTCGAAAGCTTGTCCGCCACGTCCGCGAAGCGTGCATCAAGGCGTTGGACAAGGTCCGGATTCTTGGTCGCCAATGCTGGCTTGAGCAGCTCAAAGCACTTGCGTGCGCCGTCGACATTGGCCGCGAAGTCCCACAGGTCGGTGTGCGAGTACCGGTCCTCCTCCCCTGTCACCTTCTTCGTCGAGACCTCGTTGAGCAGCTCGCCGGCACCGTTGGCCAGCTGGGCCGGCTGGTACGTCTCGCCGGCCACCTTCGACTTGAGCGAGACCACGTCAACGTCGAGCTTGTCGGCCGTGGGGCTCATCCCAGCCAGCGTCTTGTCCTGCCACATCGCCTTCTCGATGCGATGGAAGCCGGTCCAGTCAGCAGGATTGTCGACGTCGTCGATGCGGGCGTCGATGCTCGAGTCCAAATCCCCGAAGCTCTCGGCCACCGGCTCGATGCTCTCGTAGTGCAGGCGCGCCAGCGGAAACATCTGCTTGGCCTTGTCCATGTCGCCGGCACGTACCGCGTCGGTGAACTGCGTGGTGGCCCTCGCCAACTGGTCTACCTCGCTGACGACATAATCGTGATAACCCTGGGTGGCGACGGTCAGCGAAGCGTTTCCAGGTCGATCGGGTTGGGCTGGTTGGGCTGGTTGGGTCGGCTGCCCTGGTCCGCTACAACCCGTTACCAGAACCGCCGCGGAGACCAGCAGGATTACACCTTCGCAGAGCTTGATTCGCACTGTAGAAAGCATGGTTAGCCTCGCCTCACTCATCGGTGTGATGAGGTTAGGCTTGGCTAATCAATTGTGTCAACGGCGGCGTCGAAACTACTCAGCGCACACATCCGGTCACCTCACAGGACAGCGCCGCGCGGTCGCTGTGCGCCAGTCGCGGGAGGATGCGTCCCGGTGGCAGCTGAATCCCCGCTTGGGACGCCGCCATTGGGCTCAGCCGAGTGTCGATCGAAGCTTGGCTAGCTCGTCCGGCGACAATTCCCAATCACCCGCTGTGGCATTGGCTCGCACCTGTTCGGGTTTCGTCGCCCCAGCGATGACCGAGGCGACCGCCGGCATGGCTGCCAGACCGGCGATCGCGACCTCAAGCAGCGATCGCCCGTACTGCTCACCAAACCGCTCCAACGCTTCGAGCTTGTCGAACACGTCGTCGGTCAACGCCGACTCACGCCCGGCCAGGCGCGTCCCTCGGGGCGGAGCCTGTCCGCGACTGTACTTGCCGGTGAGCAGCCCATTCGCCAGCGGAAAATACGGCAATACACCAACACCGCGATTCACACACGATGGTATGACTTCCCGCTCGGCATCACGTTGGAGCAGGCTGTAGTGATTCTGCGCCGAGACGAACCGAGCCTGCTGTTGGGTCCGAGCAATCCAATCAGCATCGGCAATCTGCCACCCCACGAAGTTGGACGAGCCGATGTACCGCACTGTGCCGTCCGTGATGAGATCATCGAGCGTCGCCAGTGTCTCCTCAACTGGAGTGACACCATCAGGCGCGTGATACTGGTAGAGGTCGATGTAGTCGGTCTGCAAACGGCGCAGACTTGCCTCCACCGCACGTCGTATGTACTTGCGCGATCCCCGCGCGACTGTCCCGTCCCCCATGTCCATACCGAACTTCGTCGCCAGCAGGACGTCCTCGCGCCGGCCCGCCAGCACCTGACCGAGAAGCTCCTCTGATCCGCCGTGATTTCCGTAGATGTCGGCGGTATCGACGAGCGTCACACCGCAGTCGATGGCGGCATCGACGACGCTACGCGTTTCCTCCAGACCGATACGACCGCCGAAGTTGTTGCCTCCGAGTCCGACCACCGACACGGTAAGACCCGATTCACCCAACTGGCGATAACGCATGATATATCCCCTCACAACGCACACCGCACCGCCGCAGGGAAGCAAGCGGCTGCTACCGATACCGGAAACCGTCGAAGAAACGCCGGAACAGGCCGCCTTCGGGCGGCAGCGCCGGACCTGGTGGAGGCGCGGTGCGAAGCTGGCGCGCGATCGGCTGGTCGTAGTCAGTTCTGGCGATAGCGTCAACCACCTGAGCCTCGTCGAAGTCTTCGGAGCCTGCGATTACGGGGACGAATCCGACGAGGACGCCGTCACGCATCACCTGTGCTTCGAGGGTCGCCGTACCGTCGGAGTCCCACATCGCCTCTCGCCCGTCGGGAAGCGACACGCGCACCCCGCTCTCGTACACCCCGACCTTCGCCAGATGCGCGTCGACACCGCGATCACGCAGCGCATCGGCAACCCGTCGGGCCCTGTTTTCGTCCATTCCTCAACCTACCTCTGCCGCCTCGATGACACAGCGCACTCTCGCTGCACCGGATCGACTACGGTGCGTGTTGCTAGCGCTGGGCACTCGTCAGAGCCTGCGCGCCCGGGCAAGCCAGGCGGGCAGGTCGACCAGATCGCCGACCGGACGGCCGAGTGCGGCGGCATGGGTGCTGCCGACGATGACACCTCGATACTGGCTTGATCGTAGGTCCTCCTGGGCCCATCCTTCGCCGAACGCCTCCCGGATCACCGTGTCGCTGATCTGCGGGCCAAAGCCAGGCCCGGTGTCGGCCAGCGCGAGTACGTGGACCAGCCCGCCCGGGCGGCGCGGTCGTAGGTGGGGTGCGCGGTGCGGGATGCGTAGGCGTCGCCGAACACGCCACGTGACGGGGTCGCCTCGGTAGAGCTCATCGTGCGACTGTAGAAGCTCAAGCGCAGTTCACGTCAAGCGCACCAGTTCGGTAGCCGACGACCCCCTACCGCAGCGTCACGCGGCGGCTATGGCAGCAGTCGCCGATTCGAGGGCGAGATCGAGCACCTCGCGAACGTCACCGACCAGATGCACCGTGAGCTCCTGGCGTACCGACTCCGGTACGTCGTCCAGGTCGGGCTCGTTGCGCCGGGGCAGTAGCACGGTCGTGATCCCGGCTCGATGCGCGGCGAGCAGCTTCTGCTTCACGCCGCCGATCGGCAGCACCCGTCCGGTCAGCGACACCTCACCGGTCATCGCCACATCGGCGCGCACCGGTCGTCCGGACAACAAAGACGCCAGTGCGGTGGTCATGGTAACGCCAGCGCTAGGACCGTCCTTGGGCACCGCGCCAGCCGGCACATGCACGTGCACACCACGCTCGGCCAGGTCGCCGACGGGCAACGCCAACTCCGCCCCGTGGGAGCGAAGGTAGGACAGCGCGATCTGAGCAGACTCCTTCATCACGTCACCGAGTTGCCCGGTGAGCGTCACGTCCGTCGATCCGGTCTCCTTGTCGGCCAGCGACGCCTCCACAAACAACACGTCGCCGCCGGCGCCGGTCACCGCCAGCCCGGTCGCCACACCTGGCACGGCCGTGCGCTCGGCGGCCTCCGGGGTGTGCTTGGGCCGACCGAGGTAGTCCCGCATGTCGTCGGGCCCGATGTGCACCGGCAGCTCGTGCTGACTCAGCGCGAGCCGGGTGGTCACCTTGCGCAGGATCCGGGCGATCGAACGCTCCAACTGGCGCACCCCGGCCTCACGGGTGTATTCCCCGGCAAGCCGTCGGAGCACGGCGTCGTCGACCTGCACGTCCTCCGGGCTCAGTCCGGCCCGATCGAGCTGACGACGCAGCAGGTGGTCGCGGGCGATCACGACCTTCTCGTCCTCGGTGTACCCATCGAGGGTGACCAGTTCCATCCGGTCCAGCAGGGGCGCCGGGATCGACTCCAGGACGTTGGCCGTCGCCAGGAATACGACATCGGACAGGTCCAGCTCGACTTCGAGGTAGTGATCGCGGAACGTGTGGTTCTGCGCCGGGTCGAGCACCTCGAGCAGCGCGGCGGTCGGGTCGCCCCGGAAGTCAGAGCCGACCTTGTCCACCTCGTCCAGCAGGACCACCGGGTTCATCGTGCCCGCCTCTGAGATGGCCCGCACGATCCGGCCGGGCAGCGCCCCGACATAGGTCCGGCGGTGCCCCCTTATCTCCGCTTCGTCGCGCACTCCACCCAGCGAGACGCGGACGAACTTGCGGCCCATCGCTCTGGCCACCGATTCACCCAGCGAGGTCTTGCCGACCCCGGGCGGTCCGACCAGCGCGAGCACCGCCCCGCTACGCCGCCCGCCAACGACGCCCAGGTTGCGGTCCGCTCGCCTGCGACGCACGGCCAGGTACTCAATGATGCGGTCCTTGACCTCGTTCAGCCCGAAGTGATCGGCGTCGAGCACCTCACGAGCGCCGGCGATGTTGAAGGTGTCCTCGGTGCGGGAGTTCCACGGAATCTCCAGCACGGTATCCAGCCAGGTACGGATCCAGCCGACCTCAGGCGAGGACTCGGCGGTCCGCTCCAGCTTGTCGACCTCCGTCAGCGCCGCTTTGTTTACGTGCTCGGGCAGTTCCGCGGCCTCCACCCTGGCCCGGTAGTCCGCCTCCTCGGAGGCGGGCTTGCCGTCCAGCTCGGCCAGCTCCTTGCGGATCGCCGCCAGCTGCTGGCGCAACAGGAACTCCCGCTGCTGGCGCTCCATGCCGTCCTTGACGTCCTTGTTGATCGTCTCCGCGACGTCTAGCTCAGCAAGGTGCTCCTGACCCCACCCGACGAGCTTGTCCAGCCGGGCCGCCACATCCGGGGTCTCCAACAGCCAGAGCCTTTGCTCCTTGGTCAGGTAAGAGGCGTACCCAGCGAGATCGGCCAGCGCGCCGGGCTCGTCGACCTGCCGCACCGAGTCAATCATCTGCCAGGCACCACGGCGCTGCAGAATGGTGATCATCAGGGTCCGATACTCGCGGGCCCGTTCCTGAGCCCGGTCGTCGCCCGCCGTCTCATCCAGGACGGTGGCCTCCACCCACAACGCCGCACCCGGACCCGTCGTGCCGGTTCCAATCCGGACCCGGGCCGTCGCGCGCACCACTGCCGCCTGCTCTCCACCGGGCAGCCGGCCGATCTGTTCCACTACGCCCCACGCACCCACCGAGGCGTACCTACCCTCAAGCCGGGGCACGAGCAGAACATGCGCCTCGGCGCCCGGATCGTCAGTGGTCGCGGCCCGGGCAGCGTCTATGGCGGCCCGGACCTCGGGCTCCGCCAGCCGCACCGGAACCACCATGCCCGGCAGCACCACCACGTCGGTGAGCGGTAGCACCGGCAACTGCACAGTCTTAGTCAAGATAGTCACACCCCATGGCGAGAAAGTTGAGTCAACTAGGCTCAACCGGGGCGGCCATGTCGATATTCCTGGGATGCTCAGCGCTCGACGGGCACCGCACGGACGCCCCGCGGCCTGCGGTGCGTCCAGGTCACCCTGGATCACCTACTGCGGCCGAGCTGAGATCACGCGGTGCGCTCGAGCACTACGAAACCGTTGGCGGGAATGACCACCCCGAGGGCTCCCCCACCAGCCCGTAGCGTGTCGCCCCGGTTCCCGACATTGGATCCACCGTACGCCGCTGAGTCGCTGTTGAAACACTCCCGCCATCCAGCGCTGCCCAGTGCCGGATGGCTTAACACGTAGCTGGGATTGTCGAAAGCGGTATTGTTGAGACTGGCGGCGACAAGATACTCGGTGACGCTGTCCCATCGCCGGAACGCCAGGATCCGCCCGGCGTTGTCGGTGTGGATGACCTCGATGTCATGAGACCGGAACGCGGGAGTGGCAAGGCGCAGCCGGATGATGTCCTGGTAGAAGCGGAACAAAAGCGCTCCCGCACCCTTCCGCAGACCCTCCAGATCCTCCTTCTCCTCGTTGAACCGGTTATAAGTGTACGCGTTTTGAGCGCCGACCTCATCGCCCATCAAGAACATTGGTGTGCCCGCCGACAGTATGCTCATACCGCAGGCGAAGCGGCAGCGGGCTTCGGCATAACGACGTGTTTCGCCTACCAGTGGTGCCCCATTCACAGCGACGAGAATCGTCCGCTCGGTGCCCGTGTCATTGCCTGCCTCGTCATGGTTGGACTCGTAAATGACCTTCTGATGACCGGTGGCCGCCAGCGCCCCGGCGAAGTAGTCCATGGCGAGCGGTGCCGTGGGGTCCTGACCTGCGGTCAGCGGGAGCTTGGCCCACTCAGGACCTCTTCCTTTCTCGCCGACGAGGTGGTGGTAGAAATCGACGTACCAGGTCGCGTCGAACCCTATTCCCCCACTCTCGGCCGGCTGGGTGACGGCCGGCCAGCCGGAATGGTCTTCGGCGATGAGGACCTGGGTGGGTTGAATGGTTTTCATCGTCTGGCACAGCTCTCGCAGGGTAGCTATTCAGCCGGGGTAGCGGCGGGTGGTAGCCAGGCGCCGGTGGTGAATAGTTGGGTGAGGACGGCGAAGCTGTCCAGGCCCCATTTGGTGGCGGTGGACAGGTAGGACTGGACGACGGCGAAGTCGGCGACAC
>DATAWX010000043.1:0-76446 GCA_036266995.1 Pseudonocardiaceae bacterium | reverse complement strand
GCGGTCGCGAGGGTGTCCAGATCGGCGTCCACGAGAGCCTCCGGGTTCGACGTTGGGTGCGAAACGCCGATCTTGGACACCCTTCGCGTATCAACCGATCACGACACGCCAAACCTCCACCCCTTGGAATAGATCATCTAGTGACGGCCTGATCATGGGTTCCCGACCCGAAACCCCAGGTCAGAACTCCTCAGTGATCAGACGTCGTAGTACAAGGCGAACTCGAAGGGGTGCGGGCGCAGGCGCAGGGGGTCGATCTCGTTCTCCCGCTTGATGGCGATCCAGGTCTCGATGAGGTCTGGGGTGAAGACGCCACCTTCGAGCAGGTAATCGTGGTCGGCCTCGAGGCGGTCGATCACCGCGCCCAGGCTCGCCGGCACCTGCGCCACGTCCTTGGCTTCCTCGGGCGGCAGCTCGTAGAGATCCTTGTCGATCGGCGCGGCGGGCTCGTATGCGTTCTTGATCCCGTCCAGCCCGGCCATCATCATCGCGGAGAAGGCCAGGTAGGGGTTGCCTGAGGCGTCCGGGCAACGGAACTCGATGCGCTTGGCCTTGGGGTTGTTGCCGGTGATCGGGATCCGGATGCAGGCCGACCGGTTGCGCTGCGAGTACACCAGGTTCACCGGCGCCTCGTACCCGGGCACCAGGCGATGGTAGGAGTTGACCGTCGGGTTGGTGAACGCCAGCAGCGACGGCGCGTGATGCAGGATGCCGCCGATGTAGTGCCGCCCGAGGTCGGACAGACCGCCATAGCCGGACTCGTCGTGGAACAGCGGTTTACCGTCGGTCCACAGCGACTGATGAGTGTGCATTCCGGAGCCGTTGTCGCCGAACAGCGGCTTGGGCATGAATGTCACGGTCTTCCCGGCCGCCCATGCGGTGTTCTTGATGATGTATTTGTAGAGCTGCAGGTCGTCGGCGGCGTGCAGCAGCGTGTTGTACCTGTAGTTGATCTCCGCCTGACCCGCGGTGCCCACCTCGTGGTGTGCCTTCTCCACGCTGAAACCGCACCCGATGAGATGCGTCACCATCGCGTTGCGCAGATCGGCGAAATGGTCGGTCGGCGGCACCGGGAAGTAGCCGCTCTTGTAGTTGACCTTGTAGCCTTGGTTGCGCCCGTCTTCCTCGGCGCCGGTGTTCCACCAGCCGGCGACAGAGTCGATCTCGTGGAACGCGCTGTTGGGCGTGGTGTCGAAGCGCACCGAGTCGAAGCAGTAGAACTCGGCCTCAGGACCGAAGTAGGCGGTGTCGGCGATACCGGTGGAGGCCAGGAACTCCTCGGCCTTGCGGGCGACGTTACGGGGGTCCCGACTGTAGGCCTCCCGGGTGAACGGATCATGCACGAAGAAGTTGATGTTCAGCGTCTTCTGCAACCGGAACGGATCGATACGTGCGGTCGCGGGATCGGGCATGAGCAGCATGTCCGACTCGTGGATTGACTGGAATCCGCGCACCGAGGAGCCGTCGAACGCTAGGCCCTCTTCGATGACGTCGGCGTCGAGGTACGCGGCCGGGACCGTGAAGTGCTGCATGACGCCCGGTAGGTCGCAGAAGCGGACGTCGATGAACTCGACGTCCTCGTCGGCGATGAAGCGCAGGACCTCATCGGAGTTGGAGAACACCGTCGTTCACTCCTTCGTGCGCTGTGCTGTGGATCTGCGTGATCGGTCAAGTCGCTGCGGCGAACCTAAGAGTGTGGTGTTGCGCGACCATTACCCGAGTGTTTCGCCAAGGTTAAAGGGCAGGTGGTGGGCAACGCTAGCCTGGGAGCGGCATACCCTGGTCGAGTGAGTAGGTGGACCCAGAGTTGGCTGCCCGGCCCTGCAGAACATCTTCCTGATGACCCGACCGCAGAGACTGGGGGACCGGACTACCCCGGTCAGCGGCTCGGGCTGCCCGAGCATGGGCCGGGCTCGGCTGCCGGCTTCGGTCCCCGCATCCTTGCCATCGTGATCGATTGGCTGCCCTGCTCGGTGGCGGCGCAACTGCTCACGAAAAATCCGGCCTTCTCGGCCCTGGCGCTGTTCGCGGTTGTCACCGTGCTCTCGATCACGATCGCCGGTCGTACTGTCGGGCACGTCGCGGCGGGGCTGAGGGTGGCGCTGCTGGACGGGCGTCGGGCCGGCTTTGGTGCTGCGGTGATCCGCACGGTGCTGCTGTGCCTGTTGATTCCCCCGGTGGTGTACAACATCGATGGCCGCGGTCTGCACGACCGCGCCGCGGGAACGGTTGTGCTGCGGACTCGCTGAAAATTCAGCGTCGGCGAACGGTGCGCTGTACGTTGCGCATCTTGGCTCCCGGCGGCATCGGCCCCTTGGGCATCGCGGCGCCACGGGTAGCGAGGATCGCCAGCTTGGTCTCCAGCACGGGGATCTGCGCCTTGTCGAGGTTGCGCGGCAGCTTGGCCAGATGCCGGGGCAGTTTGGCTAGCGTGACCTGGCCTTCGCCGCTGCCCACCGTGACGTCGTAGATCGGAACGTCGCCGATCAGTCGCGATACTCGCTTCTTCTCCTGGGCCAGCAGCGGCTTGAGACGATGCGGGGCGCCCTCAGCGACAAGCACGACTCCGGGGCGCCCGATGGCCCGGTGCACGGCGTCGAGTTGCGTGGTGCCCGCCACCGCGGGTGTCACCTTCCACTCCCCGCGCAGGTTCTCCAGTGCCCAGGCCGCCGCGCCCGGCTGGCCCTCTGCCTTAGCGAAGACGTTGCGTTGAACACGCCGGCCGAAGATCAGTACCGCGGCGAGGCCGCCGAGTATGACTCCCAGCGGTAGGGACACCCACTGCTGGCCGAACAGGAAACCCACCCCGAACACCACCGCGGTGATGCCCAGGAACACCCCGATCATCAACGGCAGCAGGACCTTGTCCTCGCGGCGCTGGATATTGAAGGCCTCAAGGACCTGCGCTCTGCGCAGCTTGGACGCGGCGCGGGCCTCCTGCTTGGCGGCCTTGGCCGCCGCTTTGCTCTTAGTGCCAGCGGCGGGCTTCGGGGGAGGTTTGGCGGGCATGGTTCATAGGATACGGGCAGATCACCGATGCCTGGATACTTGACTATCGCGGTGCGCGACGGCCTGAGAATAGAGCCTGCCGGCCCGGTAGGAGGAGCGGACCAGTGGCCCGGCCAGTACCCCGACGAAACCCATCAGCTCGGCGGCGTGGGCGTGCTCGACGAACTCCTCCGGCGGGATCCAGCGCACCACCGGGTGGTGTCGAAGCGAGGGCCGCAGGTACTGGGTAACGGTCAGTAGCTCGCATCCCGCGGCATGCAGGTCGGCCATCGCGGCGGTGACCTCGTCGGCCTCCTCGCCAAGACCCAGGATCAGATTGGACTTGGTGACCAGCCCCGCATCGCAAGCGGCCCGCAGCACGTCTAACGATCGCTCGTAGCGAAACGCCGGCCGGATCCGCTTGAAGATCCTTGGCACTGTCTCCAGGTTGTGCGCCAACACCTCGGGCGCGGCGTCGAACACCTCGCGCAGTTGCTCGGGACGGCCGGTGAAATCGGGGATGAGCAGCTCCACCCCGGTGCCGGGGTTGAACGCATGGATCTGCCGGACCGTCTCGGCGTACAGCCAGGCGCCCCCGTCGGGCAGATCGTCCCGGGCCACCCCGGTCACTGTCGAGTACCGCAGTCCCATCGCCTGCACCGATTCGGCGACCCGCCGTGGCTCGTCGCGGTCCAGGGGGGCGGGGCGGCCGGTGTCGATCTGGCAGAAGTCGCAGCGCCGGGTGCACTGCTCGCCGCCGATGAGGAAGGTGGCTTCCCGATCCTCCCAGCACTCGTAGATATTGGGGCAGCCGGCCGCCTCGCAGACCGTGTGCAGCCCCTCCCTGCGCACCAGGCTCTTGAGCTCGCGAAACGACGGTCCCATCGTGGCCCGGATCCGGATCCACGGCGGCTTGCGCTCGATCGGCGTTGCGCTGTTGCGGACCTCCAGACGCAGCAGCTTGCGGCCGCCGGCATCGGATCCTGGGGATGCGACGTTCACGAACGCCACCCTACGCGGGGTCCGGCGTCACGCCGGTCAGCTCCGCGGTGCGTTCCCAGAGCCGCCGCGCGGTGTGCTCGTCGCGGGCAGCTGGGCTCGCGGTCGCCAGGCCAGGAGCTCCGCGAGTCCCCCCGAGGCTGGTCGGGCCGAAGTACTCCCCGCTGTGGACGTCAGCTGCGGTGGCCGCGTAGAGCTGCGGCAAGGTACCTGCGGCGACACCCTGGGAGATCAGCTTGTTGCCCCACCGTACGACCTGGACAAACGGCGCTGGCAAGTGCATCCGGGTGGTGGTGCTCACCAATTCGGTGTTGGTGAGTCCGGGATGGGCGGCGACTGCGAGCAGGTTGCGCCCGAGGGCCCGGGCCCGCCGGTCCAGCTCGAAAGTGAACAACAGGTTGGCCAGTTTCGAGGCGCTGTACGCGGTGATCGGGGTGTACCGGCGCCGCTCGAAGTTCAGATCGTCGACGTCCAGCCCACCTCCGCGGTGCGCGAGGCTGGATACCGTAATCACCCGGGCGCCGGGTACCAGGGCGGGCGCCAGCAGCCAGGTCAAGGCGGCGTGCCCGAGGTGGTTGGTGCCGATCTGCAACTCGAAGCCGTCGGCGGTGAGCCGCGGTGGAGACGCCATCACGCCGGCGTTGTTCACCAGCACGTCCAGCCGATCGCCAGTGATCGCGCGGACCTCGTCGGCGGCTTTGCGGACGGAGGTGAGGTCAGCCAGATCGAGCTGGATCAGCGTGGCATCCGCCCCGCCGGACGTGGCCCGCACCCGTTCCACCACCGCTCGCCCGCGTTGCGGGTCGCGGCAGGCCATCAGCACCGTCGCTCCCCGTCCGGCGAGCACCATGGCGGTCTGCAGGCCCAGGCCCGAGTTGGCCCCGGTGACGAGCACCATGCGGCCAGCCTGATCGGCGATGTCGGCCGCGCTCCATCCGCTCACTGCTGCACCTTCCCTGGTGGCCGTGACGATATGGGATAGCGACGGTCGTGAACGCGGGATTACGCCGGTCATTTTTATGCATCAGCCATTCAGGGCAGCTCCCAGCGCCGCAGGCAGGGTCGGATGCTGGAAGGGGTAGCGGTGCCTGCTCAGTACCGCAGGCACCGCGCGCTGGCCGGTCAGCACCATCTGGTCCACCAGTTCTGCCCCCCGGACCAGGCGCAGCGCGAAACCAGGCACCACCAGCAGTGTCGGGCGGTGCATCGCCTCGCCTACCGCCCTGGTGAACTCCTCGTTGGTCACCGGGTCTGGACCGCTGAGATTGACCGGGCCGGACAGCTCCTCGTGTTCCAGAGCGAAGCGGATGGCACCCACCTCGTCGGCCAGCGAAATCCACGGCATGTACTGCGTTCCGGTGCCCAGCCGACCACCCAGGCCGGCCGCGAACAATGGTTTGAGCTGGCCCATCAAGCCACCGGACGAGGAGATCACCAGGCCGGTGCGCAGCCGCACCACCCGTGCCCCGCCCCGCTCCGCGGTGGCCGTGGCCGCCTCCCAGTCGCGGCAGACTCCAGCGAGGAACCCCGCACCCACCGGGGCGGTCTCGTCGACCGCGCGGTCTCCGGTGTCGCCGTAGTAACCCACCCCGGAGGCGTTGACCAGCACCGGAACCTGATGCTCGGCGACCGCGGTGGCGAGTACCTCGGTGGGCGCGATTCGGCTGTCCCTGATCGCCTGCTTGAACTCCCCGGACCAGCGCCGGGCGGCCATCGCCGAACCGCACAGGTTGACCACCGCATCGACGCCATCCAGAGCGCCGGCGTCCATCGTTGCCGCCGACGGGTCCCAGGCCCGCTCGTCCGGGCCGCGCGATCGCCCTCTCACCAGCCGCAGCACGTCATGACCGGCTTGGCGCAGCTGCGCCACCAACGCTGTACCGATGAGACCCGAGGACCCCGCGATCGCGACGTGCATGAGCAAATCTTCTCCTACCCGGCCGTGGTTCGGTTCCGGGTGCCGGTTCTGCGCGGGGGAGGGTTACGGTTCGAATGTGGCGCTGGTGAGCCGCTCTTTGATGGTGTTGAGGAATCGGGCCGCGTCGGCTCCGTCGACGAGCCGGTGATCGTAGGACAGCGCCAGGTAGATGATCGAGCGAATCGCGATCGTGTCGCCGTCCTCGCCGGCGAGCACGACCGGTCGCTTGACCACACTGCCCGTACCGAGGATCCCGACCTGCGGTTGCAGGATGATCGGTGTGTCGAACAGCGCCCCCCGCGAGCCGGTGTTGCTGAGGGTGAACGTGCCGCCGCTCATCTCATCCGGGGTGATCTTGTTCGTCCTGGTCCGCTCCGCGAGATCGGCAATCCGGCGGGCCAGGCCGGCGATGTTGAGATCACCCGCATCGTGGATCACCGGCACGAGCAGGCCGCGCTCGGTGTCCACGGCGATGCCGAGATGCTCCGCACCGTGGTAGGTGATGTCGCCCCGATCGGTGTCAATCGAGGCGTTGACCTTCGGGTGTGCCTTGAGCGCCTCGACGGTGGCCTGGGCGAAAAACGGCAGGAACGACAGTTTGACGCCCTCTCGGGCCTCGAAGTCCCGTTTGAGTCGATCGCGCAGCCGGGCGAGACGGGTGATGTCAGCCTCCACCACGGTGGTGAGCTGCGCGGAGATCTGGAGCGACTCGACCATCCGCTTGGCGATGACGCTGCGCATCCGAGACATCTTCTCGGTCCTGCCGCGCGGCTCGGAGGCTGTCGCCGGAGGCTGGGCGGCGCGCGTTGCCGCGGCGGGCGTCGACTGCCGCGGTTCGGGCGTTGCCGGCGGTTGCTGCGAAGCGGCCGGCTCGGGTTCGGGCGTTTCGACGGCGGCGAGCACATCCTGCTTCCGGATCCGGCCGCCGACCCCGGTGCCCTGCACGATCGACAAGTCAATCCCATGCTCGGTCGCGAGCTTGCGCACCAGCGGTGTCACATACGGCGCGCCGCCAGCGACCCCGTCGTATCCACTGAACCCTGATGCCGGGGCACGGTCGGCGAGCCGCTCTGGCTCGGCGCTTTCTTGGGGCTGATCCGGCTTGGTCGGCGATGGTGCCGCGCTCTGACTGTTGCTGTCGCCCACTGTGGCCAGGGTGGCGCCGACGGCAACGGTCTCGTCTTGGGCAGCGAGGATCTCCAGGACGGTGCCTGCGACGGGGGAGGGGATCTCGGTGTCGACCTTGTCGGTGGACACTTCCACAAGAGGTTCGTCCACGGCGACAGCGTCACCGACCTGCTTGAGCCACCGGGTCACGGTTCCCTCAGTGACGCTCTCACCCAGCGCGGGCATCGTCACGGGTGTCCCGGAGCCCGCGGCCGCCGGGGTTGGCGGCGCAGCCGGCCGTTGCGGTGGTTGCACCGGCTGTGGTGCTGGTTTTGTCGATTGGGGAGGACTGTCCATCTTGGGGGACTCAGCCGGCTGGGCTCTGGTCTGATCGGCCCGGGTCTGATCGGTGGCGTCACCGATCACGGCGAGCTCCGCGCCGACCTCGACGGTCTCATCGGCGGGCACAACGATTCGCTGCAGCACGCCGGCCGCCGGTGAGGGGATCTCGGTGTCGACCTTGTCGGTGGACACCTCGACCAAAGGTTCGTCCACCTCGACGGTGTCACCTTCGTTTTTGAGCCAGCGCGTCACCGTTCCTTCGGTGACACTCTCGCCCAGCGCAGGCATCGCAACGGAGTACGCCATCGGTTGCCTCGACTCCTCAGTTTTCCGCAGTTTCCGCAGGTATCCAAAGACAACTGTCAGCCGTGCGCGTGCAGCGGCTTGCCGGCCAGGGCGAGGTGCGCCTCACCGAGCGCCTCGTTCTGCGTGGGATGGGCATGCACCAGCGCCGCGACGTCCTCCGGGTAGGCGTCCCAGTTGACGATCAGCTGGGCCTCGCCGACCAACTCGCCGACCCGGTCGCCAACCATATGTACGCCCACCACCGGACCGTTCTTGGCGCGTATCAGCTTGATCGCGCCCTTGGTCTGCAATATCTGGCTGCGACCGTTGCCGGCCAAGTCGTAAATGATCGTCTCGATGTCCCCGTGGCGGTCCTTGGCGAGCGCTTCGGTGAGCCCGACCGAAGCCACCTGGGGATCGCAGTAGGTCACTCGTGGGATCCCGTCCTCGTCGATCGGTGCCGGGTTACGCCCAGCGATGTCCTCGGCGAGGAAAATGCCCTGGGCGAACCCGCGGTGGGCGAGTTGTAGCCCGGGCACGATGTCGCCCAGCGCGTACACCCCCGGAAGGTTGGTGCGCAACCGGTCGTCGGTGAGCACGAAACCGCGATCCATCTGCACCCCGGCCTCCGCGTACCCGGCGTCGGCGGTGTTCGGTCCCCGGCCCACGGCGACCAGCAGCAGATCGGCCTCGAACTGATCCCCGGACTCCAGGCTCACGGTGACCCCGGAGTCGGACTGGGTCGCACCTGTGAACCGGACCCCGGTCTTGAACGTGATCCCGCGCCGGCGGAAAGCTCGCTCCAGCTGTTTGGAACAGAAGTCGTCCTCGGCGGGGACGAGCCGGGGCAGCGCCTCGACGACCGTCACCTCGGCCCCGAAGGAGCGCCACACGCTGGCGAACTCGACTCCGATGACACCGCCGCCCAAGACCACCACGCGGTCCGGGACGTAGTCGAGGTTCAGCGCCTGGTCGCTGGTGAGGAACCGGCCGCCGATCTCCAGGTCGGGTAGGGATTTGGCGTAGGAACCGGTTGCCAGCACGATGCTGCGCCCGGTATAGCGCTGCCCGTCGACGTCGACAGCGTTGGGCGCGACGAACTTGCCGGTACCCTCGACGTAGCGGACCCCTCGGGAGGACACCAACCCCTGCAGGCCCTTGAACATCTTGGCGACGACGCCATCCTTGTACTTGTTGACACCGCCCATGTCGATGCCCTCGAGCGCGGTCTTCACCCCGAACTGATGCCCGTCCCGAGCAGCGTCGGCTACCTCAGCAGCCTGCAACAGCGCCTTGGTGGGGATGCAGCCGCGGTGCAGGCAGGTGCCCCCCAGCTTGTCCTTCTCCACCAGGACGACGGACAGACCGAGCTGGGCAGCGCGCAGCGCGCAGGCGTATCCGCCCGAGCCGCCGCCGAGGATCACCAGGTCGGCGGTGCTTACTGAAGTCTCTGTCACGGAGACGCTCCTCAAGCGGACGTCGGTTAGGTGGGTTGCGCTCCACGGCCATCTTGTCACCATGGACGACCGGCCGCAGACGTGGGCGATCTCGCTCCGTGCCGCGGGTGGCTAGTGCGTTGAGCTGGCTGGATCGGCGTAGAGAAGCATCTTCAGCGCCTCGGCGAAGCGATCAGCCTTGTTCGGCTATGTCGGCGAGGACAGCCGCCAGGGTGCGCACCGGTACCCCGGTGCCGCCCTTGCCGGTGTATCCCCACGGTGAGCCGGTGTTGTAGGCCGGACCGGCGATGTCCAGATGCGCCCAGGGGATGCCATCGGCGACGAACTCGGACAGGAATACCCCGGCGGTGAGCATGCCGCCCCAGCGGTGGCTCGCCACGTTGGCGATGTCAGCGAGCTTGGAGTCCAGATCGGACCGCAGGTGTTCGGGTAGCGGCATCGCCCAGCCATTCTCCCCGACCTGCTGGGAGATCGCGGTGACCCGGTCGCGGAACTCTGGAGTCCCCATGATCCCTGATGTGCGGTTGCCCAGTGCGACGACCTGGGCGCCGGTGAGGGTGGCGGTGTCGATGAGATAGTCCGGGTCGTCCTGCGCCGCGCGAACCAGTGCGTCGGCGAGGATCAGCCGGCCCTCGGCATCGGTGTTGAGCACTTCTACGGTAGTGCCGCCGTACATGGTGAGGACGTCCCCGGGCCGGTAGGCGGTGGCCGAGGGCATGTTCTCGGCCATCGGCACGGTGGCGATCACTTCCACCGGGAGTTCCAGCCGGGCGGCGAGCACCGCGGTGACGACTACGGCGGCGGCGCCCGCCATATCCATGGTCATCTCTTCCATCTTCGCCGCAGCCTTGATCGAGATGCCGCCGGTGTCGAAAGTGACTCCCTTCCCGACCAGGGCCACCTTTGCTCTCGGCGTCGGTGGAGCGTAATGCAGCCGGACCAGCCGCGGCAGACGCGAAGAGCCGCCGCCGACCCCCAGGATGCCGCCGAATCCGTCGCGCCGCAGTGCCTCGTCATCAAGCACCTCGGTGCGCAGACCGGCTGCCTGCGCCATCGTCACGGCGCGATCGGCGAACGAGGCCGGATAGAGGTCGTTGGGCGGCGTGTTCACCAGGTCGCGCGCGGCGGCAACGGCTTCGGCGATGGCGATGGCCCGGGCAAGGTTCGCTCTCGCCCCAGCGTTGCCGGCCGAGGGCACCGACAGGTCCATCTGGCCCAGCGGCCCGTCGCCGTTGCGGGACCGGTAGGCGGTGAATGTGTAGCTGCCCAGCGCGGTGCCCTCCGCGGCGGCGGCCAAGTCAATCCGGGACAGTGTGGTGACGGCACGAGCGGTGCCGGACAGTGCCCGGGATGCCGCGCCGGCGGCTCGGCGCACCTGCTCGCTGGTGGGCTGGCCATCGACCTCGCCGAAACCGGTGGCGACCAGCAGCGGAGCGCTGATGGCTCCGCGAGTGGGTAGCTTGATCACCTCGTCGGCCTTACCTCGGGCACCCAGCATGGCCAGCAGGTCGGTGAGTGCACCGTCGAACGCAGCGTCGACCTCATCGCTGCCCGGCAGGAGTCGGGGACCGTCATCGCCGGACATGGTCCCCAACACAAGGGCATCGACGGTCGCGGTGGTCACCGAGCCATCGGTGAGGCGCAGCGTCGGGGTGGTCACGGTGATCTCCTCATTGATCTCGTCATTGATCTCGTCAGGGGGATCGGACGGCATCGGGTTCGTGGCGGTGTAGCACTGGAGGTAGCGTTCCATAGCCGTGACCACCGACCTGCACCGCGGACCCTTGCACGCCTCGCACGTCGAGGCCGGTGCCACCCTGGGAGCGTTCGGCGGATGGGAAATGCCGATCAGCTACCGCGGCGCAGAGGTCGTCGCCGAGCACACCGTGGTGCGAGAAGCAGTCGGTGTGTTCGACGTCACGCACCTGGGCAAGATCAGCATTGTCGGTCCGGGGGCTGCGGAGTTCGTCAACTCCTGCCTCACCGCCGACCTCACCAAGATCCACCCAGGGCAGGCCCAGTACACCTTGTGTTGCGCCGAGAACGGTGGAGTGGTGGACGATCTCATCGTTTACCTGGTCGGCCCGGACGAGGTGTTCTGCGTGCCGAATGCCGGGAACACCGTGGAGGTCGGTCGCCGGCTGGCCGACGCGGCGCCCCGGGCCGTGCGGGTAGTCGACCAGCAACACCAGTACGCAGTGCTGGCCGTACAGGGACCCCGCTCGGCCGAGTTGCTCGCCGCGGTGGGATTGACCTCCGCCGGGATGGAATACATGGCCTTCGCCGACGTCGAGCACGACCGCAACGCACTGCGGGTGGGTCGCACCGGTTACACCGGTGAGCGTGGCTACGAACTGTTGCCCGCCTGGGGGAACGCGCCCGCCCTGTGGGAAGCCCTGCTCGCCGCCGCCGGCCCGCTCGGTGGGCGCGCGTGCGGGCTTGGCGCCCGGGACACCCTGCGGACCGAGATGGGCTACTCCCTGCACGGCCAGGACCTGGGTCCTGACATCACCCCGTTGCAGGGTGGTGTCTCGTGGGCGATCGGCTGGCACAAACCGGCCTTCTGGGGACGGGAGGCATTGCTCGCCGAGCGCGAGCGCGGTCCGTCGCGGCGGTTGCGCGGCCTGCGGGCCGCCGGACGCGGGGTGCCGCGGCCGCACATGGCGGTGCGGTCCACCGCGGGTGCGCCGCTGGGAGAGACCACCTCGGGCACCTTCTCCCCAACGCTGGGCATCGGTATCGCGCTGGCGCTGCTCGATCCCGGCGTACGGCCAGGGGACCGCGTCGAGGTCGACGTCCGTGGCCGGGCGCTGCCCTGCGAGGTCAGCAAATTGCCGTTCGTGCCGTCCCGCGTGCGCTGAGACAGCTCGCGCCCGTCCCGTTCACGAGGACCTGAGGCCGACCGCTGGTCGGCTGTCGAGTGCCGGGGTGGGACCACCCACAGCAAAGTAGTGGGACGTCCTACCATTCCTGCGCGCGACGGGATACCGTGCTGGTCATGAGCGCCGCGCCACTGTTCACCCGGCTGCCGCACCCTGCTCCGACGGAGCCGCAACAGCGGGCGGAGATCCTCGCCGCGCCAGGCTTCGGGCGCCACTTCACCGACCACATGGTCGACATCTGCTGGACCACCGGCCGTGGCTGGCACGACCTGCAGATCGGGCCCTACCGCCAGCTTGTGATGGACCCGGCCAGCATGGTGCTGCACTACGGGCAGGCGATATTCGAAGGCCTCAAAGCCTACCGGCAGCCAGATGGCACGGTCGCCTCCTTCCGCCCGCTGGCCAACGCCGCTCGGCTGCGCTCCTCGGCCAGCCGGATGGCGATGCCAGAGCTGCCTGATGCGCTGTTCCTCGGTTCACTGCGGGAACTGGTGCGCGCCGACATCGGCTGGGTGCCCGCTGCCGGCGGCGAGGACTCTTTGTATCTGCGGCCGATGCTGTTCGCCACTGAGGTGAGTCTGGGGGTTCGTCCCGCGACGTCCTACCGCTACCTGCTGATCGCCTCCCCGGCTGGTCCGTACTTCCGCGGTGGCCTTAAGCCGGTGAGCGTGTGGCTGTGCAGTGAATACGTCCGGGCCGCACCCGGGGGGACCGGCGCAGCCAAGTTCGCTGGCAACTACGCCGCTTCGTTACTGGCCCAGCAGCAAGCCGCTGACAAGGGCTGCGACCAAGTCGTCTGGCTGGATGCAGTGGAGCGGCGCTGGGTGGAAGAGATGGGCGGGATGAACCTCTACTTCGTCTTCGGCGAGGGCAGCCAAGCCCGGCTGGTGACACCTGAGCTCACCGGCGCGTTGCTGCCCGGGATCACCCGCGACTCCCTGCTCACCTTGGCCAAGGACCATGGCCTGTCCGCCGAGGAGCGACGGATCTCCACTGAGGAGTGGGAGAAGGGCGTCCAGGCCGGGGACATCTCGGAAGTCTTCGCCTGCGGCACCGCCGCGGTGATCACGCCGGTTGGGCGGGTCGCGCACTCCGGTGGCGAGTTCACCATCGGCAGCGGCACACCCGGCCCAATCACCATTGCGCTGCGTTCCTCTCTCACCGCGATCCAACGCGGTGCCGCCGCTGACTCGCACGGCTGGATGGTCCCCCTCACCTGACGCCACCTCCCGCAGCTCAACCCAGGGCGCAGAGGGCGAGGATCACGGTGGTGGTCAGTTCAGCGGCGGCGCCAAGAACGTCGCCGGTGACGCCGCCGAATCTGCGGTGGGTGTGTGCTGATGTTGCGACTACCACCAGGGCGGCCGCGGCGACGGCCAGCGTTCCCTGCCAGGGGCGTTCGGGGACGGCGACCAAACCGGCGGTCAGCAGGATTGCCGACCACGCCACGGGGACGATGAGTGGCTGGCTGCCGGCCACCACAGCACCCAATCCGGAGGTCCGGGCTGCTGGCACCCCGGTCCGGGCGCACCAACCGAATGCGGCCCGCCCCGCGATTAGCGCGAGCACCACGGGAATCGGTCGCCCGGTCTCCGCGAGTGTCCCCAGCGCTTCTGCTTGTGTGGTGAGCACCAGGACTAGGGCGATCACTCCGAACGGCCCGGTCGACCCGTCCCGCATCACCTCCAGGGCCCGCTGCGGCCCTCCGTAGCAACCCAGCCCGTCAGCGGTGTCAGCCAGCCCATCGAGATGCATCGCCCGAGTCAGCCCGGCCAGCGCCGCCACCACGACCAATCCGGTCAGCAGCGACGGAGTGCCCACCGCATGCAGCGCTGTCAGCAGCCCTACGGCCGGCAAGCCCAATGCGGCGCCCACCAAGGGCGCCCAGTACAGCGCGTGGCGGGCAACTGCCCGATCCACCTCGACGGGCGTACCGGTCGGCGCGATGGTCAGCCAGGACAGTGCGAGTCGCAACCCGCTGATCACCTCGCGGGCAACGGAGCACCTGAAGGTCCGGAGACTCCGGCGGCGGCGAAGGTGGCCATGTCGGCGAGCACCCGTACCGCCATCTGCACCAGGGGCAAGGCGACGACCGCCCCCGAGCCCTCACCCAACCGCATGCCCAGATCGAGGATGGGTGTCAACTCCAGATGCTCCAGCGCCACGGTGTGTGCGGGTTCCATCGACCGGTGCCCGGCCACCCACCACTGCCGCGCTCCCGGCGCGAGCTCCTCGGCGAGCATCGCTGCTGCTCCGACGACCACGCCGTCGAGAATCACCGGGGTGCGCCGGACGGCGGCCTGGGCCAGGAAGCCGGCCATTGCCGCGATATCGGCACCTCCGGCAGTGCGCACCAGCGCGAGAGGATCATTGACGATCGGGCGGGCCCGGCGCAATGCATCGCGGATCGCCGCGGTCTTGCGCATCCAACCGGCGTCGTCGATCCCGGTGCCGCGGCCCACGACCGCCACCGGTTCAGTCCCGGTGAGCGCCGCGATGAGGACCGCGGCCGGAGTCGTGTTGCCGATCCCCATGTCGCCCGCGATCAGCAGGTCGGCGCCACGATCGATCTCTTCGTCGGCGATCGTCACGCCGGCGTCCACTGCCTGGGTCACCTCCGTGTCAGTCAACGCATCCTGCAGGTGGATCGCGCCGCTGCCACGGCGAACCTTGTGCCTGGTGACCAGCGGCGGTGCCGTATCAGCGGCCGGGTCGCAATCCACCGCCACGTCGACCACCCGCACCTCTGCCCCCGCCACCGCGGCGAGCACGTTGATCGCCGCCCCGTCGCTGAGGAAGTTGCCCACCATCTGCTGGGTGACCTCGCTGGGATAGGCGGAGACTCCGTGCGCGGCGATGCCGTGGTCCCCGGCGAACACCACGACCTGCGGGCGGACGAACGGGTGCGGTGGGCAGGCGCCCTGGCAGGCGGTCGCCCACACCCCCAGCTCCTCCAGCCGGCCCAACGATCCCGGCGGTTTGGTCAGCTGCTCATGGCGGGCTACCGCTTCGCGGTGGGCCTGCTGGTCGGGTGGAGTGATCGTGGGGAACTGCACTCGGCTCTCCTGGGTGCTCGGGATCCGTCGCGTGGCCCATCCTTGCCCATCCATCCCGGTCGCCGGCGGTGCCGGCCGCTGCCTGTCGCGCAGCGTGACGGCCAGACCGGCCACCACCAGCAAGACCTCGTCGCACACCACGGCGAGCTCGGCGTTCAGCGCGCCCAGCTCGTCACGGAACAGCCGCCCCGCGCGGGTCGGCGGGACAATGCCCAGCCCGACCTCCGCGCTGACCAGCACCAGCCGGACCGGGCAAGCCGCCACCGCCGACACCAGTTCGGCGCACCGCGCGCGGCACGCCCGCAGCGTCTGCGCGCCGCCGTCCCAGGCGCCCGCGTCGTCCAGCTCTCCGGTCAACCACGTGGCGATGTCGTCAACCAACATCGGAACCCCGCTGGCAGCGCGCAGTGCGGCGGGAAGGTCGACCGGCTCAACGGTGTGCCAGCTCGGTGGCCTGCGGGCCACGTGCGCGGAGATCCGCGCCTCCCAGTCCTCGTCATCGGGCCGGCGCCGGGCGGTTGCCAGGTAGTCCACCCGCGCATCGCTGAGCAGTCCTTCGGCGTAGGCGGACTTGCCTGAACGCGCACCACCGAGTACCAGCGTCCGCACCCGCCTGACGCTACCGTCAGGCTGCCCAGACGGCGGCAGCAGACGGGAGTATGCGATGGCCCTGCGGTGGCGGTACCAGGGTCCGGCCGGCGGCCCGGCACCCGGGCCGGATATCACCTTCGACGACCAGACCGCCGCCGAACAGTGGCTCAGCGGCGAATGGCAGGGTCTGCTCGACGGCGGCGTCGCGGCGGTCACCCTGCTCGACGGGGAGTCTGTCGTCTACGGCCCGATGAGCTTGCGGCCGTAATCAGCGCGGCGGACCGTGTGGGGTACCGGCTAAGGGACCGGGTCTCCACGATCGATCCGAGGCTTGGGCACCCGCAGCCGGCGCAGCTGGGTCGCTCGGGTCATCGCGTAAAAACCCAGGCTCGCTCCGGAGTCCGAGGTGTCGGGGAACCGTTCGCGCACGCGACGCGTGACGGTCCGGCCCAGCAGCACTCCCTCGACGATGATGGCCAGGAGCATCGCCATCGACACCAGCGACACATACTGTTGCACAAAAGGCGACGGCACCAGGATCACCACGATCACCAGCAGGGCCAGCGGCATGAACGCGCCGGCGAGGTGGCGCCGAGAATCCACCAGATCCCGCACGTAGGCCTTGACGGGGCCGCGGTCGCGAGCCAGCAGGTACTTCTCGTCGCCCGCCAGCATGCGTTCCCGGCGGTCCGCCGCGGCGCTGCGGCGTTCGTCCTTCGACCCGCGCATCCGGCGTAACGCTTCGCGCTGGGTACGCGGCGGGGGAGGGGCCGGTCCGCGCTTGCGACCCTCGGCCTCGCGCCGGCTTGGGGTGGGTCTGCCCTTGCCGGCGGTGCGGGGTCGCTGACCCACGTCGTCCGGATCGGCCTCTGTCTCCACCGGTGGCTCGGGTTCGGGATCGGCGGCTCCGGAGCCGGTATTGCCGCGCAGGAACCTCACGGTGGCTAGCCTAGGCCAATGCTCGGGCAAGCATTTCATCTGCTGGGCGGTTGATGAGCGCGGACTATGCCACCATGGAGGGGCGGAATCACCCGTTGGTTGCGGGCGTTCGCGTAGTGTAGAAAAAGCCGTCCACGCCGAGCGTCGATCCCCAGGGAGAATCATGACCGTCGAGAACATCGTCGGCACCGAGGTGTCCACTCATGGTGTCGAGCTCACGACTGCTGCTGCCGCTAAGGCGAAGACGCTGCTCGACCAAGAGGGCCGTACCGACATGCACCTCCGCATCGCGGTGCAGCCCGGTGGTTGTGCAGGGCTTCGTTACCAGCTCTTCTTCGATGAGCGCTCGCTCGACGGCGATGCCAAGCGGGACTTCAACGGCCTCGGCGTCGTTGTCGACCGGATGAGCGTGCCGTACCTGCAGGGTGCTGTGATCGACTTCGTGGACACGATCGAGAAGCAGGGCTTCACCATCGACAACCCCAACGCAGGTGGGTCCTGTGCGTGCGGGGACTCCTTCAACTAACGAGGAGGGAGCCCACCGCTGGCCTGTCGAGGTCCCGTGCACGGTGTGAACCGCACTGATGCACGGGAGCCCGGTAGGTTGCTAGACCTGCACTGGGTAGCGTGGTTGCGGCACGGCCGGAACGATCCGTTGCTCGACGAAGATGCCGTGCCAGAGCATGAAGATCAGCACCGCCCAGATCCGCCTGCTGTGATCCCGTGGACCCGTGCGGTGCTCGTCGAGCATCCGGTGCACCACCGCGAGATCAAGGAACTCCGCCGTGCCCGAATCGTCGATGATACTGCGGGCCCATTCATACAGGTCGGTGCGTAGCCAGTGCCGGATCGGCACCGGGAAACCCAGTTTGCGCCGGTTCAGCACGTGCGCGGGCACGATGTCGCGCAGCGCCTGACGCAGTGCGTGCTTAGTCGTCTCGCGGGTGATCTTCTCCCCGAGCGGAATGGTGGATGCCACCCGGAAGACCTCCGGGTCGAGGAAGGGCACTCGCAGCTCCAGCGAGTTGGCCATGGTCACCTTGTCTGCCTTGACCAGGATGTCGCCTCGCAGCCAGGTGAACAGGTCCACGTGCTGCATGCGGGCAACCGGGTCCCAGCCGGTCGAGGCGGCGTAGTGGTTCGCGGTGACATCGGCGTGGGTGATAGCCGGGTCGTAGCCGCGCAGTACCCCACACAGCTGGTCATCCCGGAAGATCCGGGCGTTGCCGTAGTAGCGCTGCTCCAGTGTCAATGCGCCCCGACGCAGCAGGTCCTTGCCGCGCACGCCGTCCGGGATCCGCGTGGAGATGCGTCCCAACGTACGGCGCAGCCCGCCGGGCACCCGTTCGAACGTGGCCAGTGATAGTGGTTCCCGGTAGATGGTGTAGCCGCCGAACAGCTCGTCAGCACCCTCCCCGGACAGCACCACCTTGACGTGTTCCCTCGCCTCCCGGGCGATGAACCACAGCGGCACCAGCGCGGGGTCGGCCACCGGATCGTCGAGGTACCACACGATCAGTGGTAGCGCGTCGGCCAGTTCGGTGGCCGAGACGGTGCGGACCACGTGCCGTACTCCGATCGTGGCCGCCGACTCCGCGGCCACGTCCACCTCGGAGTAGCCGGCCCGCTCGAAGCCGGCGGTGAAGGTGATCAGATCCGGATTGTGTTCCCGGGCCAGTGCTGCGATGGCGGTGGAATCGATCCCACCGGAGAGAAACGCGCCGACGGTGACGTCGGCCCGCATGTGTTTGGCGACCGAATCCCGCATCGCCGCGGTGATGTCGTCGTGCAGCATTCGCACGTCGGCAGCCGACCGGATCTCACGGGGACGGAAATCGGGGTGAAAGTAGCGCTCGGTGACCAGCTCGCCACCGGGGGAGAGGGTGAAGGAGGTGCCGGACTCGATCCGCCGGATGCCGGTGTGCAGGGATGCCGGCTCGGGCACGTATTGCAGGGTCAGATAGTGCTGCAGTGCTCGACGGTCCAGATCGGTGGACACTCCCAGTGATGGCGCCAGCTCAAGCAGGCTCTTCTTCTCGCTCGAGAACGCCATCCCGCCGGGTCCGGTGCAGTAGAACAACGGTTTGATGCCGAAGGGATCGCGGGCACCGAAGGCGACCCGTCGCTGGGAATCCCAGATGACAAACGCGAACATCCCCCGGAGCCGCTGCATGGCCGCCGGACCGAGGTGGTGGTACGCCGCGAGGACGACCTCGGTGTCGCCCTCGGTCACGAACTTTGCCTCATAGGGCTCGCGTTGCAGTTCCGCACGGAGCTCGATGTAGTTGTAGATCTCCCCGTTGAACAGGATCGTGTAGCGCTGCGGCGCGTCTGGCGGACCCCAGCACAGCGGCTGATGAGAGTGGTCGAGATCGATGATGGACAGACGGTTGAACCCGAGCACCACGTCAGCGTCGTGCCAGGTCCCGGTCTCGTCGGGTCCGCGATGCCGCTGGCAGCGCAGCGCAGCGGTCACGTCCGCCTGCCGCTGCGCCGCGTCCTGCTGCGCCGTCAGTAGTGCCAGCAACCCACACACGCGCTCCGCCCCTCATCATCATCGACCCGTCGCTCGGTCAGCAATGCCACGGCGGCCCAGTATGACGTTGGGTCGCTGAACCACGCGCCCCGGGCGAGCTCTGGCGGCCGCGCTGGTTTAGGCTCAAGACACAGGGATGCCTGGCCGCATCGGGCGACGAGGAGGAACGAGGCGTGATCGGTGTGGTCCGTTCCCGGGCGGTTCGGCTACTGAAGGTGGCCGCGGTTGCCGGAATGGTTGCCTTCCTGTCTAGCGGGTGCTCGGTATATCAGGCCTTCTCGTTCGGGTGGCCGGAGGGGATCACCCCCCAGGCCGATCGGATGCGCGACCTGTGGATCTGGGCGACTGTGGCCGCGCTGGCGGTCGGAACGATCGTCGCCGGCCTGATCGCGTGGACGGTTCTCTTCCACCGCAAGAAATCTGACGAAATGCCCAGGCAGACCCAATACAACCTGCCTCTGGAGATCATCTACACGGTCATCCCATTCGTGATCGTCGCAGTGCTTTTCTATTACACCGTGACAGCGCAGAACTTTGTCATGGCCAAAGTCGACAACCCCGCGCTGCGGGTCAAAGTGGTGGGCTTCCAATGGAACTGGGAGTTTCAGTACCTCCAGGACAAACCCGGGCGCGGTGGAAATTACCAGGTAATGAGGACGGACGACGGCGAACCGCTGTCCACCGTCGGCTCGTCGAGCACCATCCCCCTGCTGGTGGTGCCGACCAATCGAGTCGTGGAGTACCGTCTCGTGTCCACAGATGTACTACACTCGTTCTACATTCCAGATTTCCTCTTCAAACGCGACGTTTTCCCGCGCCCTGAGAAAAACAATACCGACAACGTGTTCCAGACCGAGGTGCAGCGTGAAGGCGCTTTTGTCGGTCGCTGCGCAGAGTTGTGTGGCACTTACCACTCGATGATGAACTTCGAGCTTCGAGCGTTGCCTCCGGACCTGTTCGACCGTTATCTGGCGTTACGGGCTCAGACTAACCCGCAGACCCACCGGTCCTACACCGCTGGTGAGGCGCTCGCGCAGCTGAACTGCGGCGCACTATGCGCCCCCGAGGCAGTGACCACCACCCCGTTTAGCACCGACCGCGGTGTCCGCGACATCCACCAGGCCCAGGAGGGCCACTGACCTGCAGCATCGAACGAGTTCGTCGGCGGGTTCGAGAGTGAGGTAGCACCATGAGGGTCGAAGCGCGGATCTTCGAGATGCTCACAGCGTTCTTCTTCCTGTCCGCGGTGGTCTACGGTCTGTGGTCCCATGGGGAGCCCGTGGGGTCTGTAGCGCTGGCACTGACCGGCGGGTTGACGCTCATCGTCGGCACCTACTTCCGATTTGTCTCTCGGCGAGTTCGGATGCGCCCGGAGGACAACATCGATGCCGAGATCTCTGACGGTGCCGGTGAGCTGGGTTTCTTCTCGCCGGGTAGTTACTGGCCGATCGGGATGGCCGGGTCGGCGAGCGTGATCGGGATTGCGCTGGCTTTCGACCAGTGGTGGCTGGTAGCTATCGGCATCGCCCTGATCCTCGGCACGGTCGGCGGCCTGGTCTTCGAGTACCACGTCAGGCCCAGATCGGAGTAAGCCCAGCGGGCGGTCGGTGGGTGTCGTGAACTCGACAGTGCGGACCTTTTGACCGCGGTCCAACGTCCGGGACGTCGAGTTCACGACGGAGTCCCACGGCATCTTTGCCAGGCTGGGGTCCGTTGCGACCGGGCGCCGCCGTTGGTCGGGGGCCCAGTGAGAGCAGGTACTCCGGCTCACCAGCAGGACCTTGGCGGCCCGGGGGAGTGGCGGGGCCGCAGCGACACGCCACAAGTGCATCCATGGGCCCCGAGGGGAACGACGCAGGACTGACGTGCCGGTTAGTCGTTGAGCTGGTGAGGACGACCGGGCGCCTTTCGTTCTGCGCCGTGGGAGTTGCCGTTGGTACTGAGCCCGTTGCCTGTGGCGGCGTTGTGACGAGCCACCTCCAGAGCCCTGGTCTGCTCCGCAGGATCTGGCCGGAATGTGGACCCAGGTACCGGAGCGCCGGCCGATCCCAACTGGTTCATCCGCTTGGGCACCCGCGCACCCTGGTACTCCAGCGGGACGGGATGGCCGTGCTCGTCGACTCCGCCGAGAGGCTGGTGAAGTTCGATGAACTCACCGTGCGGCAAGCGCTTGATGATGCCGGTCTCAATCCCATGTTCGAGGATCGCCCGGTCGGCGCGCTGCAGGCCGAGGCAGATCCGGTAGGTGACGTAGTACGCGATCGGTGGCAGCAACAGCAGACCGATGCGGCCCGCCCAGGTGGTGGCGTTCAACGAGATGTCGAACGTGTACGCGATGACGTCGTTGCCGCCCGAGAGCAGCAGCACGAACATGAACGAGGCTGCCATCATGCCCAAGCCCGTTCGCACCGGGACGTCTCGCGGCCGCTGCAGCAGGTTGTGCGAGGCGTTGTCCTTGGTGAGCTTGCGCTCGATGGAGGGGTATCCAAACGCAAGGGCGAACATGACGGCGGGGATCACCATCGTTGGCCAGAACGATGCGGGGATCATGTAGTGACCCAGGTAGATCTCCCAGGCAGGCCACAGCCGGGTGGAGCCGTCGAGCCAACCGACATACCAGTCTGGTTGCGAGGCCGCCGACACCTGAGCAGGGTTGTACGGTCCGAAGTTCCAGATCGGGTTGATCTGGAACAACCCGGCCATGAGGCAAATCACACCGATGTTCGTCAGCGCGAATCCGCTGGCCTTCGTCGCGAAGACCGGCAGGATGCGGACGCCGACCACGTTGCGCTCGGTCCGTCCTGGCCCGGGGAACTGCGTGTGCTTCTGGTACCAGACCAGTCCGAGGTGCACGGCGATGAGCGCGAGCAGGATGCCCGGGATGAGCAGCACGTGGACGATGAAGAACCGCGGAATGATCAGGTTGCCGGGGAACTCGCCGCCGAAGATCGCCCACTGCATCCAGGTGCCGATCACCGGTGGCGACATGATGATCGCGGAGATGATCCGCAGCCCGGTTCCCGAGAGCAGGTCGTCAGGTAGTGAGTAGCCGGTGAGACCCTCCAGCCCGGCCAGGATCGCTATGGTGACGCCGATCGCCCAGTTCGTCTCGCGCGGCTTGCGGAACGCTCCGGTGAAGAAGGTACGGAACATGTGCGCCACGATGGCTGCGACGAACAGCAGCGCCGCCCAGTGATGCACCTGGCGGATGAACAGCCCGCCTCGGACGTCGAAGGACAGCTGCAGGGTCGACTCGAACGCCCGGGACATCTCGATCCCGCGGAGGTTCGAGTAGACGCCGTTGTACGTGACGTCCTCCATGGACGGGTCGAAGAACAGCGTCAGGTACGTCCCGGACAGCAGCAGCACGATGAAGGTGTTCAGGGCGATCTCGCCGAGCATGAACGACCAGTGCGTCGGGAAGACCTTGTTGACCTGGCGGCGCATGCCAGCGGCCAGGTGAAATCGCTGATCGAGCTCTTCGGCCGCCTGGGCCGCCTTGGACGGCGTCGTCATCGCGCTCATGACCTCCGCTCCCAGAACGCCGGTCCGATGGGCTCGATGAAGTCGCCCTTGGCGTAGAAGTATCCCTCATCGTTCACGTCGATATGCAACTGTGGCAAGGCCCTGGTAGCTGGACCGAAGATCGGCTTGGCGTACTCCAGCATGTTGAACTGCGACTGGTGGCATGGGCACAGCAACCGAGCGTCCTGAGATTCGTACAGCGAAGCGGGGCAGCCCAGGTGGGTGCAGATCTTCGAATACGCATAGAAGTCGCCGTAGTGGAAGTCGACCTGGCCCCTCCGTTGGATTACCTGTGCTGCCTGCTCAGGGCGCAACCGAATGAGCATCACCGGGCTGTCGGATGCACGCAGCGCATCGTGTGCCTGCTGCTCCGACCAGGATCGCTTGTACGGGAAGACCGTCGCGATGCTGCCCGATGCCAGGTCTTCCGGCCGCGCCAGGGCGAGTTGCTCGGAGTCGTAGCGAAGGAACACTGGCTCACCGTTGTACGAGGCCCAGGGTGTGACCCACAGCGCGGCGCGATCTCCGCCCTTCCATGGGTTGCGCACGAGGCCGCCCAGCGCGAAGACCCCCACTCCGATACCGAAAACTCCGGCCCCGAGCCCGGCCGATCTTTTGATCATGGACCGCCGGGCGATCTGACTGCTGGCAGCAGAGTCGGCGAGGATCGCACCCATTGTCCGCCGGTCGACCTCGGCGGAGCCACCGATGTGACGCTCCTGCACCGCGGTCTCATGCGGTAGCAGATCCTTGGCGTATGCGATCGTCCCCGCGCCGATGGCGAATACCGTCAGCCCGAAGAGCACCCCGATGATCGGCGTGTAAAGCTGGTACAGCTGGCTGCCCGGGCTTCCCGGCGGTGCATATTCGAAGGGCAGGAACAGGTAGGCGGCCAGAAAACCCAGCCCGGTCAGCGCGGCGATGAGGAACCACCGCGCGACCCTGCGTTCGGTGCGCTTCTCGGCACGGGTACCCGGCACCGGGAAGGGATTCTCCCGGTGCTCGATGGTTACCCCGTCCAGCGCCGAGCCCAGCCGGACCAGCTCTTCGCGACTCGATGTCGACAGGTCGGAATCGCTAGGGAGCCGCCGCTGCCCAGCCCGCCCTCCGGTATCGCCCCCGTGTCCGCTCATGCCTTCGATCCGATCCACAGTGTCACGCCGACCAGCGCCGAGATACCGACAATCCACGAGATCAAACCCTCTGGAACCGGCCCGAAGCCGCCGAGGGAGTAGCCGCCTGGGTTGTTTCCTTGCTCCACTCCCGACTGCACGTAGGCGATGATGTCCCGCTTATCCTGCGGAGTCAGCTGCTTGTCGGAGAACCTGGGCATACTCTGCGGTCCGCTGATCATCGCGCTGTAGATCTGCTGGGGGTTCACGTCCTCGATGGCGGGAGCGTACTTCCCGGAGGACAGTGCGATACCGCGTCCGGTGAAGTTGTGGCAGGAGGCGCAGTTGAGCCGGAAAAGGTCACCACCGTGAGCCGGGTCGCCGCCGGCCAGGCTGCCCGTCGGTACCACCGGGCCGCCACCGTTTGCTTGGACGAAGGCGCCCAGCGCGTCGATCTCCTGGGGGGTGTACCGGACCGGCTTCTTGCCGATCTGCGCTTCCTGACGGGTCGCTGGCATCCGCCCGGTGGAGACCTGGAAGTACACCGCGGCCTCGCCGACACCAATCAGGCTCGGCCCGCGGGAGCTCACTCCCTGGAGGTTCGCGCCGTGGCAGCTGATGCAGGCGTTGTTGTAGAGCTGTTCGCCCTGGCGTACCAGTGCTGGATCTTCCTGGGCGCGCGCGACCTGGGCCTGCGGAGCGAAAACCGCATACAGGGCGCCAGCAGACAGCAACGCCACGCCGAGTGCGAGCATCCCCGACAACCGCCGACGCAAGCGGCTGTGTCCCGCCCGCCGCTCTCCTCGGCCCGACGACCTCGTTGAGTCCGATCCAGTGGGGCCTGGTCGGCCGTCGGGTTTGTCGTCGTTGCTCATCGGTCTCGGCTACCCCTGCTGTCTCGTTCCGGTCGGTGCTCTAGCCGGATCAGGGCCTCCCTCAGCGGCCCCCTGGCTGCGGTACTACGGCAAGATATAGATGACGGCGAACAAACCGATCCACACCACGTCGACGAAGTGCCAGTAGTACGACACCACGATCGCAGAAGTGGCCTGTGCTGGGGTGAACTTGCTCAGCTTCGTCCGGATGATCAGGAAGATGAACGCGATCAGGCCACCGGTCACATGCAACGCGTGAAACCCGGTGAGCAGGTAGAACACAGTCCCGAAGGCGCCTGATGGGATGGTGATTCCCTCACCGACCATCATGCGGTACTCGTTCGCGGCGCCCAAGACGAAGAACAGGCCCATCGCGAACGTGATCGAGTACCAGAGCCGTAGCCCGAATACATCGCCCTGCTCCGCCTTGAACACGCCCCACTGACACGTGAACGACGACGCGACCAGGACGATCGTGATCACCAGCGCGTAGGGCACGTCGAGGTGGATCGGCTCCCCGGTGGATGCCAGGACCGGGGGCCACGGGCCGTCATGCTGTGCCTTCACCGTGAAGAACATCGCGAAGAGACCGGCGAAGAACATCAGCTCACTGGACAGCCAGACGATCGTACCAACGCTGACCATGTTGGGCCGGTTCAGCGAGTGCACCCGTTGACTGATCGAGGGCGCTGCCAGGCTGGACGAGGGGGTCACGCTGAGCATTATGACTAACGCCACCGACCTCAGCTGGACCGGGGCGGGTGAATGCGGCGAAGAGTGACGACCGCAACACTGAAGTCGCTCGAACAGCGGTAGACGACGGCGGATACTGACACGCAGAGTCACGTGATGCGGCCCCGCGTGAGCACCGTGATTGCCCGTATACCCTCGACATACCATCCGACCCGCTGATGCCTCGTGGTGCACCCTCTCACGTACGGGGCCGTCCAGGGACACCCGACACCGAGGACCTCGACGAATCATGAATGCTCCGAGCGCCACCACCGTGCTGGTCTTCAGTCACCGGCCGGAAGTGCGCGAGGCCATCATCAACGCTGTTGGGCGGCGTCCCGCAGCCGACGTCGGCCGGGTGAGCTACATCGAGGCCGCGACGATCGCCGAGGTGCTGACCGAAGTCGACGCGGGTCGGGTGGACCTGGCGATACTGGACGGTGAGGCGCAGCCCACCGGAGGGATGGGGCTCTCTCGCCAGCTCAAGAATGAGATCGCACAGTGCCCGCCGGTGATCGTCGCCGTGCGACGCAGGGACGACCGCTGGTTGGCGGTCTGGTCGCAGGCCGACGCGGTGATCGTGCATCCGCTGGATCCGTTGACTGCCGCTGAGACGGTGGCCGAAGTGCTCCGCGCGCGTCTGCCACAGACAGCGAACGGCTGAACCCGCGCGGCATGGTGGCGCCGACGCGTTCCCGAAGCTGGCCGGCGTTGCTCAGCCAGCTGATCGCCGGTACGGACCTGGACATTCAGGACGCCACCTGGGCGATGGACCAGGTGATGTCCGGAGTGGCTACGCAGGCGCAGTTAGCCGCGTTCGTGGTGGCGCTGCGGGTCAAGGGCGAGACTCCAGCGGAGATCGCGGGCCTGGCCGACAGCATGCTTTCGCACGGCCGCCGGGTGCACGTCGCCCAGCGGGCTGTCGATGTGGTCGGCACCGGAGGCGACCAAGCGCAGACGGTCAACATCTCCACGATGGCCGCGCTGGTGACTGCCGCTGCCGGCGCGCCGGTGGTCAAGCACGGTAACCGTGCGGCCTCGTCGCTATGCGGTGCCGCGGACGTGCTCGAGGCACTCGGAGTGGCGATCGATCTCGGACCGGAGCAGGTAGCGCAATGCGTCGCCGACGCGGGGATTGGATTCTGCTTCGCGCCCCTGTACCACCCCGCGATGCGGCACGCGGCCGGGGTACGCCGGGAGATCGGGGTCCCCACGGCCTTCAACTTCCTCGGTCCACTGATCAATCCGGCGCAGCCGGGCGCCGCGCTGGTGGGTTGCGCGGATCTTCGGATGGCGCCGGTCATGGCTCAGGTGCTCGCCGATCGCGGGGTGAGTGCCCTGGTGGTGCGTGGTGACGATGGGCTCGACGAGATCACCACCACGACCACCACCTCGGTGTGGGTGGTCGACGGCGGCGCGGTGCGGCTTGACCAGTTGGACCCGGCTGCGCTGGGCGTGCCGGTGGCCGGCGGTGAGGAACTACGCGGCGGAGATGCCGCCGTCAATGCCGATGCAGTGCGGCGCTTGCTCGCCGGCGCGCCCGGTCCGGTACGAGACGCTGTGCTCCTCAACGCCGCCGCGGCGCTTGTCGCGCACCGCGGTTCCACCGGTGACCTGGCCGGCGATATCGGAGAGATGCTCCAGCGCGCCGCCGACGCTGTGGATTCAGGGGCTGCATCGGAGATGTTGAAGCGCTGGACGAAACTGACCACCGACCTGTCCGCTTCTGTTCGCTAACCCAGTTAGCGGCTCTTCAAGTACCACCAACCCTCCCTATGGGCGTCTCAAACCACCACCAACTTGCCCCTCATGTGCCCGCACGCCTGCGGCCGGGTTGGCTGCCTTGAGGAGCATCTCAGCAGCGGGTTGGTAGTACTTGAAGAGCCACCGACTTGGGCTGTGCTATCACTGACTGTGCCGGCAATCCGGAGAATTGTGACGGAAAGTAATCAACGTTGGGGAAACCGCACGGTTGGGCGGCATGGTCTCGTCGTTGGAGTGAAGACCCGCGCCCATGTGTCCGGCGTGCCGTTAGGTGACATGCGGGGGGGCCTCTCCCGTTTCCAGTCACGCCGCCGGACATTGATGGTCCGAGAACAGGAGATGGCCGCGGGTGGTGTCTCATCGTCGGAACCGCATGTTTCGGAGCGTGGCGGCTGCCGTGGCCTTCGCTGCCGTGCTGAGCACGCCACCAGCGCTCGCAGCAGCCGATCCAGCCCCGGGCCCACCCGGTCCTGACGGGACCGTTGCTCAGGCTCGAGCGTTGAGCCGCCAGGCCGAGGTGATCACCGAGCAGTGGAAACTGGCTACGGACCGGCTGGAGGCTCGTCGGGCTGATGCCGAGCGGGCGCATAGCGACGCGGCGGCCGCCACGGCTGTCGCCGATCAAGCCCGCGCGGCTCAGAGTACGTTCCGTGCGCAGGTGGATCGGCTGACCAGCGCCACCTTCGAGGGCGTCCGAGTCAGCAGCCTGACCGCGATGCTGATCAGCGACTCGCCGCAACAATTCATGGACCAGATGTCCGCCCTGGACGTGCTGGCGGCGAGTAACAGGGCAGCGATGGACAAGCTCGCAGCCGCCGTTTCCCGGACTGAGCAGGCCAAGCTTGCCGCAACCGACGCCGAGACTCGAGCGGCAGTCGCCGAGCTTGACGCCGCCCGGATAGCTGGTGACGTCGCCCAGGCACGGCTTGAGATGGGTCGCCAGATCAATCTGGTGCAGGAGCGCCTCGGCAAGCTCACGGCTGAGGAGTTTTCCCACTATGCCTCCGAAGGATTCACCGACTATCCGCTTGACATAGCCGGTGACACCATCGGGATCAGGGCTCTTCGGGCTGCTCTGACCCGACAGGGAGCACCGTATATCTGGGGCGCCGAGGGGCCGACCACCTTCGATTGCTCAGGTCTGGTTATGTGGGCCTACCGTCAGGTCGGGGTCAGCCTGCCGCGGGTGGCCTACGACCAGTCCAGAGTGGGGACCCCGGTGGTCTCCGGCCTGCTACCAGGAGACCTGATTGCGCTGTATTCGCCGGTAAGTCACATCGGCATCTACGTAGGCAACGGGCTCTACCTCAATGCGCCGCAGAGCGGCGATGTGGTCAAGGTCTCTAGAGTTCCATGGCGAGATGTCACGGCAATCCGCCGGATTGGTTGAGACCACCTTCCGGAGGCCGGAACGTGGTGGTGGAATGCGTCGGGACGTTGCGTCATCCGGCATTGTCAGGGTCACCGTCTACCGTCCGCAGTGACTAAGTCACGACAGAGACGGAGAGCGACATGATCGTGGATTGCGACCGGTGTGAAGTGCGTGGCGTGGCCTGCCAGGACTGCGTCATCACGGTGCTGCTCGGAACCCTACCGGGCGGCGTAGAGCTGGACGGCACTGAGCGGCTGGCGCTGGACACCTTGGCCGAGGTTGGCATGGTGCCCCGCCTGCAGTTGGTGGATCGGGGCGGAGCTGACCGAACGACGGGACCGGGTGCTTGTTCTGGGGACTACCGGCGCGACAACGCTGAACGGTCCGCAACTGACTGTGAACGGTCCAGGCGGCACATAAGCTGATCGGCCGAGCCGATGACGCCGGCGGTCACGGTGACGCCCATCGTGCCCAAGGGCCACTCTGCCCCATATCTCGGTTGCCGGTGGTGACATCGTTGGTGACCTTTCGTAATCTTCCCGAAACCTTGCGATAGATGCCGCCCGACCCGGGCGGCAGGGTAGGCGGTCCTAGGAAGAGGAGATAGCCGCGACGTGTCGCCGCATCATCGGAAGCGCGGTGTAGTCAACCGCGGTGTCTCGGCTGTGATGACCGCCGCAACCGTGGTTGCCCTGGTCACGCAGATGCCCATGGCAGCCACCGCCGACCCCTCGGTGCCCGGAGATGCCGCACAGCAGCTAGCCGACCTCAATCGGCAAGCTGAGGTGCTCACAGAGCGGTGGCACTATGCCGGCGACCAGTTGACTGCCCGCCGCGCGGACCTGGACCGGGCCAGGGCTGACGCCAGCGCCGCTCAGGCCGCCGCAGAGCGCGCCAGGGCGGTCCAGGGCCAGTACCGCGGTCAGGTCGACAGGCTGACCAACGCCTCATTCCAGGGTGCGCGACTCAACCGGCTGTCCGCCCTACTGGTCAGTGACTCCCCCCAGGACTTCCTGGACCAGATGTCGGCGTTGGACATGCTCGCGGTGGACAACAAGCAGGCCTTGGATCGGCTCACCGGCGCCGTCGTGCAAACCAGGCACGCAGAGCAGTCGACGAGCGACGCGGCGGCTCGGGCTGGCCAAGCCGAACGCGATGCGGTGCGGCTCGAAGACGATCTGACCCGTTCCCGCGCCGACATGGATCGTCAGATTCAGGTTGTCACCAAGCGTCTCGCGGAGCTGACCCGCCAACAGCGCGCCGTCTACTTCTTCGGTGGTGACATCCACTTTCCGATCAACCTCGTCGGCACGGGTACCGCGGTCCAGGCGGCGCGGATCGCGCTGAGCAAACAAGGCTCGGCGTACGTCTGGGGCGGAGACGGCCCGATCACGTTCGATTGCTCTGGTCTGGTGAAGTGGGCGTTCGAGCAGGCGGGGATGCCCGGTCTGCCGCACTCGGCCGAGGAGCAGGCGCGGATGGGTCGTACCGTCGGTCGTTCCGATCTGCAGCCGGGCGACCTCATTGCACTCTACTCCCCGATCAGCCACATCGGCATCTACGTCGGGAACGGTTTCTATGTCAACGCGCCACAAAGCGGCGACGTGGTGAAGGTCGTCCCGGTGCCGTGGAGGCAGGTCACCGCGATGAGCCGGATCGGCTGACCCCACCAGCTTCATACCCCGCGCGACGTCACCGCTACCCTCCGGCGGGTGCCACGGATCCTGCTGGTGAGCAACGACTTCCCACCCCGGCCCGGTGGCATCCAAGCTTACCTGCACCAACTGGCGATGGCGCTGCCCGAGGGTGAGATCGCCGTCTACGCACCGGACTGGCCGGAGGCGGCGGCTTTCGACGCGCGATTGCCGTTTCCGGTTTTCCGGCATCGCGGACCGCTCATGATTCCCACACCCGTGGTACTCCGGCGAGCTGCTGGACTGCTGCGGGAGCTGCACTGCGAGACCGCGTGGTTCGGTGCGGCGGCCCCGTTGGCTCTACTGGGTCCGGCATTGCGCCGCGCCGGAGTACGACGGGTGGTGGCCAGCAGTCACGGACACGAGGTGGGCTGGTCGATGGTGCCCCCTGGCCGAATGGCACTTCGCCGGATTGGCGCGGATGCCGATGTGGTCACGGCCGTGAGCCAGTACACCCGCCGCCGGGTTGCCTCGGCGTTCGGGCCCCGGGCTGCCCTGGAGATACTGTCGCCGGGCGTGGACTGCGCTGCATTTCGCCCGGATCCAGGTGCGCGCGCGGAGATCCGCCAACGCCATCGGCTGGGCGATGCCCCGGTGGTGCTGTGTGTGTCCCGGCTGGTGGCTCGCAAGGGGCAAGACATGCTGGTGCGGGCATTGCCTGCGATCCGGCGCCAGGCACCGGGGGCCGTGCTCCTGCTCGTCGGAGACGGGCCCCGGCGATCAGCGTTGTACCGGCTGGCGGAGTCGGGAGGGGTCGCTGACGCCGTGGTGTGCACGGGAGCGGTGTCGTGGGCTGAGTTGCCGGCGTACTACGCCGCTGGGGATGTCTTCGCGATGCCTTGCCGGACCCGTGGCCACGGGCTGGACGTTGAGGGGTTCGGTCTGGTGTTCCTGGAGGCTTCGGCTACCGGCTTGCCGGTGGTGGTGGGTGACGCCGGTGGGGCCCGGGAGACAGTCCGCGTGGGCGACACTGGAGAGCTGGTGAATGGTCGCGACGTGGCGGCGGTAACTCGGGCCGTCGCGACCCTGCTCGCCGATCCCGAGGGCGCTGCGGAGATGGGTCGGCGCGGACGACGCTGGATGCTGCAGAACTGGGACTGGAGTTGCCGGCGGCGGCAGCTCAGGGAGCTGCTGCTGGGCTGCTCGTGAGTGCGTAACAGTGTTAGAACACTGTTACGCACTCACGAGGCGTAGAGCGACTCGATCTCGGCGGCGAACTCCTTGGCCACCACTACCCGCTTCACCTTCAGGCTTGGGGTGAGCTGGCCGCCGGCTTCGGTGAAGTCGCCTGGCAGGATGCAGAACTTGCGGATCGCCTCGGCCCGGGAAACAGTCTTGTTGGCATCGTCCACCGCGCGCTGCACCTCGGCGCGCAAGTCTGGATCGTCGATCAGGTCTGCCGCAGAGCTGCCAGCCGGCTTGTTGCGCTCGGCGCGCCACGCAGGTAGGGCCTCGGCGTCGAGGGTGATGAGGGCGGCGATGAAGCGCTGCTTGTCGCCCAGGACCATGCACTGGCTGATCAGTCGATGGGCCCGGATCCGGTCCTCCAGCGCTGCCGGGGAGACGTTCTTGCCCGTCGCCGTGACGATGATCTCCTTCTTCCGGCCGGTAATCCGGAGGAAGCCGTCCTCATCGAGCTCTCCGAGATCACCAGTGTGGAACCAGCCGTCGATGAGCGCTTCCTGAGTCACCTGATCGTTGTGCCAATACCGGCGCAGCACACCGGGGCTCTTAATCAGCACCTCGCCGTCATCGTCGATCCTGATCGTGACACCGGGCAACGGCTGCCCCACGGTGCCGATCTTGACGTGTTTCTCGGTGTTCACCGTGGCGGGTGCGCTGGTCTCGGTCAGCCCGTAGCCCTCCAACACCGGCACCCCGATACCGCGGAAGAAATGCCCGAGCCGCTCGCCCAACGGGGCGCCACCAGAGACGGCTGCGAGACACCGGCCGCCGAGCACCGCCCGGAGCTTGGAATAGACTAGTTGGTCAAATACGGCGTGCTTGGCGCGCAAGGCCAGCCCGCCTCCGCCGGTTTCCTGAGCACGGCTCCATTCGACGGCGGTGGCAGCGGCGATGTCGAAGATGCGGCCCTTGCCGTCGTCATGTGCCTTCTGCCTGGCCGAGTTGTAGACCTTCTCGAACACTCGAGGCACGGCCAGCACTAACGTCGGCCGGAAATCAGCCAACTCGGCGACCAGGTTCTTCACATCCGGAGTGTGGCCGAGGGTGATCCGGGCGTACACACAGCAGCACTGGATGATTCGGGCGAACACGTGGGCGAGCGGAAGGAACAGCAGCAGGGAGTTCTCCGGTTGCATCAGGCGGGTGAATTCAGATACCGCGGCCCGGGTCACCGCGAGCAGGTTGCGGTGGGTGATCTCGCAGCCCTTCGGTCGGCCCGTGGTGCCTGAGGTGTAGATCAGCGTCGCGAGGTCGTCGGCGCCCACCATGGTCGCGCGTTCGCGCACGGCGTTGTCACTGATCGCGGCGCCCAGCGCGGTGAGCTCATCGATCGCCGCACCTGGCTTGCCGCTGCCGGTCGTCGCGTCGATCTGCCACACCAGGGCGGGTTCACCCAACCGATCAACCAGATCCTGGACCATCTCGCGGTGAGCGGGGCTTTCGACCACGACTGCCTTGGCGCCCGAATCGGACAGGATCCACTCGACCTGCTCGGCCGAGGATGTCTCATAGATCGGCACTGTGGATCCACCAGCGGCCCAGATCGCGTAGTCCAGCAGGGTCCACTCGTAGCGGGTCTTGGACATCAGCGCGATCCGATCCCCGTGCTCGATGCCCGCTGCGATGAGACCCTTGGCCACAGCGCTCACCTGGCCGGCGAATTCCCTCGCGGTGACGTCTATCCAGCCGCCGTCGATCCGGCGGCGGAAGCTGGTGCTGCCGGCGAAGCGCTCGGCATTGGCCCATACAACATCGGTGAGGTTCTCGTCGTTATCCACCGTGGTGGTGGCGGGAACCGTGAACTCCCGCACGGGTACCTCCGCAGCTCGGCCTTCTCCAGTGCTACCTGGCAACGTATCGCGCCCATACCGGCGCCGGGTAGCCTGCCTGATCGTGCGGGTCCACGTGGTGTCCGACGTGCACGGTAATGCGGACGGGCTGGCCAGGGCGGGCGCGGGTGCTGACGCACTGCTGGTGCTCGGGGATCTGATCGACTTCGTGAACTACCACGACTACTCAGCCGGCATTCTGGGTTCGGTGTTCGGGACCACCGCGGTTCGTCGGTTCGCGGAACTGCGTTCTGGCGGGTCACCCGGCGAGGCGTACGCGTTCGTGCGGCAGCTGTGGAGCCAGATCCCGGACTCCCGCGATGTTGTCCGGGAGGCCGTCGTCGAGCAGTATGAGCGGCTGTTCGCAGTACTGCCCACCCCGGCGTACATCACTCCCGGCAATGTGGACGTGCCTGAGCTGTGGCCGCGGTTCGCTCGCTCCGGGGTGCATCTGCTGGACGGGCAGACGGTCGAGATCGGCGGTCTGCGCTGCGGTTTCGTCGGCGGAGGTCTGTTACCGGACGGCGTCGCCCCGCGGCGAGACCCGGTGTTTCGGTCTTACTTGCGCACTCCACAGCAGTACGCGGGGGCGGTATCGGCGCTCGGGCGGGTGGACATGCTGTGTAGCCACATCCCGCCCGCAGTCCCTGAGCTGCTCTACGACGTGAAGGCCCGACGACCTGAGCTCGGCTCCGAGCAGCTGCTGGTGGTGATCTATCGAGACCGGCCCCGGGTCGCGCTGTTCGGGCACGTGCATCAGCCCCTGGCCCGGCGGGTCCGGGTGGGACGGACCGAATGCGTCAATGTCGGGCATTTCCAGCGCACCGGATCCCCGTTCGTGTTGCGATGGTGAGTACTGCTGGCGGCGACCTGCCGGGTAGCCTGCGCGGCATGCCCCACCAGTCAACCCAGTCCATCGTCATCAATGCCGATCCGCAGGAGATCATGGACGTGATTGCTGATTTCTCCGCCTACCCGAAATGGGCGTTGGCGGTGAAGAAGGCCGAGGTGATGGTCCCCGGCATCGATGAGCGCGCGGAGCGCGTGCGGTTCTCGCTGGACGCCGGCCTGGTGAAGGACGAGTACGTGCTTGATTACGTCTGGTCTTTGGACGGGCTGATGGTTGCCTGGGAATTGGTCGAGGGCCAGCTGCAGAAGGCACAGCACGGCTCCTATGTGCTGGAACCCGTGGGCGCGACGACCAATGTGACCTATAGCCTTACGGTCGAGCTCGCGATTCCCATGATCGGGATGATCAGACGGAAGGCCGAGAAGGTCGTCATGGACACCGCACTGAAGGAGCTCAAGCGCAGGGTAGAGGCGCGAGTTCCTGGGTGCTGAGAGCTACAGCTGCGCCCCGTCGTCGGATCCTCCAGGTGCGGCGTCGGACCGCAGCCCGACCACCAGCCAGGCGATCCCAGCGGTGACGAGGAGTAGGCCCAGTGGTGTTGCCACCCGCTCACCCAGATCCAGCAGATTCGGCAGCGCCAGCAACAGCACGCCAACGGTGAGCGCGACCACGCCGCCTACCGTTCGGGCCCGCGGTACCGGCAGTGGCGCCGGCTCCGGCGGCTCGAAATGGTCCTCGTCGGCGTCGCTCGCTGGCGAGTGTGGATCCTCCGGCTCCGTGAAGGACAACTCCAAGACACCACTCTCTGTGCTCGGGCGGGTTCTCTGCGGGGCAGACGATACCGGGTGTGGCGGTACTGAATGCGGTATCGAACCCACGCCCTCCCGAGCTGCGTACGCCAGGGTGAAGCGCGCCCGTTGTGCCCCGGATACCGTGCTCCGTACGCTGGTCGCCAATGTGGCCCGCGAGGGCAAGGGAAGGATCGGTGGGCGGTGTTCTACTGGCTGCTCAAACACTTGCTGCTCGGCCCGTTGATGCGGTTGACATGCCACCCGCGAGTCGAGGGCGCCGAGTATATTCCCGATCGCGGTGGCGCCATTCTGGCCAGCAATCACCTGGCGGTCGCCGACTCCTTCTTCCTGCCCCTGATGATCCGCCGCCGGCTGACGTTCCTGGCCAAGCGGGAGTACTTCACCACGCCTGGGGTGCGGGGATGGTTCAAGCGGCAGTTCTTCAACGCTGCCGGCCAGGTCCCCATCGACCGCTCCAGCGCCTCGGCCGCGCACGCGGCATTGGGCACCGGGGTGAGATTGTTGGCTCAAGGCAAGCTGCTCGGCATCTATCCGGAAGGAACCCGGTCTCCGGACGGCCGGTTGTACAAGGGCAAGACCGGCGTCGCCCGGATGGCGCTGGAGGCCGGCGTCCCGGTGATCCCGGTCGTGATGGTAGGCACCGACAAAGTCAGCCCCATCGGCAAAAAAATGTGGCGGCCGCATCCCGTTGAAATACGCTTCGGCGCGCCGCTGGACTTCTCTCGCTACGCGGGCCTAGCCGGTGACCGATTCGTCGAACGATCCATGGTTGACGAGATCATGTACTCCTTGATGGAGCTGTCTGGACAGGAATACGTTGACAGGTACGCGACTTCGATCAAAGAGCAAGAGCCTCCTCCGTCGCGAGAAGCCCTTAAGGCGTCCTGATCGCCCGGTTCACCAGCGCTGCGTAGGCTGACCGACCGTGCGTTTCTTCTACGACTGCGAGTTCATCGAGGATGGCGTCACCATAGAGCTGATCTCCATCGGGGTGGTGGACGAGCAGGGTCGGGAGTACTACGCGGTATCCACCGAGTTCGATCCGGAGCGGGCCGGCGACTGGGTGCGAGCCCACGTACTGCCCAAGCTGCCATCGCCGGCCGACCAGGCGTGGCGCAGCCGGGTCGCCATCCGCGACACACTGCTGGAGTTTCTCACCGGGCCCGGTGAGCGGGTGGAGCTGTGGGCCTGGTTCGCGGCCTACGATCATGTGGCGCTCGCTCAACTGTGGGGCCCGATGCCGGCGTTGCCCCGGACGTTACCTCGGTTCACCCGGGACCTGCGGCAGCGCTGGGAGGATGCCGGTAAGCCGGCGTTGCCCCCGCCGCCCAGTGACGCCCACGACGCGGTGGCCGATGCCCGATACAATCTCACCCGATGGCGGGTGATTGAGCAGCATCGCCTGGCGCAGCGAAGCCGTCCTCGTTGACCAGTCGCTTTGCCGCAGGATCCTCATCGTGCCAGGCTCTCGCCCGTCAATCCGATACTTCAGCAAGAAAGGCGAATCGAGATGCGCATCGGTGTGCTCACGGGGGGCGGTGACTGCCCGGGGCTCAATGCGGTGATCCGGGCGGTGGTCCGCAAGGGCATTGAGGTCTACGGGCACGAGATCATCGGGTTCCGGGACGGCTGGCGAGGGCCGATGGAAGGGCTGGTCCAACCGCTCGGTCTGGCTGACGTGGAACACATTCTCCCGCTCGGCGGCACCATCCTGCGGACCTCGCGGACCAACCCGTACCGCAACGGCGGCGCCGAGCAGGTCAAGCGGACGCTGGCCGAGCACGGCGTGGACGCGCTGATCGCGATCGGCGGAGAGGACACCCTCGGGGTGGCCAACCGGCTGAGCGAGGACGGGATTGTCGTGGTGGGGGTACCCAAGACGATCGACAACGACCTCAGTGCCACCGACTACACGTTCGGGTTCGACACCGCGGTGCACATCGCCACCGAGGCGATCGACCGGCTGCGCACCACTGCGGAATCGCACCACCGGGCGGCCGTTGTCGAGGTGATGGGCCGCAGCGCGGGCTGGATCGCGCTGCACTCCGGGATGGCCGGCGGGGCGAACGTCATCCTGATGCCGGAACGGCCGTTCTCCCCTGACCGGGTATGCAAGTGGGTCCTTGGGTGCCTCGGGCGGGAAGCCGCCGCGATCGTCGTGGTAGCCGAAGGTGCGGTACCGGAGGGTGGCGCGGAGGTGCTCGCCACCGCGGAGGTCGACGCTTTCGGCCACAAGCGCCTCGGTGGCGTCGGTATCTGGTTGGCTGATGAGATCGCCCGCCGCACCGGTGCCGAGTCCCGCGCTGTGGTGCTGGGGCATACGCAGCGCGGCGGTACGCCCACCGCCTACGATCGGGTGCTCGCCACCCGCTTCGGGGTTCATGCGGTCGATGCGGTGCACGAGGGCGACGGCGGGGTCATGGTCGCGCTGCGCGGCACCGACATCATCCGGGTGAAGCTGGCCGAAGCCACTGCTGCGGTCAAGACGGTGCCGGCGGAGCGCCACGCGGAGGCCGAGGTGTTCTTCGGCTGAGTAGGCGCCAGATTGGTGGCCGCTGGAGCGGCCCCGAGCATCACGGCATACCCTCAACGACCGTGAACTGGACCGTGGATGTTCCGGTCGACGCGCTGCCGGAGCTACCGCCGCTACCCGCCGATCTCCGTACCAGACTCGACGCCGCGCTGGCCCGACCCGCCACGCAGCAACCGAGCTGGCCCGATCCGGATGCGGTGCGCAGCATCCGTACCGTGCTGGAGAGCGTGCCGCCGATCACCGTGCCGCCCGAGGTGGACCGGCTTCGTGAGCAGCTCGGGGCCGTTGCCCGCGGCGAGGCGTTTCTGCTGCAGGGCGGGGACTGCGCCGAGACCTTCGCCGACAACACCGAGCCGCACCTGCGGGCGACCATCCGAACACTGCTGCAGATGGCGGTGGTGCTCACCTACGGGTCGAGCATGCCGGTGGTCAAGGTGGGGCGGGTAGCCGGGCAATACGCCAAGCCGCGGTCCGCGCCGATCGACGCGCTCGGGCTCGCTTCCTACCGCGGCGACATGATCAACTCATTGCGCGCCACTGCTGAGGCCCGGGTGCACGACCCGTCCCGGTTGATCCGGGCCTACGCCAACGCCGCCGCGGCGATGAACCTGGTGCGTTCGCTGACCATGGCCGGCATGGCGGACCTGCACCGGGTGCACGACTGGAACAAGGACTTCGTCCGGCGATCCCCTGCCGGGGCCCGCTATGAGGCGCTGGCAGGGGAGATCGACCGGGGCCTGCGCTTCATGTCGGCATGTGGGGTGGACGATTCATCGCTGCTGTCCACCGAGATCTATGCCAGTCACGAGGCGCTGGTCCTGGACTACGAGCGGGCGATGCTCCGGCTGGACAGCCTCAGCGACACGCCCAAGCTCTATGACCTGTCCGCGCATTTCCTCTGGGTGGGGGAGCGGACCCGGGCGCTGGATGGGGCGCACATCGCTTTCGCTGAACTGCTGGCCAACCCGATCGGGATCAAGCTGGGACCGAGTACCTCGCCGGACCAGGCTGTGGAGTACGTCGAGCGGCTCGACCCGCACGGCACTCCAGGTCGGCTGACCCTGATCTCCCGGATGGGCGCGCAACGAGTCCGCGATGTGCTGCCGCAGATCGTCCAGAAGGTCACCGCCGCCGGGCACCAGGTGATCTGGCAGTGCGATCCGATGCACGGCAATACCATCGAGTCATCCACCGGGTACAAGACCAGGCACTTCGACTGGGTGGTGGACGAGGTGCAGGGTTTCTTCGAGGTGCACCATGCGCTGGGCACCCATCCCGGCGGAATCCATGTGGAACTCACCGGGGAGGACGTGACCGAGTGCCTCGGCGGCGCTCAGGAGATCTCCGATGCAGACCTGTCCGGTCGCTACGACACCGCGTGTGATCCGCGGCTGAATACCCAGCAGGCGCTTGAACTGGCCTTCCTGGTAGCCGAGATGCTCCGCTCGTGAGTGGGAAACAGTGTTATAACACTGTTTCCCACTCACGAGCGCTGTCGACGCTATAGCGTCGACAGCGCCACGGTAGCCCCGGGGCGAACGGGCTGGCCTGCATCCGGGGACTGCGAGATCACCCGGTCCGAGACGCCGCCGAGAAACCCGAATCCGCCGAATGACTGACTGACGGTGCTGTTCAGGCCCGCGTCAGCGAGCACCTGGCGGGCCTGCGCGATCGGGAGCCCTACCACGCTGGGAACGACCGACGCGGTGCTCACCAGCAGGATGACGTTGGCGCCGCGGGCGGTGCCAGTACCGGCCTTGGGATCGGTTCCGATCGCGCGCCCACCGGCGATCTGGCCGTCGAACTGGCGCTGCACCTGCACCGTTAGACCAGCACGGGTCAGCACCGAGACCGCAGCAGCCTGGGGCAGGTTTCGCACGTCGGGCACGGTGGCCGGCGCGGGCCCCTTGCTGAGCACGAGAGTCACCGGCGCGCCGACGGTGAGCATGGTTCCAGACGCCGGTTGCAGCCCGATCACGGCCCCTGCCGGGACGGTGTCGTCGAACCTCGCGGCGTCGGGGTCCAGCCGCGGGCTCAAATCCGCCTGCTGGACCGCCCGCTGCGTCTCCTCAGGAGTACTTCCGGCCGGCAGGTCGGGCACCACCGGATGGCCCAGCGAGATCACCACGGTGATCTCCGATCCGCGCATCGCGCGCTGGCCCGGCGCTGGATCGCTGCGGATCACCGTGTCGCCGGGGACGGTGTCATTGTGATCGTCGGTGAGATTGGCCTTCAGATCAGCAGAGGACAGCGCGCCGGCCACCGCCCCGCGCTGCAGCCCCATCAGATTGGGTACCACCGTCCATCGGCCGCTGCCAAGCCACCATGCGCCCACCCCGACCGCGCTCGCGAGCATCAACACGATCACCATCCAGGCGATGAAGGCGCGCCGATTGCGAGCGCGCTCGCGCAGATAGGGATCGTCGTCGGGGGAGGGAGCATCCGCTGTCACATCGGCCCTGGCCAGAGCTCGGGTTACCTGCGGCCGGCGTTCGGGCGGGCGGACCATCGTGGCGCCCGCCAACCCAGCCGCGACCGCAGGCGCTGGTACCGGTACCCGATCGATGCCCAGGTCGGTTCGCACCGATTGCAACGCGCGCAGGAAAGCCGCTGCGTCGGGCGGCCGGGCGGCCGGGTCCCGGCGGGTGGCTCGCACGATGAGGTCGTCCAGCGGTGCGGGCACCGCCGCACCAACGGTGCTCGGGGCCGGCATGTCGTCGTTGACGTGGTGATAGGCCACCGACAGGGCGGTCTCGCCGGTGTAGGGCGGTGCCCCGGTGAGCATCTCGAACAGCATCACACCGGTGGCGTAGACGTCGCTACGGGCGTCGGCGGCTCCGGTCGCGACCTGCTCCGGGGAGAGGTAGGCCACCGTTCCGAGGATGACGTCGCCGGTGGCACTGCTGGCTTCGGCAGCGGCCCGGACCAATCCGAAGTCGGCCACCTTCACCACGCCGCCGGGCCCGATGAGGACGTTCTCCGGCTTGATGTCGCGATGGACCAACCCCTCCCAGTGCGCCGCGGCCAGCGCCGCGAGCACCATGTCGGCCACCGAGAGCGCGAGCGGCACCGGCAGCGTGCCGCGCTGGCGCAGCAGGTCCCGTAAGGTTCCGCCGTCGACGAGTTCCATCACCAGGAACACGTGGTCGCCAGCGGGGGAGGAGTCGACACCTTGGTCATGAACCGCGACGATCCCAGGATGGTGCAACCGCGCGGCCGCGCGGGCTTCCCGCTCGAAGCGCTGCAGGAAGATGGGGTCGGCGGCGAACCGCGGTGCCATCACCTTGATGGCGACCGGACGCTCCAGCCGGGTGTCCGTGCCCCGATAGACGGTGGACATGCCGCCATGGGCCAGCACCGGACCGACCCGGTAGCGCCCCTCCAGCAGGGTGCCGACCAGGTTCCCGTCGTGATCGGGCCCCTGTCGCTCCACAGTCTGAGGATCGTACGGACTGGCGCTCCCCGAACGGCGGAAGGGCGCCGGCTGGCCGATATGGCATGGTGACCACCGTGAGCGACCTCCCCATCGCCCTGGACGTGCTCGACCCTGAGGTGGTGGTGCTGCCGCTACCCGATGTCGCGCAACGGCTGGGGCTTCCGGTAACCCGAGTGCACCAGATGATGCGCGACGGGCAACTCATGGGAGTGCGCCGCGCCGGCGTGGTGTTGATCCCCGCGGAGTTCCTCAGCGGCGATGCTGTTGTCAAAGGGCTGCCCGGCACGATCACGTTGTTGCGCGACGCCGGCTACTCGGCCGAGGAGATCCTGCGCTGGTTGTTCACCGCGGAGGACTCGTTGCCGGGCACCCCGATCGGCGCGCTGCGAACCAACCGAGGGCGCGAGGTGAAGCGCCGGGCCCAGGCGATGGGATTTTGACCGAGCCATTGCGCTGGCCCACGTTCTGTGGCCGTCCTCACACGCCATGATCGGGCGCGGTATCCTCGCCATTCCGCTGTGACCTAGTGGGGATTGTGGTTGGGTCAGCCAAAGGAGGAAACGCGATGCTGGGGAAACTGGGGAAGCTTGTTGTACTGGCGGGGGCCGTAGAGGCCGCTCGCCGATACGCCAAGACCAACCCCGATGCGGTCGGCAAGATTGCGGACCAGGCTGGCCGCCTCGTCGATCAGTGCACCAAAGGCAAGTTCAGCAGCCAGATCGACGGCGCGGTGCGCAAGGTCCAGGACACCACTGGCCGAGGCTAGTTCTACGCAGTCAGGCCCGTCGAACCGGTCCACCGGGATGACCTGTTCGACGGGCTGGCCGCCGCCCTGCGGACTGTTCACACTAGGTTTCAGCGATGGCCCAGCGAAACCTCAGGTCGCCGAGCCTGGGGCGATCTGGTCCAGCTAGGGTCGCCTGCCATGCAGGTTCAGTTGCGCCACAACCCGTCATTCACCGTTGCTCGCTGCCTCCTCTCGCCGGGGGAGTCACTGCGCGTAGAGGGCGGCGCGATGATCGCCCATAGCGAGGGCGTGCAGCTCGAATCCAAAGCACCGGGCGGGGTCATGAAAGGCCTGGCCCGTAGCGTCCTCGGCGGCGGTTCCTTCTTCGTCACCACCTACACCGCGCCGCAGCAGGGCGGTTGGGTCGATGTCGCGGGAATGCTGCCCGGTGACGCTGTCCCGATCACCATTACGCCCGAGCGGCCCATCTTCCTGCGCCGCGGTAGCTGGATCGCCAACTCCTACGGCGTCGAGATCGACACGCAGTGGGGTGGCATGGCCAACCTTTTCGGTGGCGAGGGCGGCTTCGGGTTCCGCGCCACCGGCCAGGGCGAAGCGCTGGTGAGCGTCTACGGCGCTGTCGACTATATCGACTTGCAGCCGCAGGAGCTCGTGACGATCGACACCGGTCACGTCGTGGCCTACGACCTGGCCATCCAGTTCAGGATGCGTCGGGCAGTCGAAGGCAAAAGCGTCCAGTCCGTGAAGAGCGGCGAGGGCTGGGTGTTCGATTTCTCCGGTCCAGGTCGCGTACTGCTTCAGTCGCGCAACCCGGAGGCGTTCCAGCAGTGGGTCGCCGCGGCGGTACCGGGACGCACGCCGCGCGAAGGCATTGGCGGCATTGCCGGTGGCCTGTTCGGCAGCTGAACTGCCGTTCCGGTGCACGAGCGCGTCTGGTGATGCAAGACTGGTCACCGTGGCTGTGAACTCGATGATGATCGCGCTCGGCACGCCGGCGCCGCCGTTCGCCTTGCCGTCTCTGGATGGCGAGATTGTGACCTCTGATGGTCTTGCCCCTGGTCGGCCCCTGCTGGTGATGTTCCTTTCCAATCACTGTCCCTACGTCCGGCACCTCGAGCAAGAACTCGCCTCGCTGGTTGCCGAGTACGCGGCAGACGTGACCGCGGTGGCTATCTGCAGTAACGACACGGACAACTACCCCGACGATGGTCGCGACGGGCTGACCGCACAGGCTCACCGCGCCGGATTCACCTTCCCCTATCTTCTGGACGACACCCAGCACGTCGCGCGGGCTTACCAGGCCGCGTGCACACCGGACTTCTTCCTTTACGACGGGCGGCGCCGGCTTGTCTACCGGGGCGAATTCGATGAGTCCCGGCCACGCAACGATGCGCCGGTGACCGGAAAGGCATTACGCGCGGCGCTGGACCTGGTCCTGATCGGAGAGCCGGTACCCGAACCACAGGTGCCCAGCATTGGGTGCGGCATCAAGTGGAAGCGCGGCAACGAGCCGTCCTGACCATGGGGCGTCTGGTCTGGGCCCTGGTCGCCGGGGTCTACAGCTGGCCGACGGTGGTCACCCACAGCACGGCGGTCCCGGACTCGTCGGACGCGGTGAGGTCGACCTCTGCGTTGATGGCCCAGTCGTGATGCCCGGACGGATCATCGAGGATCTGGCGCACGACCCACCGGCCGGGTTGCTGGTCGATGATCAGGAGATCCGGACCGCGCGCGTCAGCGCCGGTGCCGATCTCGTCGTGCTCGTCAAAGTACGGTTCCACGGCCTGCCGCCAGGACTCCGCGTCCCACCTGGCGTCCCGATTGCGGATGTCACCCTCGAGCTCACCCAGCTCCTCCCACCGGCGGCGGGCAGCCAGTTCCACCCGGCGGAACAGCGCATTACGCACCAACACCCGGAAGGCCCGGGAATTGGCTGTGACCGGCGGCGGTCGGTGATCGATCGGGGCCGGTACCGCGTCCTGCTCCTGCGGGTCCCGCAGCTTCTCCCACTCGTCCAACAGGCTGGAGTCGACCTGGCGCACCAGCTCGCCGAGCCACTCTTGCAGGTCACGGAGCTCATCGGTCTTGGCGTCCTCGGGCACCGTGCGGCGCAGCGCCTGGTAGGCATGGGCCAGGTAGCGCAACACCAGCCCCTCGGAGCGGGCCAGTCCGTAGAACCCCACGTACTCGGTGAAGGTCATCGCCCGCTCGGCGAGATCCCGGGCCACCGATTTGGGCGACAACCGATGGTCGGCGACCCAGGGGTGACCGGCCCGGTAGATCTCGAATGAGGCGTCGAGCAGCTCGGCCAGCGGCATCGGGTAGCTCACATCGTCGAGCAGCCGCATCCGCTCCTCGTACTCGATGCCCTCGGCTTTCATCGCCGCCACGGCCTCACCCTTGGCCTTGGACAGTTGTGCGCTGAGCACCTGCCGCGGATCGTCGAGGGTGGCCTCGAGCACCGACAGCACGTCCAGCGGGTAGTCGACCGACTCTCGGTCGAGCAGCTCGATCGCGGCCAGCGCGAACGGGGACAGCGCCTGGTTCAGCGCGAAGTCGAGTTGCAGGTCCCCGGTGAGCCGCACGGTGCGGCCGTCGGCGTCCGGGACCGCCAACCGCTCGACCACACCAGCGGCGAGCAACGCACGGTAGATCGCGATGGCCTGGCGGATGTGCCGGCGCTGCGCGGGACGCTCTTCGTGGTTGTCGGTGAGCAGGTGGCGCATCACCGCGAACGCGTCACCGGGCCGATTGGCGACATTGAGCAGCATCGCATGGCTCACCGCAAAACTGGATGTCAATGGTTCCGGTTCGGCAGCGACCAGCCGGTCGAAGGTGCGATCGCTCCAGGACACCGATCCCTCGGCAGGTTTCTTGTGCACTACCCGGCGGCGTTTACGAGGATCGTCACCAGCCTTGGCCACGGCCTTGGTGTTCTGCACCACGTGTTCGGGGGCCTGCACGACGACATCGCCCGCGGTGTCGTAGCCGGCCCGGCCGGCTCGCCCGGTGATCTGGTGGAACTCCCGGGCGGTGAGGTGGCGGGTACGGGTTCCGTCGTACTTGCCTAGCGCAGTGAGCAGCACGGTGCGGATCGGCACGTTGATCCCCACGCCGAGCGTGTCGGTACCACAGATGATCTTCAACAGGCCGGCCTGGGCAAGTCGCTCGACGAGCCGGCGGTACCGCGGCAGCATCCCGGCGTGGTGCACCCCGATCCCGTGGCGCACCAGTCGGGACAGGGTCCGTCCGAAACCAGCGGTGAACCGGAACCCACCGATCAGCTCGGCGATGGCGTCCTTTTCTGCCCGGCTGCAGACGTTGATGCTGGTCAGCGCCTGAGCCTGCTCGGCGGCCGAGGCCTGGGTGAAGTGCACCACATAGACCGGCGCCGCCTTGATAGCGAGCAGTTCCTCCAGCGTCTCGTGCAGCGGCGTCGTCACGTACCGGAAATGCAGGGGAACCGGTCGCTGCGCGGAGCTGACCACTGCGGTAGGGCGCCCGGTGCGCCGGGTCAAGTCCGGCTGGAAGCGGCTGACGTCGCCCAGCGTCGCGGACATCAACAGGAACTGGGCCTGTGGGAGCTCGAGCAGCGGGACCTGCCAGGCCCAGCCGCGGTCAGGGTCGGCGTAGTAATGGAACTCATCCATCACGACCAGGCCCACATCCGTATCCGGCCCGCTGCGCAGTGCCATGTTGGCCAGCACTTCAGCGGTGCAGCAGATGATCGGCGCCTCGGGGTTGACGCTGGAGTCGCCGGTCAGCATCCCGACCTGGTCGGCACCGAAAACATCGCACGCCGCAAAGAACTTCTCCGACACCAATGCCTTGATCGGCGCGGTGTAGATGCTGCGCCTGCGTTGCGCCAGCGCGGTCGCGTGCGCGCCGGTCGCGACCAGACTCTTGCCGGATCCGGTCGGAGTGGCCAGGATCACGTTCGACCCCGACACGATCTCTATCAGCGCCTCCTCCTGGGCGGGGTACAGGACCAGGCCCTGGTCTGAGACCCAGGCCACAAAGGTGTCGAACAACTCGTCGGGCCCGGTACCGGCGGGTAGCGTCTCGGTGAGCGTCATGGTGACCACGATCGTGCCCCCGGCGGTTGTCCCGGGGCGCAGCGGGGGCAGCCCGGTTAGTGTGCCGACCCGGCTTCGGAGCGATAATCTGAATCCGGTCGGGGATGCCGCGCACTGTGCGCAAGCGCAGTGCAGAGGGGGTGACCGCACATCGATATCGGTCAGCTGATCGCCGGTCACTACCGGGTGCTCGATCGAGTTGGCATCGGGGGCATGGGCGTTGTCTGGCGGGCCATGGACGAGCGGCTCCAGCGGCTAGTGGCGGTGAAACAGCTACTGGTGCAGCCGAACCTGAGCCCGAGGGCGAATGATGAAGCTCGGGCTCGGGCGCTGCGCGAGGCGCGCATCGCCGCGCGCCTGCATCACCCGAATGCCATCGTCATCTACGACGTGGCCGAGCACGATGGTGAGCCCTGCCTCGTGATGGAGTACCTGCCCTCGCGTAGCCTCGCGGCGGTCCTGGGGGAGCGTGGCTGCCTCCCGGTGCCCGAAGTCGCCTCGATCGGCAGGCAGATCGCCTCTGCGCTGGCTGCCGCGCACGCCGCACAGATCGTGCACCGCGATGTCAAGCCCGGGAACATCTTGATCACCGACGACGGCACCGCGAAGATCACCGATTTCGGAGTCTCGCGGGCCGCGGGTGACGTCACGGTCACCCAGACAGGGATGATGGCCGGCACCCCGGCCTACCTCGCCCCGGAGGTGGCTCGCGGGCAGGTCCCGACGCCGGCATCGGATGTCTTCTCGCTCGGCGCCACGCTCTACGCTTCGGTAGAGGGCCGCGGCCCGTTCGGCGACACCGACAACCCGCTCGCCCTGCTGCACGCGGTGGCCGGCGGCAAGGTGCAGCCCCCGTGGCAGGCGGGAGCGCTCTCAGCGGTGCTGATGAGGCTGCTCGCCACAGACCCGGCGCAGCGTCCCGACATGTACCGCGTGAGCCAGGAGCTGGCCACGGTACGGACTACCCGCCCGGAGTCGACGTCGGGCGCTGCGCGGCGGCCCACCCACGTGACCGCCAGCGCGCCGGTGGACCCGACACCGACCGCTCCGGTGTTCGATTCCCCGCCGGCTTCGTCGCCACCCGGCTGGTCCACGGACAGCTTCCCGACGAACCGGCGGCGGCGGGTCAGGGCGGTTGTGCTTGCCGGAGCCGTCCTCGCGGTGTTGGTGTTCACCGGAGTTGGGGCGCTGCTTTCCGAAGGCTCGTCGGGGCAACAGGGCGCCCATCCCGCCGGGCAGGCGGCTGCGCCGTCGGCAACGCCGACGTCCGTCCTACCCGCGCCCGCGCAGGTGCAGCGTATGGATCACTCGCAGCCGATCGGATGGAGCGACGCTGGGCAGCTAGTGATCGACTACTACAACGGTATGAACGACGTGTCGACGGCTTGGCAGCTCCTGTCACCCACCGCGCAGGCTACCTTCGCAAGCGAGTCGGACTTCCAATCGTACTGGAGCCAGTTCTCCTCGGTCAGCGCGCGCAACGCCTCCGGGGTCACTGATAATGCCGACGGTTCGGTGCAAGTTCCAGTGGACGTCACCTACGACACCGGTGCCAACTCCCGGGTCGCCAAGCGTGCGTTGCGGGTCACCCGACTGGATGGACGCCTACTCATCGACTCGGATCCGCGGTGATGTCCTCGTCGGTTACTTCCGGGTGCCGGCAGACGTAGGTCATGGCCGGCGGCAGGTGCCGCCAGAGAGTGCGAGTGGGCAGCACCTCGCCGAACGTCCGCTCCAGCTCGGTGCGAAACCGGCGCGCAGCGGGTGTCCAGTAGCCCAAGCTGTAGGCGGCGGCGGTGAACACCCCGTCGGTCTGCAGCGCGGCGGCAAAGATGGTCAGGAACTCGCGCTGTTGCCGCGGGCCGAACAGGGTCCACGGCAGTACTGAGACGATCACGTCGGCGCGATCCACGCCGTGGTCGGAGAGGATGGCTGGAAGCGTGGCAGCGTCCGCGGTGACCACCCGCACCCCGAGTTGGCGGGACCGCAACCGCTCGGCAAGCCCCGGGTCCTTCTCGACGGCGATCACCACGGCGTCGTGGTTTGCCTCCCGGGCGATCGCTGCGGTGACCGCCCCGCCGCCAGCACCGACCTCCACGACGATCGCGGGGCGCCCAGCTTGGCCGGCTCCGGCCACCACGGAGGCCAGCCGCTGGGCCAGCTCGGGACCGGAGGGCAGCAGAGTGCCGACATCGCGGGGAGACCGCGCCGCCGCCGCGAGAAAAGTGCCCCAGCCGCCACCGAGCGCGCGCTGGACAGGGTCGTGCGGATGCGAGGCAGAATGCGAGGCCATAGGGCACAGTGCACACCACCTGGTGCGCCGCCGCATTACCGAGGGAACAACTGCTGAAGCTGGACGACCACTGAAACGATCACGGGAGGGCATTCGATGGCTCCACTGCCCGATGACCGCTACCTCCAAGCGCTGGCTGCGCAGTCCGCGCTGTTCGCCGAGGCACTGGCCGGTGCTGATCCACAGCAGCGGGTGCCGACCTGTCCGGACTGGACGTTGCACCAGCTCGTCGAGCATGTCGGCCAGGTCCACCGGTGGGCCACCGCGGTCGTCACTCGTCCCGCCGCCACCCCACCCGACCGTGGCGAGCTCAACCCGACTGCGGCACCCGACGACGCCGTTGGGCTTGGCACGTGGTTGCGCGAGGGCGCTGATGCACTGGTAGATGCGATTCGGACGGCCGACCCGCGGACGCCTGTGTGGAGCTGGGCCGGTGATCACACCCTCGGCTTCTGGGCCCGCCGGATGGCGCATGAGACTGCGGTGCACCGTGCTGACGCCGAGCTCGCGCTGGGTCGCGAGTTCACTCTGGAGGCTGATCTCGCCGCCGATGCGATCTCCGAGTGGCTGGGTTTCCTTAGCTTGCCGCAGGCGGTGCAGCACCGTCCGGAACTCGCCGAGCTGCGCGGGGATGGCCAGATTCTGCACCTGCATTCCACCGACCCGGGTCTAGGCGAAGCGGGGGAGTGGATCGTGCGCCGGACGCCGTCGGGTCCGGTTTGGGAACATGGCCACGCCAAGGGCGATGTCGCGGTGCGCGGTCCAGTGGTCTACCTGCTGTTGGTCCTGATGCGCCGTGTCCCACTCAGTGAGGCGTCCATCGACGTACTCGGCGACGCCAGCGTCCTGGAGCACTGGCTAGCTCTCACCAAGTTCTGACCCCCCCGGTCTCCGCAACCGCCCAAGCGGAAATTGAGTACGACCCGTCCGCGAGGATGGGGAACTGGGTACTCAGTGTCCGTGAGACCGCCCGCGTTCTCAAGATCGTCAACAGTGAGCGGTGACCGTGCAGGATCGCACTGCCATCGCTCAGTTGCGGCGATCGTGGTAGGCCCTTGGGCGGGTAGTAACCGATGTGCAGTGGGGGGTGCCGCGAAACTCGCCCAGGCGGCACATGACGTGTGCAAAAGTAGCTACTATGCAGCGCCAGCCCAGCGCCAAGGGATCGAGCCAGGCCGGGCCACAGGCGTCGGATCCGGCCGACCGGTTGATCACCGTACCCAACGTGCTCAGCGCACTCCGGTTGGCTGGTGTCCCGCTGTTTCTGTGGTTGCTGCTGGGACCCCACGATGACCTGCTCGCGGTGTTCGTGCTGGCCCTGTCGGGCCTCACCGACTGGCTGGACGGCAAGCTCGCCAGGTTGCTGAACCAGTCCAGTAGGCTGGGCGCGTTGCTCGACCCGGCGGTGGACCGGCTGTACACGCTGAGCACCCTGCTCGCGTTTGGTGTTCGAGAGATCCTGCCGTGGTGGGTGGTGGCGGTGCTGCTCGGCCGGGACCTGGTGTTGCTGCTGACCCTGCCTGTGCTGCGCCACCATGGCTACGGCCCGCTGCCGGTGCACTACGTGGGCAAGGCAGCGACGCTGTGCCTGCTCTATGCGTTCCCGCTGCTGCTGCTCGCCCACGATGTGCATGGTGGGGTGGGTGCGGTGGCTCAGGCATTCGCGGTTGCCTTCACCGGATGGGGCGGTGCGCTGTACCTCTGGGCGGGAGTCCTGTACCTATGTCAAGTTCGGTTGACGGTGCGCGCCGCGAGGACGCGGCCGGCTGAATGATTGGGGGATGATGTGGACGAACGTGCAGTGGTCCCCGAGGAACTGCGGTACACCCCGCAGCACGAGTGGGTGCTCCCTGGTGCGGACGGCACCGTGCGGGTCGGCATCACCGACTACGCCCAGAGACAACTTGGCGACGTCGTTTACATACAGTTGCCGCTGGTGGGGGACTCGGTGGCGGCGGGAGAACCGGTCGGTGAGGTGGAGTCGACCAAAAGCGTGTCGGACCTCTTCGCGCCGGTAGCGGGTGAGGTCGTCGCCTGCAACGATGCGCTGCAGGACAACCCTGAATTGGTCAACTCCGACCCTTACGGCGTGGGCTGGATGATCGAAGTCAAGCTGGCGGAGGGGTCAGCGGCGGACTCGTTGATGGGTGCCGAGGACTACCGCAAGCTCATCGAGGAGGCCGGCTAGACCTCCGTCCCTAGGCCTGCGGGTGGCACGATAGGTTGTGGTCCGATCAACAACGACCATCCCGCGAAGGAGAGCCCAGCGTGAGCACGAACGACGGGCCCGGTGTACCACCGGAGCGGGGCCCGGAGCAGACATCGACGTTTCGGGCGGACTTCCTCGCGGAGGTCGAGGGTGTCGAGGCTCCGGCACCGCCTGTTGCCGGCCTCGATGCATTGTCTGCAGGCTCTGCTCTGCTGGTGGTGAAGCGTGGCCCTAACGCCGGTTCGAGATTCCTTCTCGACAGGTCCACCACGAGCGCCGGCCGGCATCCGGAAAGCGATATCTTCCTCGACGACGTGACGGTCTCCCGTCGGCACGCCGAGTTCCGCCGCGAGGGCGGCGAGTTTGTGGTCGTGGACGTCGGCAGCCTCAACGGCACGTACGTCAACCGCGAGCCGGTGGACACCGCCCTGCTGGCCAATGGTGACGAGGTGCAGATCGGCAAGTTTCGGCTGGTGTTCTTGACCGGTCCGCGCGCCGGGGACCGAGGGGCTGACCAGGGGCCCCGGTGACAACTCCGGGCCGCTCCGGAGACCTCTCCGGGGCGAGCATCGGCTCAGTGCTCGTGCAGCTGCGAACGGACTTCCCCGATGTCACCATCTCCAAGATCAGATTCTTGGAATCCGAGGGGCTTGTCCAGCCCGAACGAAGCGCTGCGGGCTACCGGCAGTTCTCTCCGGCTGATGTACAACGGCTACGCTACGTGCTTGCCGCCCAGCGTGACCACTATCTCCCGCTGAGGGTCATCAAACAGCACCTGGACGCGATGGACCGCGGTGGTCCTGAGGATCTGGCCGAAAGACCCTCTGAGGTGAGCTGGCTACGGTCGCCGCGTCCACCGGGCAGCGCTCGCCCCGACGCAGCGACGTCGCCGGGCTGGGCGGAGGACCTCGACGCCGTCGACACCACGCGGATGACGCAGGAGGAACTGCTCGCCGCCGCCGGCATCGGGCGCGCGGCGCTGACCGAACTCGAGCAGTTCGGTCTGGTTCGGCCAGGCCCAGCCGGCTTCTACGACACGGATGCGGTGCTGGTGGCAAGGACTGCCCGGGCGATGACCGATTTTGGGCTCGAACCACGGCACCTACGCTCCTTCCGCGCGTCGGCGGATCGGGAGGTGGGCCTGCTGGCGCAGATCGTCACCCCGATGAGCCGGCAGCGAGATCCCGATGCGCGGGCCCGCGCCGACGAGGTGGTTCGGGAGTTGGCGGTGCTGTCGTTGCGGCTACACGCCTTACTCGTGAAGATCGGGCTGCGTGGAGTCGTCGGGAACTGAGTGAATTTGGACCGCTGCGGGGCTCGGCATCGGGAGGGCTCCGCGTGTAGCGTCTGAGGGTAGCGATGGTGGACACTCGACAGGGCTGGCAGCTATGGCCGGTTCCCAATCCACCGCCGAGCACGACGATCCTCGAGGCACCCGGACCGCAGGGTGCGGCGGGAGGGAGGCGCAACGCGATGAGCGAGATGCGTGTCGTCGGGGTCCGGGTGGAGTTGCCGGCGAACCAGCCGATTCTGTTGCTCCGGGAGACCGAGGGAGAGCGCTACCTGCCGATCTGGATCGGATCGGGAGAGGCGACTGCCATCGCGTTGGAGCAGCAGGGTGTCCAACCGGCCCGACCCATGACCCATGACCTGCTCAAAGACGTGATCAGCGCGCTGGGCAGAGAGTTGAAACAGGTTCGGATCACCGAACTGCAGGAGGGCACCTTCTTCGCAGAGCTGGTCTTCGACGGTAACGTACGGGTTTCTGCCCGACCCAGCGACTCGGTGGCGCTGGCGCTGCGGGCGGGGGTGTCGATCCACGTCGAGGAGTCGGTGCTATCCGAGGCCGGCCTGATCATTCCCGACGAACAGGAGAACGAGGTCGAAAGATTCCGGGAGTTTCTCGACTCGGTGTCACCGGAGGACTTCCGCGGAGCGGATACATAAACGCTGTGAAAGCTACCCTTGAGCTGACGTTGAGGGTGAGACTCCGCGCGTCGGATTGACCGACCACTCATCGACGCCTACCGTCGACCCTCACAGCAAGTCGAGCCGGTGTGATTCGCCCCGACGGTCGGATCCGCTGCGGGCCGTGTGGCCCGCGAGCTATCGACGCAAGGCGTGGGAGGCATGGGTGGTCGATGGACCGCAGGGAGCAGCGGGCGAGCCGGCGGCGCAAGGCACCCTGTTCCCTGATTCCGTTCTGGCTGATCCGCATGGCGTGACCGACGAGCTGCTCGGCTACCGGGGCCCAGCGGCCTGCCAGATCGCCGGGATCACCTACCGTCAGCTCGACTACTGGGCGCGGACGAACCTAGTTGTGCCCTCGATTCGCGGCGCCTCCGGATCCGGCAGCCAACGGCTGTACTCGTTCAAAGACATCCTGGTCCTCAAAGTGGTCAAACGGCTGCTGGACACCGGGGTCTCGCTGCAGAACATCCGGGTGGCCGTCGAGCACCTGCGTCGCCGCGGAGTGCACGACTTGGCCCGGATCACGCTGTTCAGCGATGGCACCACGGTCTACGAGTGCACCTCCCCTGAAGAGGTGGTGGATCTATTGCAGGGTGGGCAGGGCGTATTCGGCATCGCCGTCAGTGGTGCGATGAAGGAGATCGCCGGATCGATCAGACAGTTCCCCCCCGAGCGCGCCGATGGTGGACATGTCGCGGCAGCTCCGGAGGACGAGCTGACCAAGCGCCGACGGACCCGTCGAATCAGCTGACGCGCGCTGAGCTGTGTAGCCGGTCACAGCGCGGCGCCGGGAGCGCAACGGTCGCGATCTCCACGGGTACGGTAGATGACGTAGCCGCAATCCCGTGCTGGATAGTTACCCGCCGCTTTTGCCCTGGCACCGAAGGAGCACCCCCTTCGCGATGAATACAGCCGATCGTCGCTCGCTGTCCGCGCTGGAACACGGCACCCCGTTCGCCGACCGGCACATCGGACCGCGTCCGGCCGAGGTGGCCAGGATGCTGGATGTCATCGGTGTGGAGTCACTGGAGCAACTCGCACAGCTTGCGCTCCCGCCCGGCGTCCTCGACCCCGGCCTGCTTGACCAAGGTGTCGACCCAGAAACCGTCCGAGACCTTCCACCGGCCGCCACAGACGTGCAGGCCCTGGCCGAACTGCGCGAGCGCGCCGCCCGGTGCCACCCCGGGGTGCCGATGATCGGGATGGGTTACCACGGCACCGTGACACCACCGGTGATCCGCCGCTCGGTGCTGGAGAACCCAGCCTGGTACACCGCCTACACGCCTTACCAACCGGAGATCTCCCAGGGTCGGCTGGAGGCGCTGCTCAACTTCCAGACCATGATCTGTGACCTCACCGGTCTACCGCTGGCCAACGCATCCTTGCTCGATGAGGCGACCGCAGCCGCCGAGGCGATGGCTTTGCTGCGCAGGGCGGCCCGGGTCACATCATCGCGATTCGTGGTAGACGCGGACACCTTGCCCCAGACACTGGCTGTGTTGGCCACGCGCGCCGAACCGTTGGGCATCGAACTGGACGCCGTAGACCTGTCGAACGGGCTTCCGGACGGCGAGTTCTTCGGCGTGTTGCTGTCCTACCCAGGCGCCTCCGGTGCGGTGCGCGACCACGCGATGCTGATCGAGCAGGCGCACCAGCGCGGCGCTGCGGTAGCTGTCGCAGCCGACCCGCTAGCGCTGACTCTGCTGGTACCCCCGGGTGAGATCGGCGCCGACGTCGCGATCGGTTCGACCCAGCGCTTCGGAGTGCCGCTGGGTTTCGGCGGGCCGCACGCCGCCTACCTCGCCGTCCGCGGTGGGCTGGAGCGCCAGTTGCCCGGCCGGCTGGTCGGTGTGTCCCTCGACGCCGACGGCTCGCCGGCGTTGCGCTTGGCGCTGCAGACGCGCGAACAGCACATCCGTCGGGACAAGGCCAACAGCAACATCTGCACCGCTCAGGTGCTGCTGGCGGTGATGGCCTCAATGTATGCGGTCTACCACGGACCTGACGGACTGCGCGACATCGCGCGGCGGGCGCACCGGATGGCCGCGGTGCTCGCGGCAGGGTTGCGTGACGGCGGCGTCGAGGTTGTTTTCGATGCGTTCTTCGACACGGTGCTGGCCAAGGTGCCCGGTCGGGCCGCCGAGGTGGTGCGTGCCGCTCGCGCCGCCGGCGTGGACCTGCGGCAGGCCGACCACGATCATGTCGGTATCAACTGCGCCGAGACCACTACTCGGGAGCACCTTCGGCTCGTGTGGGAGGCCTTCGGCGTGCCGGCAGGCGACCCGGACGCCCTCGACCTCGCGACTCTGGACGCGATCCCCGGGTCGTTACGGCGAACCTCACCGTTTCTCACCCACCCGGTGTTCGCCGCCCACCGCAGCGAAACGGCGCTGCTGCGCTACCTGCGCATGCTGGCCGACAAAGACGTGGCGTTGGACCGCAGCATGATCCCGCTGGGATCCTGCACGATGAAGCTCAACGCCACCGCGGAGATGGAGCCGATCAGCTGGCCACAGTTCGCCGACCTGCACCCGTTCGCGGCGCGGGAAGACGCCGAGGGCTTGCTCGAGGTAGTCAGTGACCTGGAGCGCTGGCTGGCCGCACTCACCGGATACGACGCGGTCAGCCTGCAGCCCAACGCCGGCAGCCAGGGCGAGTTCGCGGGTCTGCTGGCGATCCGCGCCTACCACCGCAGCCGTGGTGAGATCGGTCGGGACGTCTGTCTGATCCCGTCGAGCGCGCATGGCACCAACGCGGCGTCGGCGGTGATGGCCGGGATGCGGGTCGTGGTCGTCGGGTGTGACCGCAACGGCGACGTCGACCTCGACGACCTCCGTGTGAAGATCGCGAAGCACGGTGCCGAGCTGGCCGCCATCATGATCACCTATCCGTCCACGCACGGGGTATACGAGCGCGGGGTGACGCAGGTCTGCGAACTGGTGCACGATGCCGGAGGACAGGTCTATGTCGACGGTGCCAATCTCAACGCGTTGCTCGGATTGGCCCGGCCGGGCCGCTTCGGCGCCGACGTCAGCCACCTCAACCTGCACAAGACGTTCTGCATCCCGCACGGTGGCGGCGGCCCGGGAGTGGGACCGATCGGCGTGCGAGCCCACTTGGCCCCGTTCCTCCCCGGGCACCCGGAGACGGCACCCGACGCTGCGGTGGGACCGGTCTCCGCGGCACCCTGGGGCAGCGCGTCGATCCTGCCGATCAGCTGGGCCTACATCCGGATGATGGGTGCTGACGGCCTACGCCGCGCCACGCTCACCGCGGTGGCGGCGGCTAACTACATCGCCCGACGCCTCGAACCGCACTTTCCCGTGCTCTATACCGGCAGCTGCGCTGATGGTTCGACGCCGCAAGCCGGTCTCGCCGGGCTGGTCGCGCACGAATGCATTTTGGACCTGCGGCCGATCACCAAGGCGACCGGCGTCACGGTGGAGGACGTCGCCAAGCGGTTGACCGACTACGGCCTGCACGCCCCGACGATGTCCTTCCCGGTGGCCGGCACCCTGATGGTCGAGCCCACCGAGAGCGAAGACGTTGCCGAGCTCGATCGTTTCTGCGATGCCATGATCGCGATCCGGGACGAGATCGACCGGGTCGCCGAGGGGGAGTGGCCGGCCGACGACAATCCGCTGCGGTGTGCGCCGCACACCGCGAGTTGCCTGGTCGACAAGTGGGACCACCCCTACAGTCGGGAACTCGCCGCCTACCCGATGGGCCGGACGGCCGCCAAGGTGTGGCCGCCGGTTCGGCGGATCGACCAGGCCCACGGAGACCGCAACCTTATGTGTTCGTGCCCGCCGGTGGAGGAGTTCAACTCCTGAGAGTGGCGGGTAACCTCAGCGCGGGACGTGGGTGGCATCGCGGACTGTGCCGACGTATTCCTCGACCAGGTCCTCCAGTGCGACGACGCCTAGGGTGCTCGCGTCGGAACCGATGACCCGGGCGAGGTGGCTGCTGGAGCGGCGCAGCAGCGCCAGCGCCTCGTCGAGCTTGGCGGTCGACGCCACATCAGGAAGCGGGCGGACGACGCCCGCTGGCACTGGAGTGTCCGGGGGTCTGCCGAGCAGGTTCAGCACGTCTTTGACGTGCAGGTAGCCCACCAGTTGCGAGTCGCCCGTCGTCTTGTCAGCGCGGAGCGGGAAGCGGGAGAAACCGGTCTGCGCGACGGCGCGCTCGATGTCGCCCAGGGTCGGTTCGGCGGACACCGTGGTCAACCCGGATATCGGGATGACCAGGTCGGCGACGCTGCGCTGCCTGGTGGACAACGTTTGGGTCAACCTGCGGTGCTCCTGGCTGTCCAGCAGCCCTTCCCGGCTGGAGTCAGCGATCAGATTGGCCAGTTCTTCGGGGCTATAGGCGCTGCCCAGCTCGTCTCGAGGCTGCACGCCGAAGAGCCGCAGCACCAGCCGTGCGACCCGGCTGAACAACGCGATGACCGGTCGGGTCAGTTGCATGAAGGCGACCAGCGGCGGCACCATCCACAGCGCCGTACGCTCCGGACCCGCGATCGCGATGTTCTTGGGCACCATCTCCCCGAGCAGGATGTGCGCCACGGTGACGACGCCCAGCGAGATGACGAACGCGACGGTGTGCAGCACCGCGTCGGGGACACCGAGTGAACCGGTCAGCCACTCCAGCAGATGCGCGACAGCGGGCTCGCCGAGCGAACCGAGCCCGAGCGAACAGATGGTGATCCCGAGCTGTGCCGCGGCCAGCATCAGCGGCAGCTTCTCCCCGGCCCGGATCACCGTGTTAGCCCGCTGCACACCGCGCTTAGCCATCGTCTCCAACCGGTCTCGCCGGGCGCTGATCAGGGCGAACTCAGCACCGACGAACAAGGCGTTACCGCCCAGCAGTAACAGTGCGACGAGCAGTAAGGCGGCACTCACGGCTGCGTCGCCTGCTCAGCGACCGCGGTCCGGGTGAGCCGCAGCTCCGCGATGCGACGGCGGTCCATCCGCAGCACGGTCAGCCGCCATCCGTCGAGCTGGACCTCGTCGCCGACGTCAGGAATTCGGCCCAGCCGTTCCAGCACTAGGCCGGCCACGGTCTCGTAGTCGCCTTCGGGCATCACGAATCCCACCGCATCGGCCACCTCGTCGGCCCGCAGCAGCCCGGAGATGATCCAGCTCTGCTCGTCCAGTGCTCGAACCTGGGAGACCTCCTGCGGATCGTGCTCGTCGCGGACGTCGCCGACGATCTCCTCCACCAGGTCCTCGAGGGTGACGATGCCCGCGGTACCGCCGTACTCGTCGACCACGATCGCGAGTTGAAGACCCTGGCCCCGCAACCGGTCGAGCAGCGCATCGCCGTCGAGTGAGCTCGGCACAATGGGGACCGTGCTGGCCAGCGCGCCGACCAGGGACGCCTCGCGCAGCTCGGCCGGCACCGCGAAGGCCTGCTTGACGTGCACAACGCCGCGGACGTCGTCGAGGTCACTGCCGTAGACCGGGAAGCGGGAGAGTCCGGTCCGCCGAGCGGCATCCACCAGGGCGAGTACCGGTTCATCCGCGCGCAGCGCCTGCACCCGGACCCGAGGCGTCATCAACTCCTCAGCGGTGCGCTCACCGAAGCGCAGCGAACGATCCAGCAGGGTGGCGGTTCCCTCATCCAGCGTCCCCTGCGCGGCGCTGCTACGAACCAACGAACCGAGCTCCTGCGGTGAACGGGCGGAGCGCAGATCCTCGGCCGGTTCGATGCCCAGCCGGCGGACAATCCAGTTAGCTGTCCCGTTCAATGTGGAAATCAACCACCGGAACCCGATGGAGAACGCATTGACCACTCCAGCGACCTGCCGTGCCGTCTGCAGGGGTCTGGAAATGGCGAGATTTTGTGGCACGAGCTCGCCGAACACCATCGACAACGCGGTGGCCAACGCTAATCCGAGTCCCAGAGATACCCCGTCAACTGCGCTCATGGGCAGCCCGAGCGCCTGCAAGGCGGGTCTGGTCAGCCCGGCGATGGCCGGCTGGGCCACGTACCCGGTGAGCAGAGTGGTGATCGTAATGCCGACCTGAGCACCGGAGAGCTGGAAGGACAGCGTGCTGCGAGCGTGCTGGACCTGGCGGGAACGACGGTCGCCGACCTGCTGGACGTGCGCGTCGACAGTGCTGCGTTCCAGGGTGGTCAGCGAGAACTCGCCGGCGACGAAGACAAAGGTGCCTGCGGTCAGTGCGGCCAACCCGAACAAGCCACCGAACAGGTCCCAGATATCACGCAGGACAACCATTACATTGTCCGCGCGTGCGGTGAGTCGGGGTGGCCGGGCCCGCAGCCCGGCCACGTACTACAACCGGGCGTCGATGCGGCAGGCACCGAGTTCGTCACACTCCTCGTGGACCGGGTCCGGTCGATTCTACGGGTGCAGGTTCTGCTGTCGAGGGCACTGCGCGCCACTGCACGGCCATTCGGGCTAACGTGTCTGTGTGCGGATCGGCATTCTCGGAGGCGCTGCATCGGTCGACGGTGTCGTCCGGCAGTTGGAAACCGAGCTCGGTCGCCGATGTTGGGGGCTGGTGCTCGGGGTTGCCGGGCCGGTCGCATTCGATACCGGCGGGCCGGGATCTGATGTTGTGGAGGTCATCCCCCGGGGTGCTGAACCGGGCACTCGTGCCACCGACCGGCGGGCGGTGGACGGGCCGGTCGGACGGGTGGACGCGGTGCGGCTGCTGTCTGACGCTGTGGTGGTGCTGCCCGGCGGGATCGACGTGTTGGCCGATCTGCTCATGCTGCTCACCGAGCAGGCGCTGGGGTTGAGCGACAAACCCTGTGGCGTGCTGGATCCGGCTGGCCTGCTCGATCCGCTCGCCGAACAGCTTGACGCGTTGGATCGGGCCGGTCTGCCTGCCGCGCCACTGATGCGGGCCGGCAATCCGGTCGAGTTGCTGGATCAACTCGCCGCCTGGCGACCCAACGGAGGCGGCGCGGTGCGTGCCGAGGTCGCGTGGCTGCGGATCGGCGGCTCCAGCCTGACCCTGCTCCCCACCCCGGCGGGACTGCGGCTGCCGGGCGGTCCGCGCCGATCGGATGAACGGGGCGCCGTGGCGCTGAGCCGGGTGATGGCCGAGAGTGCGTCGGTGCCGCTGCGGCCAGAACAGCTTCATCCAGTGGCCGCGCTGATGGTGCCGGACGCCGACGGCGGGTGGCGGCGAGTGAGCTGTTACCGGGCCGACGGCCCGCAACCGGTCGTGCCCGGCGCGGTATCGCACCCACTGGGTGAGACTGCGGCCTGCGAACCGGCGGCCGCAGCGTTGCAGGATCTGTTTCGTCAGGGACGCATCCCGTGATCGGGCCCTCACCAGCCTCGGGGCAGCGGGCGTCCCTCGGCGAAACCGGCGGCCGACTGCACCCCGATCACGGCCCGCTCGGAGAGCTCCGGCAGCGTCCGAGCCCCGGCGTAGGTGCAGGCGCTGCGCACCCCGGCGCAGATGTAGTCGATGAGATCTTCCACCCCGGGCCGCTGTGGATCGAGGTACATCCGGGCGGTCGAGATCCCCTCCTCGAACAGTGCCTTGCGGGCCCGGTCGAAGGTGTCGTCGCAGGTGATACGTGCGGCGACAGCACGCTTGGAGGCCATTCCGTAAGACTCCTTGTACGGTCGGCCGGTCTCGTCACGCTGCAAGTCGCCAGGCGATTCGAAGGTACCCGCGAACCACGAGCCGATCATCACGTTCGACGCTCCCGCGGCCAGCGCCAGCGCGACGTCTCGCGGGTGGCGCACCCCCCCGTCGGCCCACACCTGGCCACCTGCCGCGATGGCCGCGGCAGCGCACTCGGCCACCGCGGAGAACTGCGGCCGGCCGACTCCGGTCATCATCCGGGTGGTGCACATCGCGCCCGGTCCCACTCCGACCTTGACGATGTCGGCGCCGGCCTCGAGCAGGTCCAGGGTGCCCTGCGCGGAGACCACGTTCCCGGCCACCACCGGTACCGCCGGTCTGCGTGAGCGGACCGCGCGAAGCGCGTCGAGCATCTTGCGCTGGTGGCCATGGGCGGTGTCGACGACCAGCACGTCGACCCCCGCTGCGAGCAGCGCGTCGGTCTTGACGTTGACGTCGCCGTTCACGCCGAGCGCCGCGGCCACCCGCAACCGGCCGCCGGCGTCCAATGCGGGGGAGTACAGCTCAGCGCGCAAGGTTCCAGTGCGGGTCAGCACCCCGACCAGCCGGCCCTGCGGATCCACCGCGACAGCCAGCTCCTGGCGGCGGCGGTGCAACTGATCGAAGATCTTGCGTGGTTCGGTGTCGGCGGATACGACCACCAGGTCGGTCTGCGCCACGTCGATCAGCCGGGTGAACCGATCCACTTCGGTCAACTCGGCCTCGGTGACCAGACCCACCGGACGGCCGGCCCGATCCGCCACCACCACCGCCCGGTGCGCCCGTTTCGGTAGCAAGTTGACCGCGTCGGCGACGGCGTCCTGCGGGTCCAGGGTGAGCGCGGTATCCATCACCAGGTGCCGCGACTTCACCCACTCCACGGTTTCGGCGACCACGGCCGGGTCCACGTCCTGGGGCAGCACCACCAGCCCGCCCCGCCGAGCCACCGTCTCAGCCATCCGGCGCCCCGCCACCGCCGTCATGTTGGCCACCACCAGCGGGATGGTGGTGCCTGACCGGTCCACCGTGGACAGATCCGCATCAAACCGGGACGCCACCTCCGAGCGCGCCGGAACCAGGAAGACATCGTCATACGTAAGCTCGTAGCCGGGCCCGTGCCCATCAAGAAACCGCACGCGGCGGACGTTACCCGCTACCCGCTTCGCATTCAGCGGGCTCAGCGGGGTTGTGGCGCACCGGACAGCCCCGCTGAATGCGGGTGGAGGGTGGTTAGGGATCATAAGGGTTCGCGGGTTGTTTGTCGGGCTTGCCACCTTGGACCTGGTGCAGCGGGTGGGGCAGCGGCCTGGGGCCAACGAAAAGGTCGTCGCGCAGCGCAGCGACATCGCTGCCGGGGGCCCGGCCGCGGTTGCCGCGGTGACCTTCGGTGCGCTGGGAGGGTGCAGCGTGCTGCTGTCCGCGCTGGGTCCCGGTCCGGTCGGGCGGCTGGCGGCGGACGAGCTGGGCCGCGCGGGTGTGCGTATCGTCGACGCCTGGGCAGCCGGAGCGGATCTGAACATCTCGGCGATCACCGTGCTCGATGGGACGGGGCAGCGGTCGGTGGTGTCCCGCAACGCCGAGGACCTGACGGCCGTGGTGCCCCGCGAGCTGGCGGCGTTGATCAAGGACACCGATGTTGTGCTGATCGATGGTCACCATCCCGAGCTGGCCGTGGCAGCCGCACGCTGCGCCCAGGCAGCCGGGATCCCGGTGGTGCTCGACTGCGGAAGTCCCAAGCCGGTGTACGCCGACCTGGTGCCGCTGGCCGACGCTGTCGTGTGCTCGGCCGGCTTCGCTGGCCATCCTGCTCAATCCGACGCAGCTGCCGTGACGCTGTTGGCCGATGGTGCCCGCTTGGTGGCGATGACAGCAGGCGCCGCGCCGGTGCGCTGGTGGACTCGGGACGCCGCTGGCGCCGTCGAGGTGCCGCGGGTCGCCGCGCGGGACACGCTGGGCGCCGGCGACGTGCTGCATGGCGCGGTCGCCTTCGCCCGGGCCGGGGGAGTGACCGACCCGGAGCGCAGCTTGAGCTTCGGTATCGCGGTGGCTTGCCTGCGGGTACAGCACGTCGGCCCGCGGGCGTGGCTAGGCGACCAACGGTTGCCCACCCTGGTAGCTGGGATGCGGGCGGCTGGCCCCGGGAGCTAACCGGCCGCCTCGCCAGGAAACCGGCGAGCGAATGGCTCCCGCCCAACTGGCTGCGCGACGTGATCGGCTGGCGGCATCGGCGGGATCGGGTGCACGGCCGGCGAACTCGTCGTGAGGGTGATGGCCTGCCCGTGATGCCGCAACTGCAGCCCGGCACCCTCTAGGAGTTGGTACTCCGCCTGTCCCGGGGTGATCTCCACCTGCAGTCGCCGACCGCGCCAGCGCAGCCGGAAAGTGACTCTGGTCAATGCCTCGGGCAGCCGGGGAGCGAAAGCCAGGCCGCCGTCGTCGAGATGGCGTAGCCCGCCGAACCCGGCCACCAGCGCAGACCAGGCGCCGGCCAGCGACGCGACGTGCAGGCCATTGTCGGTGTTGTGGGCCAGATCAGCAAGATCCATCAGCGCGGTCTCGCAAAGGTAGTCATAAGCGAGGTCGAAGTGCCCGGTCTCGGCCGCCAGCACCGCCTGCGTCGCCGCCGACAGCGACGAGTCGCGGACCGTGATCCGCTCGTAGTAGGCGAAGTTGCGGGCCTTCTGCTCGTCGGTGAACGCCTCTGGGCACAGGTGCATGGCCAAGACCAGGTCGGCCTGCTTGACCACCTGCTTGCGGTACAGGTCGAAGTAGGGGAAGTGCAACAGCAGCGGGTAGTGATCCGGCGACGTCCCGGCGAAGTCCCAGATCGCGTGATCGGTGAAGCCCTCCGCCTGCGGGTGCACGCCGAGGTTGTCGTCGTAGGGCACCACCATCTCGGCCGCCGCGTCACGCCAGGACGCAGCCTCCTCAGCGTCGACGCCCATGGCGACTGCACGCTCCAGGTGCCGCCCGACGGCGTCGGCGGCCGCGCGCAGGTTCCGCTGCGCCATAAGGTTGGTATAGACGTTGTTATCGGCCACCGCGCTGTACTCGTCAGGCCCGGTGACACCGTCGATCCGGAAGCGACCCGCCAGGTCGTGATGGCCCAGCGAGCGCCACAGTCGCGCCGTCTGTACCAGCAGCTCCAGGGCGACATCGCGCTCGAAGTCGATGTCACCAGTGGCGGTCACATGCCGGATCGCCGCGTCGGCGATGTCGGCGTTGACGTGGAACGCCGCGGTACCGGCCGGCCAGTATCCGGAGCATTCCTGTCCCCGGATGGTGCGCCACGGGAAAGCTGCACCGTCCAGACCGAGCTGGCCGGCCCGCTCCAGCGCCAGTGGGAGGGTCTGCTGGCGCCAGCGGAGCACGTCGGCAGCCGCGTCCGGCACCGTATGGCTGAGTACCGGTAGCACGAAGGTCTCGGTGTCCCAGAACGTATGGCCGTCGTATCCAGGGCCGGTCAGGCCCTTGGCCGCGATTCCTCGCCCCTCGGCGCGCGCCCCGGCCTGCAGCACGTGGAACAGCCCGAATCGGACCGCCTGCTGAAGCTGTGAGTTGCCGTCGACCTCCACGTCCGCGACGGCCCAGAAGTCGTCGAGGTACCCTCGCTGCTCGGTGGTCAGCCCGGCCCAACCGGTGTAGCGCGCCGCTGCCAGCGCCGCTCTGACCTGGTCGTTGAGCGCGGGAATCGACCGTTGCGAGGACCAGCCGTAGGCGAGGTACTTCACCACCCGAAGCCGCTGACCGGGTTGCAGCCGGCAGATCACCGTGGTCCGTGCGACGTGCTCGGTCGCCGAGGATTGGAACTCCGTCCGGGACGGCCCGATCACCTCATGATCCATGGCCGCGGCCATCCGCAGCCCAGAACGGCGAGTGCTGTGCAGCAGCGTGGCGCCGGTGTCGTTGCACCGGTGCGCCTCGGCGACCAGCGGTTCGGACAGCGCCGCGGCCACCCGCGGATCTTGGCTCGTGACGGGCAGTTGCTCGTTGGCGAAAAGCTCGGACTGCAAGACCAGCAACACCGGCTGGTCGACCGGCTCGACCTCGTAGTTGATCGCGACCACAGCGCGTTGGGACAGCGACACCAACCGCTGTGAGGCGACCCGCACCGCCTTACCGACGGGGGACACCCACTCCACACTGCGGCGCAACGTTCCGGCCCGCAAGTCGAGCACGCGTTCGTGCGAGCGCAGCTCCCCGTATCGCACGTCGAACGGCTCGTCGTCCACCAGCAGCCGGATCAGCTTGCCGTTGGTGACGTTGACGATCGTCTGGCCGGACTCGGGATAGCCGTAGCCGCCCTCGGGATAGGGCAGCGGCCGCAGCTCGTAGAAGGAGTTGAGGTAACTGCCGGGCAGCGCGTGCGGATCGCCCTCGTCAAGGTTTCCGCGCAGCCCGATGTGCCCGTTGGCCAGCGCGAACACCGATTCTTTCTGTCCCATGGTGGCCAGGTCCAGGCCGTTTTCCCGAACAGCCCATGGTTCGATGGCGAAGTGGCTCTGCTCGATCATAAGGCCCGGAATCGTAGCGCACGATCACTTGACGATGATCAGGTAGAGGCTGTAGCCGACCACCAGGGCGCAGGCGAGACCACCGCTGGTAGGGCGACCGTGGTGATCACCAGGTTCTTGCCGCGGAGCCAGCGACCGTCAAACCGGGTCAGCGGTGTGCTGGCGATGGTCGGTCCGGCGACCAGCAGGTGGGCGGAGAAGGAGCCCTGCGCCGGATCGCTCGTGCCGGGATCGGTCGTGCCAGGAAAGATCGTGACGGCGGCGTCCTCGAACCCCAGCCAGCGGCGGGTCAATGGGAACCACGCCTTGTACACGGACTCCTTGGCGCAGAACAGGACGCGGTCCCAGCATGTCGCACTATCCGCGGCGGCCAGCTCAGCCAGGATGCCGTGCTCCTGCTCGAGCGCGATGATCTCCAACACCCCCTTAGGCAGGGGCTCGTGCGGTTCAGCATCGATTCCCACCGCGCGGAAGTCGCAGCTGTGGGCCACGGCGGCGGCTCGATAACCAGCGCAGTGGGTCATGCTGCCCACGACTCCTGCCGGCCACTGCGGCTCCCCGCGTTCACCGCGCAGCACCGGCGCGGGCGGCAGCCCGAGCTGGCGCAGCGCCTGGCGGGCGCAATGCCGGACCGTGCGGAACTCGCGGCGCCTCTTGTCCACCGCGCGGGTGATCAGTTCCGCTTCCCCCGGATACAGTGCCGCGTCGGGTGGGTCGCAGAACGTCTCCACGCTGGCCACCCCGTCGGGCAGGACCTTCTCGATCAACCCCGGCTCCTGCCGCTTGCAAGATCACCACCGCATCGCCATTCGGAGCCGAATGACGCTCAGAAGCTTAGACAAATCGCCATTCGGAGCCGAATGGCGCTCAGGAGCCTGACCTGGGTGCTGGGTGATCCTGGCCGGGCGTGGGGTCGCGGGTATGTTGGTTGAGGAGACGAGACGACGATCGCTGCGAGAGAAGAGTGGTTTTCAATGGCCCTTGACCCATCAGTCGACATCGGCCGGAAGGTCTGGCGCAGCTGTACCCACTGCCCGAACGGGGACGGCCTGTACCTGCTTAAGACGAACGCAAACCTCGTCTACGTTCAATGCCCGCTGTGTCACAACATGTGGTGGATGGACACGGGCTTCGGCCGCGGCGGAGGGCCCGACAAGGGAGGCGTCGGGTCGTAACCGCACCACCAGCTCCGCTCGCGACTACCGGTCCAGAAATTCCAGCTCCTCATCGGTGAGCAGCCGCGACCGGATCAGGAAGCGCACGCCCTCAGGCGCTTCCAGGGAGAAGCCACTGCCCCGACCGGGCACGACGTCGATAGTCAGATGGGTGTGACGCCAGTACTCGAACTGCGCGGCCGACATCCACACCGGCACCGGCTCGGGGAGTCCTTCGATGTGCAGGTCATCGAGCAGCACATCCGAGCCGCCGGTGCGAAATTCGCCGGCCGGGTAGCACATCGGCGAACTTCCATCGCAACATCCACCTGACTGGTGGAACATCAGGGGGCCGTGGGTGCCCCGGAGGCGACGGAGCAAGTCCGCCGCCTCCGGTGTGTAAGAGACACGTTCCATCAGAAGAACCCGAGCGCGTTGTCCGAGTAGCTCACCAACAGGTTCTTGGTCTGCTGGTAGTGGTCGAGCATCATCCGGTGGTTCTCTCGGCCGATGCCGGACTGCTTGTAGCCACCGAACGCGGCATGCGCGGGGTAGGAGTGGAAGTTGTTCACCCACACGCGCCCGGCCTGGATCTCGCGGCCCGCCTTGTAGGCAATGTTGCCGTTGCGCGACCACACGCCCGCACCGAGGCCGTAGAGAGTGTCGTTGGCGATCTTCATGGCGTCGGCGTAGTCGTCGAACTTCGTCACCGACACCACCGGGCCGAAGATCTCCTCCTGGAAGATCCGCATCTTGTTGTGACCCTCGAAGATCGTGGGCTGCACGTAGTAGCCGCCCGCAAGGTCACCGCTGAGCTCGGCGCGAGCGCCACCGGTGACCACGCGCGCGCCTTCCTGCCTGCCGATGTCGATGTAGGACAGGATCTTCTCCAGCTGGTCGTTGCTGGCCTGCGCGCCGATGGTGGTCTCGGTGTCCAGCGGGTGGCCTTGCACGATGGCCTCGGTCCGCTTGGTGACGTCACCAAGGAACTGATGGTAGATGCTGGCCTGGATCAGTGCGCGCGATGGGCAGGTGCACACCTCGCCCTGGTTGAGCGCGAACATGGTGAAGCCTTCGAGCGCCTTGTCGTAGAAGGCGTCGTTGGCGGCGGCGACGTCTTCGAAGAAGATGTTGGGGCTCTTGCCGCCCAGTTCCAGTGTGACCGGGATGAGGTTCTCGCTGGCGTACTGCATGATCAGGCGGCCGGTAGTGGTCTCGCCGGTGAACGCGATCTTGCGGATCCGGCTGCTGGAGGCCAGCGGCTTGCCCGCCTCGACGCCGAAGCCGTTGACGACGTTGAGTACGCCCGGGGGAAGGAGGTCGCCGATGATCGACAGCAGCACATGGATCGACGCGGGCGTCTGTTCGGCGGGCTTGAGCACCACCGCGTTGCCTGCGGCGAGCGCGGGCGCGAGCTTCCATACCGCCATCAGGATCGGGAAGTTCCACGGGATGATCTGACCGACCACGCCGAGCGGCTCGTGGTAGTGGTAGGCGACCAGGCCGTCCCCGATGTCGGAGATGCCGCCCTCCTGCGCCCTGATCGCGCCCGCGAAGTAGCGGAAGTGATCGATGGCCAGCGGGATGTCCGCGGCCAGCGTCTCGCGGACCGGCTTGCCGTTGTCCCAGCTGTCGGCGACCGCGAGAACCTCCAGGTTGGCCTGCATCCGGTCGGCGATCTGGTTGAGGATGACGGCCCGCTCGGCGACCGATGTGCTACCCCACGCGGGCGCTGCGCCGTGGGCTGCGTCGAGGGCCCGGTCGACGTCAGCAGCCGTCCCGCGGGCGATATCGGTGAAACCCTGACCCGTGACCGGCGTCGGGTTCTCGAAGTATTGGCCAGTGGCCGGTGGCACATATTCGCCGCCGATGTAGTGGTCATACCGGGATTCGTAGGACACCACGCTGCCGTCGGTGCCTGGTGCTGCGTACCTGGTCATCAGGGAAGCCCTCCAGCGTCATTGATGTGGTTTGGGCGCCACACTAGGTACATCGACGTTGCAGTCACGTTGCAGTGCGGTTTCGTAGCGCGCATCATCGGGGAGGTGAACCTGCGGGGTGACCCGGGCATGGACGCGGTGCTGCTCGGCCGCGTACATGACGCTGTGCTGGCGGGGGAGCGGTGCCCGGTCGGCCCGCGGACGCTGATCTCCGATTCGTGGCGACGTTCACTTGCCGCGCATGTCGACCCTGACCACGACGAGCCGCCGGTGGTGTATGACCACGCCACGATCGAGGCGATCCGCTCAGCGCACCCGCTCAGTGAGGTGTTGCCGCTGCTGCGGGCCACTCTGGTCAGCATCGCCGACGAGGCCGAGCACGTCATGATCGTCACCGATGCCGACGGCCACATTCTGTGGCGCGAGGGCAAGGTCGATGTGTGTCTGCGGGCCGACCGGGTGCTGCTCACCGAGGGTACGAAGTGGTGCGAGTCGGCCATCGGCACCAACGCGATGGGCACCGCGCTCGCGCTCGGCACGCCGGTGCAGATTCATTCCGCGGAGCATCTGGTGCGTACGTATCACGCGTGGACCTGCGCGGCAGCGCCGGTAGTCGACCCGGACAGCGGTGCGGTGGTCGGCGCGATTGATGTGACCGGGCCGCATCACACCCGTCACCCGGCAACGCTGGCCCTGGTCACGGCGGCCGCGCAGTTGGCGCAGGGCCAGCTCCGGGCGCGGATGGCGGCCCGCGACGACGTGTTGCGGCGCGAGAACATGGCGCATCTGCGTGGTCCCAGCGCACTGTTGAGTGCGAGTGGCCGGGTGATCGCGACGGAGTCCTGCGGGGGGCTTCCTTTGCGGGTGGACATCTCGGCGCCCGATGGCCAGCTCGTCTTGCCCGACGGGCGCGAGGCGAGAGTCGAGCCGCTGGCCGCGGGTTTCCTGTTGCGGATGGCAGGTCGGCACTGCACCCGCGCACCGAAGCTCTCCCTGGCGTTCCTCGGGGCGACGGAACCCGGTCGCCGTGCTCGACGGCCGCACGCGACCGCTGAGCCTGCGGGTCGCCGAGATCTTGACGCTGCTGTGCCTGCATCGCAGAGGCGTGAGCGCCGAGGCGCTGGCGATTGCCCTCTACGGTGAGGCGGGCAATCCGGTGACCGCACGGGCGGAGATGCACCGGCTTCGGGTCCAACTCGGCGAGCGCGTCGTGCGCACCCGCCCCTACCGGCTGGCCGGGGACGTCGATGCGGACTTCCTCGCAGTCCAACGGCTGCTGCAAGCGGGCAAGCTGACTGAAGCGTTGGCCGCCTGGCGGGGCCCGCTGCTGCCCCGGTCCGACGCACCCGGCGTCCGCGAGGAGCGCGACGACCTCATCGTCGCCTTGCGCGACGCTGTGCTGCACCGCCGTGACCTCGGTGCATTGTGGGCCTTCGCGCAAACCGCAACGGGAGCCGACGACCCCGACGTGCTGGAAACTCTTGCGAAGCTCCTGCCGCCCACCGACACCCGACGTTCCGTCGTGCTCGCGCGATTACGGCGCGGGTGCGCTTGAAGGGGGCTGGCGGGACCATCCCGACCGGCCCTTGAGCAACACCCGACTGGGTTGCCGGGCTGGGTCGTGACCGCAGCCGATGATGCTGCGTTGAGCCTGGGGCGGCACCGCACGTACTATTCGGGGAGAAGCATCTTCCAGAAAGGGATTCGGTGAATACGAAGGTCGAAACGCTCGAGTTCGAGGCCGAAGCGCGCCAGCTCTTGCAGTTGATGGTTCATTCGATCTATTCGAACAAGGATACCTTCCTGCGAGAACTCATCTCCAACGCCTCCGATGCATTGGATAAGTTACGCCTGGAAGCGTTCCGCGACAAGGATCTACAGGTAAGTACGTCCGATCTCCACATTGACATCGAGGTGGACAAAGACCAGCGCGCGATCACCGTTCGGGACAACGGCATCGGAATGTCACGCGATGACGTGGTGAACCTCATCGGTACCATTGCGAAATCCGGTACGGTCGAATTTCTGCAAAAGATGAAGGAATCGAAGGATACGGCGGCCTCGCCGGATCTCATTGGGCAGTTCGGTGTTGGTTTCTACTCCAGTTTCATGGTGGCTGACAAGGTCACGCTGCTGACCCGGCGGGCAGGGGAAAATCACGGCACCCGCTGGGAATCCGGCGGCGCGGGAACCTACACCATCGAGTCAGTCGACGACGCACCGCAAGGCACGGCGGTGACCCTATATCTCAAACCGGAGGACAAGGACGACCAACTCTTTGACTACACGGACGGCTGGAAGATCAAGGAGATCGTCAAGCGGTATTCCGACTTCATCGCCTGGCCCATCAAGATGGAGGCCCAGCGCAAGGACAAGGATGGACAGGACACGCGCGAAATCGAGACAATCAACTCGATGCAAGCCCTCTGGGCGCGTTCCAAAAATGAGGTTGAAGAACACGAATACAAAGATTTCTACAAGCACGTAAGTCACGACTGGAATGATCCACTAGAGGTCATCAGTATGAAAGCGGAAGGGACCTTCGAATACCAGGCACTGCTGTTCATTCCGTCCCAGGCGCCGCTGGACTTGTTCATGCGGGATCGTAAGCGCGGCGTCCAGCTGTACGTGAAACGCGTGTTCATCATGGACGATTGCGAAGCGCTCATGCCAGACTACCTGCGCTTCATCAAAGGCGTGGTGGATGCGCAGGACTTGTCGCTTAACGTATCGCGAGAGACCCTCCAGCAGGATCGTCAGATCCAGATAATGCGCCGACGTCTCGTCAAGAAGGTGCTGTCGACGGTGAAGGACATGATGACCGACAATGTCGACCGCTACCAGACATTCTGGACGCAGTTCGGCCGCGCCGTCAAGGAAGGGCTTGTCAACGATTTCGAAAATCGCGACACGATCCTCGATATCGCGTCGTTCACATCGACGAACGACACCGAACACTTGACCACGTTGCGTCAATACCTGGATCGCGTGAAAGAAGGGCAACAACACATCTATTACATGACCGGCGAGTCGCGGTCGATAATTGAGAGCTCCCCGCATATGGAAGCCTTCCGGGCCAAGGGCTTTGAGGTGTTACTGCTGACCGATCCGGTCGACGAGATGTGGGTCGAGCCGGTCCGTGAGTTCGACGGCAAGCGGTTCCAGTCGATTGCCAAGGGACAGGTCGATCTGGACTCCGAGGAAGAGAAAGAAACGGCCGAAACCGAACGCGACCAGCAGAAGAAGGACTTTGCCGACCTGCTGTCCTGGATGACGACCACATTGCAGGAGAACGTGAAGGAGGTACGGTTGTCGTCGCGCCTCACCACGTCGCCGGCCTGTATCGTCGGAGACACGCACGACGTCACGCCGACCCTGGAGAAGATGTATCGCGCCATGGGCCAAGACCTGCCACGTGTCAAGCGCATCCTCGAACTTAATCCCACGCATCCGCTGGTGAGTGGACTACAGAAAGCCTACGGCGAGCGCAAGGACGACGCCGGACTAGCGGAAACGGCCGACCTTCTGTACGGGATGGCGCTCCTTGCCGAGGGTGGCGAATTGAGCGATCCGTCGCGTTTCATACGCCTGCTGGCGGATCGACTAACGCGGACGCTGTGAAGGAGAAACTCAACCATCGTCTCGCCCGATCGCGATTTCGACAGTATAGGTGGTAGACCTACGCAGTTACCGGAAGGAGAGGTGACGAGCGATGGCTGATAGAGCTGTTCCCACCCGCCGAGACGCTGGTATGGCCGGCGGCCCCGGCGCAGTCTGGATTGGTACTGCGTCGGGGCCACCGGAGATGGCTATAACTTGAATGTCACGCTGTTCGACGTCGAGGGCTTAAATTTCGTCGGGTTGCTGGTGTGAACACCGCGGTCAGCGAGTGCTGACCGGTACCCAGAATGTCGATGGGTCCGAGGGCCGTGCTGGCGATGACCGGTACCGGTCTACCGAAGTTGGTGGTGCCGTTCTTGAATTGGGCCGTTCCGGTTGCGTTAAGTCGGTGTCACGTGTGCGGTGGGGATCACGAAACCGACCAGTCCCAACGGCAACGGCACCTTGATCACGTTGAGGATGGTCGTCGTGGCCGTCACCGTCACCGTCACCGTTACCGGTGTCGGTGTTGGGGTTGGTGGGACGGGTGTCGGGGTTGGCGGCACAGGAGTTGGGGTTGGCGTCGGGGGTACAGGAGTTGGGGTCGGCGTTGGCGGCGCAGGAGTGGCTGGGGTGATCGCGATCACGAACGGAGTGTTCGCGACGGGGATGGGGGTGCCGGCAGTGTGGGTGGCGAAGTTCCCTCACCGTCGCCCGCGACCACAATCCGCGCGGCCAAACCACAGGAGGTGATACAGCCGGTAGCGCTGGCACGCACATCGGAGGCGCCCACGCCACCGCCACCGTTGCCGCCGTGGCACCCAGGTCGGCCACATCGCACCCCTTCGCAGATCAAGACGTCGAAACACAGGGATGCGCCGGTCTGGCATGGCCTACTCCTCTGCAAGCGCCGCAGATGAGGACCCTTACCTGGGCACTCTCCGCAGGCACGGACTTCATCCCGGGGACACTGCGACCTGTAGGCCAACGTCACATGTCCAGCAAGTGACCAAGGGATGATCACTTACCCAACAACGGACAGCCAGCAATGCCCACCCGCGCCCAGCGACCGCAGCAAGAACGACAGCAAACGATCACACGGACCACGGTGACTCGTTACAGATCGTCAGGATCACCATCGAAGCGCGGGTTCGACCAAGGTCGGTAGTGCGGTGTTCGAGCCACCGGTGCGACGCCAGGGGATGAACTCACGGTGAACTACGGACGAAAATTCACCCTATTAGGGGCAGATTGGGTGACTCAAGGTGCACTTCAGCGTGCCAAATACACTCGTTCGATGACACGATCGGGCGGTGATGCTCACAATTGTCGTACTTACCGCGGCTGGGGCGCTGATGGTCGGGATCGTCATCGGTCGCCGCAGCGAGATCCTGGCGCCGCCCCGGTCTCGGGACGGTGCGGTGGTCGTCGACCTGGTCGAGCACAACGGCGACGGCGTGGTGTCGGGTAAGAGGATCGAGCTGGTCGATCCTCCTGCCGGCGAGTCGGGCCGGGTCGGCGGGTTGCGCCCAGATGAGCGCACGTTGGATGAATCGGATGCGGATCGGTTGGAGGCGACCTGGGGGGATTTCGTGGCCAATGTCAGCCATGAGTTGAAGACCCCGGTGGGGGCGGTGGCGCTGCTGGCGGAGGCCGTGCTGGATGCCGCTGATGAGCCGCGGGAGGTGCGCCGGTTCGGCACCAAGATCCTCAACGAGGCTAACCGGTTGGGCACGCTGGTCACGGAACTGATCGCGCTGTCGCGGCTACAAGGCGCAGAGCAGTTCCCGGAGCTGGCCACGGTCGAGGTCGACAAGGTGGTACACGAGGCGCTGGATCGCTGCCGGCTGGCCGCCGAATCGGCCAAGATCCGGATCACCGCCAACGCGCCCAGTGGACTGTTGCTCAAGGGTGATGCGACGCAGTTGGTGACGGCGCTGTCCAACCTGCTTGGCAATGCGGTGTCCTACTCGCCGGCGGGCAGTGCAGTGTCGGTCACCAGAGGGCTGGTGAACGGCTTGGTGGAGATCACTGTGGCCGACCGCGGCCTGGGTATCGCGCCCGAACACCAGGAGCGGGTGTTCGAGCGGTTCTTCCGCGTCGATCAGGCGCGTAGCCGGTCCACCGGGGGCACCGGGCTGGGGCTGGCCATCGTCAAGCACGTCGCCGCCAACCACGGCGGGGATGTCCAGCTCTGGAGCGAACCCGGCACCGGCTCCACCTTCACCCTGCGGATCCCCGCGCATCCCGACAGTCCACAACACCCGTCGCGCACGCCATCGACACCCGAGTACATGCGAGGGTCGCTGTGTCCAGGGTCCTAATCGTCGAGGACGAGAGGATTTCGCTCGCCTCGCTGGCCTTCTTGCTGAACAAGGAGGCTACTCAGTCCAACCGACGGTAAACGAGAGACGAAGATTCGCCCTGGCGAGGGGCTCGCGCCGCGCCGAGGCTAGGGGTTACACCCGGTGCGGTGACACGATTGCCAGGTGACACCCGCAGCCGTCGTACTCACCGTGATCGCTACGTTGCTGGCCGGGCTGGTCGTGGGGATCTTCATCGGCAGGCGTGCGGGGACCGTGGCGCCGCCGCCGTCTCCGGCTGGTGTGATAGTCGCTGATGTGGTTCAGCGGGTCGTGCTCTCCTCGCACAACGGTGTGGTGCTGCTCAACAACAGCGGTGACGTGGTGTTCGCCAACCCTCCCTCTGTCGAACTGGGTCTGGTCCGCGGGGGGCGCCCGGATGACCGCGCGGCCAAAGCCGCCGGGCAGGTGCGCGAGACCGGCGAGGTGGTTCAGGTCGATCTCTCTCCGTTGAAGCGTGGTGTCCACTCCGGTCGCGGGCCCATTGCCGTGCTCGGCGAGGTCCGGCCGCTGGGTGACGGGTTTACCGTGATCGAGGCGTCGGATCAATCGGATGCGGTTCGGCTGGAAGCGACCCGGCGGGACTTCGTGGCCAATGTCAGCCACGAGCTCAAGACCCCGGTCGGAGCGATGGCGCTGTTGGCCGAGGCGGTGCTCGATGCCGCTGATGACCCGGGCGAGGTGCGCCGGTTCGGCACCAGGATTTTCAACGAGGCCAACCGGCTGGGCACGCTGGTCACCGAGCTGATCGCGTTGTCGCGGCTACAGGGCGCCGAGCGACTCCCCGAACTGGCCACCGTCGAAGTCGACGAGGTCGTACACGAGGCGCTGGAGCGCTGCCGGCTGGCGGCCGAGTCGGCCAACATCCGGATCGCCCTCGACCCGCCCAGTGGCCTGTTGCTCAACGGTGACGCCACGCTGCTGGTCACCGCGCTGTCCAACCTGCTCCACAACGCGGTGTCCTACTCCCCGTCGGGCAGTCCGGTGTCGGTCAGCCGGCGGCTGGAGAACGGTTTCGCGGAGATCGCCGTCACCGACCGCGGCCTGGGCATCGCCCCCGAGCACCAGGAACGCGTCTTCGAGCGGTTCTTCCGGATCGATCAGGGGCGCAGCCGATCCACTGGCGGCACCGGGCTAGGACTGGCGATCGTCAAACACGTCGCCGCCAACCACGGCGGTGCCGTCGCGCTGTGGAGCAAGCCCGCCACCGGCTCCACCTTCACCCTGCGAATCCCCGCCCATCCGGCCAGCCCACAACATTCGCCACGCGCCCCCTCGACACCCCGAGTACGCGGGAAGGTCGCTATGACCGGGTGTTGATCGCCGAGGACAGGCTCCGCGAACCCGCTGGCCGTCCGGCGCGCCGTGCCTAGGGTCATCAGTCATGACCGGGTACCTCGACGTCAGCACCGACATCGCCCGGCGGGTCCGCGTGGGGGAGTTGGAGTCGGGTGCGGAGTTGTGGTCGGTGCGCGAGCATGCCCGTCGCCGTGGCACCACGGCTTCGACGATCAACCGGGCCTACCGCTGTCTGGCTGAGAACAAGGTGATCGTCCTCGGAGACCGCCGCCGGGCCCGGGTTGCCACCGACGGGGCGTTGGCCGCAGCCCGGTTCCTCGAGCCCGAGCGGGTGTTCCGCCTGGCCGGTAGCGACGACCCGGCCCTGCAGATCGTCCTAGGCCAGGTCGGGCGCCACGTGGTCACCGTCGGAGCGCGGGGCAGCTTCCAGGGAGTCAGGGCGCTGGCCCGCGGCGACGCCGACGGAGCCGCGATCCATCTGCTGCACCGCAACGGCACCTACAACGCACCCTTCGCCCGGGCGCTGCTCCGTGGCCGCGGACCGACCCTGATCCATCTCTGGCGCCGTGAGCAGGGGCTGTTGGTTCCCCGAGGCAATCCGGCGGCCATCACCGGGCCCGCTGACCTGCTGGGGTGTCGGGTCGCGAAACGCGAGCCCGGGGCAGGGACCAGGGTGCTGCTGGACCGGCTGCTGACTACCGCCGGCATCCCACCCGACGAAGTGCCCGGCCCCGAGCTCGGCTCGCACCTGGAGATCGCGCTCGCGGTCGCCTCAGGCATCACCGATGCCGGACTCGGGGTCCGCGCTGCGGCCACCGACCTCGACCTCGATTTCGTGTCCCTGACCTGGGAGCACTACGACATCGTGCTCGGCGCCGAAGCACTACCCGCGGCCTCCTCGCTGATCAGCGCGCTGCGGGAACCGTCGGTCCGCGAGGAGATCACCGCACTCGGCGGTTACGACCCCACCCAGGCCGGTGCCGTCGAAGCTCTCACCCCATCCTGAGCACACTGCCCACCGGGGCCAGTCTGATCCGCATCACAACGCGCCAGATCACGGTCCTCACACTGTCGTGCATGCCCGAGGAGATCATTCCCGCCGCAGGCGGGAAGGCAGAGATCACTGACGAGGACAACGACGCCGGGGAGAACACGCAGGCGGTCGTTCCGGCGCGGTGGATGAGTCCGGGAGTCGGGGGAATCGGCCTGGCCAGCTTCCTCGCCGATGTCGGACACGAGGTCCCCACCGCGCTGCTGCCCAGCTTGGTCACCTCGATCCTCGGGGCGCCGGCGGCCGCGCTCGGGCTGATCGAGGGCATCTCTGATGGCCTGGCGGGCGCGGGCCGCTTCGCCGGGGGCGCTCTGGCTGATGACCCCGGTCGCCGCCGGGCGGTCGCGGTCGGCGGCTACACCACCACCGCGGTGCTGTCCGCCCTGATCGGGGTGGCCGGGAACGTGCTCCAAGTCGGGGTGCTACGGGGAGCGTCCTGGGCAGCGCGGGGGCTCCGTGTCCCGGCCCGCAACGCGCTACTGGCCGATGTCGTCGCGGCTGGCGCCTACGGGCGCGCCTACGGCTTCGAGCGCACCATGGACAACCTCGGTGCGATCGGCGGACCGCTGCTCGCGCTCGGTCTGGTCGCGATGTTCAGCGTCCGCACCGCGATCCTCATCTCGGTAGTGCCCGGCCTGCTGGCCGCGGCGGCGATCGTGTTCGCGATCCGCCAGGCCACCCTGCCCGAGATCACCGAACGCCGCCGGCTGCGTATCCAGGTCCGCGCCGTGCTGCACGGCGAACTCGGGCGCCTTCTCGGCGCGTTCACCGCGTTCGAGGTCGGCAACCTGGCCGCGAC
>DATAWX010000042.1:0-2929 GCA_036266995.1 Pseudonocardiaceae bacterium | reverse complement strand
GAGATGCTCCCCGCTTGCGGTGGTGGCCAGGGGCCCGTCGCCGAGGGTGATGACCAGGTGCGGGCGGACCCCACGCGAGGCAGGCAGCTCACCATGGCGCAGGGTCATCGAGACCAGGTCGACCAACGCGTCGGCCCGACGTAGGGCGGGGTCGCGGGGGTCGCGTTCCCCGTCCGGTCCGGGCCTGGGCCCGGCGAGCGGTTCGATCGCGGCCTGCAGCAGGGCGAGGTTCTCCTCGGTATCGGTCCACTTCAACGTGCCGGTCCCGTCACCGTTGCGCAGCAGGTGCGCCCCGCGCTTGGCCTTGGCCCTGTCCTCCTCCGGCTCCAGACCGTCGGCATCCAGGTAGTGCGCCAGAACCTTCTCCAACCCGCGCATGTCCGCCGCATTCAGTTCCCCGGCCCGCTCCAACAGGAAGGTCTCGACCTGGCCCTGCTGCTCGATCGTCGCGGTGCGAGCCAACCGCCCGACCACCTCGACGATCGCCCGGGCCTGCTCCCAACTCGCCCGTCCAGCAGCCAACGCGGCCTCAGTGTCCTTGCGCTTTTCGACCAACGCTTCAGCCATGTGGGCAGTCGTCTTGGCCTCGGCCGGTGACATCGTCAGCACCGATCGCAGCCAGGACCGCACCTCGACGGCACCGACAGCGGCTGGAATACCACGCTGCTCGACCTCGGCGACCAGTCCGGCCTGCAGTCCCTGGACCTGTCCGACCAACCGGTGCACCCGGCGCAGACACTCCACGACCTCGGCATCACCGGCGCGCCAGATCTCCTCCCCGAGGAGCTTCTGCACGACCGCGAAATCGCTCTCCAGCAAGGAGATCGCCTCAACGGGACCGGTGAATTCCATGCGACGAACATATCCGCCGCCACCGACATTTTTGCGGCCACCGATTCGTTGCACCCCCACGCCGTTTCCGGCCGACCGTCCGCGAGCGTTCCGAGACGATGTTCCGTCGACGGCGCATCCCGCGCCGTTGTCGGCACAGGTGCCTCCGCTGCGCCGTTACTTCGGTGCACGTTCGTTGAGGTGCACGTTGTGGTTGCCCTATTTATATGGCGCCGCGAGGTCTAGCCGGTGCTCTCCTCGGCGAGGACCCGTTCGATCCGACGGTCCGGGATCAGCCACATCACCGCGACCGCGACGAAGAACCCCAGCCCGGCCCACGTCAGCTTGCCCTCGTGGCTACCGGCGAACCCGGCCACCACGATCCCGCACAGGTACAGCACCGGCGAGATCTTGCCTTTGAGGTCGTGGCCGACGGCACGGGCCAGGGCGCAGTTCGCGCCCTCTTCGCGAAGGATCGCCGTCTGCAGGACGTAGAAGGCAATCGCGGCGCCCAACTGGTTGACCCCGTAGATCATCACCGGGGTGCGAGCCAGATCGCTGCGCGCCATCCACGCGGTCGTGAACGGGAACAACGACAGCCAGAACAGCAGGTGCAGGTTGGCCCACAGCACGCCACCGGTGACCTTCTTGGTCAGGTGGAACATGTGATGGTGATTGTTCCAGTAGATGCCTACGTAGACGAAGCTCAGCAGGTAGGTCAGCAGCTCGGTCCCGGCCGTGTGTTGCAACGCCGCGAGGTCGTTGCCCTCCGGAACCTTCAGCTCCAGAACCATGATCGTGATGATGATGGCCAGGACGCCGTCGCTGAACGCCTCGAGCCTGCTGGTCGGCATCGCACCCTCCCCGGCGGACGCCGGTCGCGGCGTCCTAGCTCTGCAGCAGGATCTCGCTAACCGGGCGACGCTCGCGCGGGGCACGCTCACGGTTCCACAGGAACTCCGGCAATTCCGCGTCCGGATCGAAGCGACCGACCGCCACCATGGTGACCGGCTCGATCGTCTCCGGCAGGCCGAACTCGGCGGCCATACCGGCCGCGTCGAAGCCACCCATCTGGTGGACGGCCAGGCCCAGCGCGGTCGCCTGGACGGTCAGGTCGGCCACGGCCTGCCCGGTGTCGTACCAGGCGTGGCCGAGGTGGCGCCCCTCCTCGTCGACGGTCGCCGCCGCGGCCAGGAACAACAGCGAGGCGGTCGGGGCCCAGAGCTGATTGCCGGGTGCCAGGTGTTTGACCAGCCGTTCGTGGGCGGCGTCGCCGCGACGCCCGAGCAGGAAGCGCCAGGGCTGGGAGTTCCCGGAGGACGGCGCCCAACGGGCCGCCTCCAGCAACGTGTACAGGTCCTCATCGCTCAGAACGTGTTCGGTGTCGAAGCCGCGTGGGCTCCAGCGCTGGGCGAGCAACGGGTGGACCGCAAGCTCGGCGCCGCCGGTCTGCACCGGGTCCGTGGTGGTGCTCATGGCGGGCCTTCCTTTCCCTGCTGGACTGCGGTCTGACGGCGGGTCAGCCGCTGATCGTGGCGTGCATCTCCCAGACGAGGACCTCGGCGTCAGTGGTCGCGGTCAGTCGTCCGCCGCGTCCGGCCAGTCGGGCCGCGTCACCCTGCGCCAGCGGTCCGGCACCGTCGAGGTCCACCGCGCCGCGCGCAACGAACAGGTGCGCGAACGGGGCGTCGGGCACGTCGACGGGCTCACCGGGTGCCAGTCGGGCGGCCCACAGGGTGGCGTACCGGTTGTGGATCCGGATCGCGGCGTCATGGTCGGGATTTCCCGACGCGACCGGCACCAAACCCGAGGCCAGCACTGCCGCGTCGATCTCGGACTGCTCGTAGCCAGGGACGATGCCGCGCTCGTCGGGCACGACCCACATCTGGACGAAGTGCACCGGGTCGTCATGGCGCTCCCCGCCGATGCGCCAGGAGTCGTTCTTCTCCGAGTGCAGGATCCCCGTGCCCGCGCTCATCCGCTGGGCCAGGCCCGGGTAGAGCACGCCGGAGTTGCCCTCGGAGTCCTGGTGCACCAGCGAACCGCCCAGTACCCAGGTGACGATCTCCATGTCCCGGTGCGGGTGCGTCTCGAAGCC
>DATAWX010000041.1:0-64280 GCA_036266995.1 Pseudonocardiaceae bacterium | reverse complement strand
CATCCAGCACAACATCAAGCGCGTCGAGCAGTTCGAGTACGAGCACCGCGGTAGCCTCCGCGCCGGCGTCCACCAGATGGTGGGTACCGAACCGACCGTTGGTGGCGTGGTGGTCGATCACGAGCACCGCGCCTGCGGTATCTACCCGGTCCGCGAGGGACCCCAGCCGGTTGCGGCTCGCCGTGTCCAGGGCGACAAGCAGCTCGGGCTGCGCCGGCACCTGGTCCGGCGGCACGATGAGATCGGCAACATCCAGCGCCCGCAGCGACTGCGGCGTCCCCGCCGGCTCACCGAAGGTCACCCGCACCGTGACGCCACGCCGGCGAAGTGCCATGCCGAGCGCCAGCGCGCTGCCCAGCGCGTCGGCGTCTGGTTGCACGTGGGCCACCAGTGTGACGTCCCTCGCGTTGCCGACGAGCTTCGCGGCCGCGGCCAGTTCCAGATCCCACAGGTCCCGGTCGCGGTGGCGGTGGCGGTCAGTCATCGTCTGCGGGGATGTCCCGCGGCGGGCGGTACGGGTCGGGCTCACCGGCGGGCGACGCGTGCGCCGCGATGCGGGCGACCTTCGCGTCGACGTCGTGCGCCTTGGCCAGCAACTCGTCGATCCGGCGCACCCCGTCTGGGATGTCGTCGCAGCGGAAGGTCAGGGTGGGGGTGAACCGGACACCCGTGCCGCGGCCGACCAGGGAACGCAACACTCCGGTCGCACTCTCTAGCGCGGCGGCCGCCCCGGCGGTGTCCGGCGGCGTATCGACGGTTTCTCCGATCACCGTGTAGTAGACCGTCGCGTCCCGGAGATCTCCGGTGACCTTCGCGTCGGTGATCGTCACCATCGTCAGCCTGGGATCTTTGACCTCATGTTCCAGGCCGGAGGCAACGATCTTGGCGATCCGTTTGGCGAGCCGGCGGGCCCGTGGGGGGTCGGCCATCGCAGCGTTCTCCTCTGCCGCTAGTCATATCTGCCGCTAGTCATCATCTGAACCCAGTACCCGGTGCCGAGCAGACAGCAGCTCCAGCTCGGGCCGTCCGGCCACCAAGCGCTCGCATGCGTCGAGCACCTCGCGCACGTGGCAGGCGTCAGCAGCAACAGCGGCCACCCCGATCAGGGATCGCCGATGCAGGTCCACGTGGCCGGCCTCGGCAACCGCGACATCGAAGCGTCGCCGGAGCTCCGCGATCACCGGCCGGACCAGCGAGCGCTTCTCCTTCAGGGAGTGGACGTCGCCGAACAGGACGTCCAACTCCACAGCGCCGACGTACACCACTCACCACCGGTTGGTAGCTGGTGAGGACCACCACACCCGGGGTTGGTAGTCCTTGAAGATCACCGTTTTCAGGTGCGGGGCTTCTCCCTCATCTCGTAGGTCTCGATCTCATCGCCGACCCGGAGGTCGTGGAAGGACGAGAGCGTGATGCCGCATTCGAAGCCTTCCCGGACCGAGGAGGCGTCATCCTTGAACCGGCGCAGCGATGACACTGTGAAGTCCTCGCGGACTACCACGTTGTCCCGGAGCAGCCGGGCCTTGGCGTTGCGCTTGATCTCCCCGGAGGTGACCATGCACCCGGCGATGGTGCCGACCCGGGAGGACCGGAAGACCTCCCGGACCTCGGCACGGCCCAGCGCCACCTCCTCGTACTCAGGCTTGAGCATGCCCTTCAGCGCCTGCTCGATCTCATCGATCGCCTGGTAGATCACCGAGTAATAACGGATCTCCACACCCTCGCGGTTGGCCAGTGCGGTGGCCTTCCCATCGGCCCGGACGTTGAACCCGAGCACGATGGTGTTGTCCGCGATGGCGAGGTTGATATCGCCCTCGGTGATACCACCGACCCCGCGGTGGATGACCCGCAGCTCCACCTCGTCACCGACATCGATCTTCATCAGGGTGTCCTCCAGCGCCTCGACGGTGCCGGAGTTGTCCCCTTTGAGGATCAGGTTGAGCTGGCTGGTCTCCTTGAGCGCCTGGTCCAGGTCCTCCAGGCTGACCCGACGGCGCCGGGAGGCGAGATCCGCGTTGCGCTCCCGGGTTCGCCGGCGATCGGCGATCTGGCGGGCGATGCGGTCCTCATCGACGACGAGGAAGTTGTCACCCGCACCCGGTACCGAGGTGAACCCGTGGACCTGCACCGGTCGCGAGGGCAGCGCCTCGATGACGTCATCGCCATGTTCGTCGACCATCCTGCGGACCCGCCCGTAGGCGTCACCCGCGACCACCGAGTCACCGACGCGAAGCGTGCCGCGCTGTACCAGCACGGTCGCCACCGGACCACGCCCGCGGTCCAGATGCGCCTCGATCGCCACCCCCTGGGCTTCCATGTCGGGGTTGGCGCGCAGATCCAGCGAGGCATCCGCGGTAAGCAGGATCGCTTCGAGCAGCGAGTCGATGTTGGTGCCCAGCTTGGCGGAGACATCGACGAACATGGTGTCGCCCCCGTACTCCTCGGGCACCAACCCGTATTCGGTGAGCTGACCACGGATCCGGGTCGGGTCCGAGTTCTCCTTATCGATCTTGTTCACCGCGACCACGACCGGCACTCCAGCCGCCTTCGCGTGGTTGATCGCCTCCACCGTCTGCGGCATGACGCCGTCATCGGCGGCCACCACCAGCACCGCGATATCGGTCGATCGCGCACCACGGGCCCGCATGGCGGTGAACGCCTCGTGGCCCGGGGTGTCGATGAAGGTGATCAGCCGCTCCACGCCCTCCAGTTCGGTGGCGACCTGGTAGGCGCCGATGTGCTGGGTGATCCCACCGGCCTCGCCGCCCATCACGTTGGCCTGGCGGATGGTGTCGAGCAGGCGGGTCTTGCCGTGGTCGACGTGACCCATCACGGTGACCACCGGCGGCCGGAACACGAGGTCGTCCTCGCCTCCGGAGTCCTCGCCATAGGACAGCGCGAAGGATTCCAGCAGCTCCCGATCCTCGTCCTCCGGGCTGACGACCTGGACCTTGTAATTCATCTCCTGGCCCAGGAGCTGCAGCACATCGTCGGAGACCGACTGCGTGGCCGTCACCATCTCGCCCAGGTGGAACAACGCCTGCACCAACGCCGCCGGATTGGCGTCGATCTTCTCGGCGAAGTCGGTAAGCGAGGAACCGCGACGCAACCGGACGACCTCGCCGCCGCCGCGCGGTAGCCGGACACCGCCGACCGACGGTGCCTGCATGTTGTCGAACTCCTGGCGCTTTTGCCGCTTGGACTTGCGGCCCTTGCGCGCGGGGCCTCCAGGCCGGCCGAAGGCACCGGCTGCACCGCCACGACCACGGGCACCGCCGCCAGGACGCGCCGGTCCGCCGCGGAAGCCACCACCAGCGGGAGCGCCACCACCAGCGGGACCGCCGGGAGCGCCACCTCCCCCGCCACCGCCGCGGAAACCGCCGCCACCCCCACGGCCACCGGGCCCACCGCGGGCACCACCTGGACTACCTGGACCACCTGGGCCGCCGCGCGCTCCTTCACCGGCGCCGGGGCGTCCCGGACGGCTCGGCCCTGCTCCGGGGCTGGGCGGTCGGGGCGGCATCATGCCGGGATTCGGCCGCGGTCCGCCGCTGCCGGCTGGGCCGCCGCGGCTGGAGCTCGGGCGGTTACCCCCGCTCGGGCGGGGAGGCATGCTGCTCGGCCCGGTTGGACTGGCCGGGGGTGCCGGTCGCTGCCCAGACGAACGCTGCGGAGGCGCGGAGCTGCCGACGCCGAAGGGATTGTTGCCTACCCGCGGCGACCGAGGACCCGGCTTCGGCAACCGGGGGCGAGAGGCTCCTGGGTCATCGGGTCGCCCGCCCGGTCGCTGATCGGCCGGCGGCCGTTGGGGAGCCACGGGACGTTCCGCCGCCGGGCGCATGGGTGCCGCCGGCCTGTCCGGCGCTGCGGCCGGAGGCTCGCTGACGACCGGAGGCTCAGCGGATATCCGGCGCTCCACTGGGGTTGCGCGCTGGGGGATCGCTGACGGAGATGTCCCCGGAAGAACGGCAGGGGATACTCGTGGTGCTCCGGGAGACGCGCTGTCCGGCGCGGGTTCCGGTCGACGGGAGGGTGACGGCGCGGGACCCGGCCTAGCGGCGATTCCACCGCCCGGAGGGGAGATCCCACCAGCGGGTCCACTGCTTGCGCGGCCACTGGTCGATGCACCGTTGGCGTACGACTGCTTGCCTCCATCGGAGGGAAACGAGTCACGAAGTTTGCGGGCGACCGGTGCCTCCACCGTTGAGGAGGCGGACTTCACATACTCGCCGAGATCGGCGAGCTTCTTGAGAACGTCTTTACTGGTGACGCCGAGCTCTTTGGCGAGCTCGTGCACGCGGGCCTTACCTGCCACTGCTCTCCTTACCGATGGAGCCGGCGGCAACCCCGCTCGACCCCGTTACTAGTACATATCCATCGCTGTCAGAGCTTCACGACTGCGGGTACATTTCGGAATCGACCTGCTCTCTGTATCGACCGCGCACCGGGGCGATCCCGGGCGTCGGGTACGTCCTCAGCGAACTGAGAACCTCACTCGTCTCCGAAAAGCAGGGTGAGAAAGGCGTACACCGCGGCGGTGTCGAGCGCGCCCGCGGAGCGCAACGCCCGCGGGAAGGCCCGGCGCCGCTCGGCGAGACGCAGACATCCGATATCGGGATGCACCCACGCACCCCGACCTGGATGCCGACGCCGCGGGTCCGGGACTAGGGTCCCATCCACCGCCACCACACGCAGCAATCCGGAAGCCGCCGTCCTGGTCCGGCAACCCACGCACGTCCGGACTGGCTCGGCGCGCCGCTCACGGCGGCGGCGCCGGACTTCGTCCGGGCAGGCATAGACCGTCCCCCGACGGCAGGCCATCACGATTCTAGCGCGTCCCGGCCGCAGGCGGAGAACCGGCATTGGTGACCGGTACCTCAGCACGCGCAGCGGGGGCCGGTGGGGACGCCACCGGGTCCGCGTCACTTCGAATGTCGATCTTCCATCCGGTCAACCGGGCCGCCAGCCGGGCGTTCTGCCCCTCCTTACCGATCGCCAGCGACAGCTGGAAATCGGGGACGACCACCCGAGCCGTCTTGGCTCGGGCATCGATCACCTGTACCGAGACGACCTTCGCCGGGGACAGCGCATTACCCACGAATGTCGCGGGGTCCTCTGCGTAGTCAATGATGTCGATCTTCTCGCCGCCCAGCTCGCTCATCACATTGCGGACCCGCTGGCCCATCGGTCCGATGCAGGCTCCCTTGGCGTTGACTCCCGGGGTGGTCGACCGGACGGCGATCTTCGAGCGATGCCCTGCCTCCCTGGCCACCGCCGGAATCTCCACGGTTCCGTCGGCGATCTCGGGAACCTCCAGGGCGAATAGCCGGCGGACCAAGTTGGGATGCGTGCGGGACAGGGTGATCTGCGGCCCGCGCATTCCCCGGGATACACCGACGACGTAACACTTGATCCGCTCGCCGTGCCGGTAGGTCTCCCTGGGCGCCTGCTCCACCGGCGGGATCACGCCTTCGGTCTCGCCGATCTGGACCACCACCACACCACGGGCATTGGCCCTGGCGTCGCGTTGCACGAGCCCGGCGACGATCTCGCCCTCCTTGGCCGAGAACTCGCCGAAGGTTCGTTCGTGCTCGGCATCGCGCAGCCGTTGCAGGATGACCTGGCGCGCTGTGGTGGCCGCGATCCGGCCGAACCCTTCAGGGGTGTCGTCCCACTCCTGGCTGACGTTGCCGTCGTCGTCAAGCTCCTGCGCGAGCACCCGGACCAGGCCGCTCTTGCGGTCGACGTCGATGCGGACGTGCGGTTGATGGCCGTCAGTGTGCTTGTACGCGGTCAGCAGCGCGGTTTCGATGGCCTCGAGAACCGTGTCGAAAGAGATTTCCTTGTCCCGTTCGATGGCGCGCAGCGCGGCGATGTCGACGTTCACCGTTCCTCCCAATCCTGCCGGCTCGCGCCGTCGAGCGCAGCGAGCTCGGTAGCGGGCGGTTGGCGAAACTCCACTTCGACCACCGCGCGGCTCAGCTCCCGGTAGCGCACCCGGCGCAGGGTTCCCGACACCAGCAGTGTGACGCCCTCGTCATCGCAGTCACCGATCCGGCCGATCAGCTCCCCGCCGGCGACCAGGGCGACCCGGACCAGCCGCAACCTGTTGCGTCGCCAGTGCCGTGGGTGGGACAACGGCCGGTCCACTCCAGGAGAAGTCACCTCGAGGGTGTAGGGCTCGGCGATTAGCTCATCGCGCTGGTCCAGGGCCAGCGACACCGCGCGACTCACCGCAGCGATATCGTCGAGCCCGACTCCGGTATCCGAATCCACGACCACCCTTATCAGCCAACGCTGCCCAACCCGCATTTCTTCCAGGCACTCCACGTCGAACCCCACGTCAGCTACCGCGTCACGCACCACCGACTCGGTTGCTGAGCCGAGGTTCGCAGGCTGCGCGGTCACCGTGGCCTCCTGACTAGAAGTGACTGTCGTGCTCCGATGTGGCAATGCGGGCGACGCACCAACGCGGCGTGCCCCGTCGGGCTACCTAGGGTATCGCGTCACGGAACAAACCTGCGCCGAGTGGATCACGGTGCTCGACCCGCCGCGAACCTGAGGCCTGGCAAGATGGCCGACCGTGCCAGCAGCCCGTCCCAACCGTCGCGGCGTGTTGGCTGCCGGGACCGCGCTGCTACTGGCCGGTCCGGCGGCGCTGACCGGGTGCACCCCGTCGGCACGAGCACCCGTCGGGCCCGATCCGCTGGAGTCGCCAGCTCGGCGCGCCGAGGCTGACGCGGCTCTGGCGCAAGCGGTGGGCCAGATGGCAGCTCAAGCCCACCCGGCGTTAGCCGCAACGGCCAGGGCGCTCGCCGAGGACCGGAAGACGCATGCTACGGCGCTGCGCGCCGAGTTGTACCGGGCCCGGCCTGGCCCCCCCACTTCCCGGCCACGGGTGCCGCCGCCAGCTGCACCCGTGGCCGGCACTGCCGATGTTGCCGCTGCCCGGACGGCTCTGACCCAGGCGGCGCGCGCGGCGCAAGAGGAGGCCGCCGGACTGGTCGTCACGTTGCCCGGGTACCGCGCCGCGCTGCTCGCATCGGTGGCCGCCTGCTGCGCGTGCCACCTGGCGCTGCTCTCATGAGGCGGCGCCACGGCGACTCGCCGGCGAGCCGGGTGCCCGTAGCGGCGTTGCAGGGCGCGTTGGCGGCCGAGCACGCAGCGGTCTGGGTCTACGGCCTGGTAGGCGCCTTCGTCCCGGGCACGTTGAACAGTCGGCTCAACGAGGCTGCGACAGCGCATCAGGCTCGGCGCGACGCGACCGAGCGGATCCTGATCGACGCGGGCGCCCAGCCAGTGCCACCCGAACCCGGCTACCTCACTCCAGAACCGGTCACCGATGCCGCGTCGGCGCTGCGGCTGGCGATCACCGCGGAAACCGACGCAGCCGCGGCGTGGCGTTCGGTGGTCGAGAGCAGTCCGGCCGATGCGGACCTGCGCGGGACCGCGCTGGAGGCACTGACCGAAGCGGCCGTGCGGGCGACCCGTTGGCGGGTAACCGCGGGTGTTACCCCGCTGACGGTGCCGTTCCCCGGCGCACCCTGAGCACGCGCAAGCGCACGCGCAGGCCGAGCTTGCGATTACCGTACGACCGTGCATACCGAGCAGATTCGCATCGAGACCGGCTCCTGTGAACAGGTCCATGACCTCACCAAGGACTGCCGAGCCTTCCTGCACCGGGCCACCGCCGGTGATGGTCTGCTGCATGTCTGGGTGCCGCATGCGACCGCCGGCCTTGCGGTGATCGAGACCGGGTCCGGCAGCGACACCGACCTGCTCGCCGCGCTGCGCGAGCTGCTACCCGCCGACGATCGATGGCGCCACAAACACGGCTCCCCCGGGCACGGCCGAGATCACCTGCTGCCTGCGCTGCTGCCGCCCTACGCCAGCGTCCCGGTGATCGACGGGCAGCTCATGTTGGGCACCTGGCAGTCGATCTGCCTGGTGGACACCAACCACGACAACCCGGTCCGGACTGTCCGGCTTACCTTCTTGGTCGGCTGAGCCTGGCCGGCTGACGCCTACTTGGTGCACAGCTCCTGCAGGTGCGCCACCACGCCGTCCACCGGCACCTCGGTGCGCTCCCCGGTGGCCCGGTCCTTGACCTCTACGACACCCGACGCGAGACCACGTCCGACCACGAGGATGGTCGGTACGCCGATCAGCTCGGCGTCGGCGAACTTCACCCCGGGCGTTGCCGGGCGGTCATCGAGGATCACCCGCAGACCGGACGCATCCAGCTCAGTGGCCAGCCGCTCGCCGGCGGCGGCGATCGTGGCGTCCTTACCCGCGATGACGACGTGCACATCGGCCGGGGCTACTTCACGGGGCCAGATCAGCCCGTGCGCGTCGTGGCTCTGTTCGGCGATCGCTCCGACAAGCCGGGAGACTCCGACGCCGTAGCACCCCATGGTGATCCGGATCGGCTTGCCGTCGGGGCCTAGGGCGTCCAACGCGAAGGTGTCGGCGTACTTGCGGCCGAGCTTGAAGATGTGCCCAATCTCGATGCCGCGGGCCGCGACCAGGGTGCCGCCGCCGTCGGGTGAGGGGTCGCCAGCGCGCACCTCGGCGGCCTCGACGGTGCCGTCCGGGGTGAAGTCACGCCCGCGGACCAGGCCCACGACGTGGTGATCGGTCTGGTCGGCACCGGTGGCCCACGAGGTACCGGTAACCACCCGCGGATCGACGAGGTAGCGCACACCGTTCGCGGCGAGCGAGCCAGGCCCGATGTAGCCCTTGACCAGGTACGGGTGTGCCGCGAAGTCCGCGTCGTCGAACAATGCCACCTCGGCCGGGGCCAGCGAGGCCTCCAGCCGTTTCATGTCGACCTCGCGGTCACCGGGGATTCCCACACCCAGCGGTTCCCAGCGTTGCGCGCCGGGTTGCCGGATCTTGACCATGACGTTCTTCAGGGTGTCCGCAGCGCTGAAGGTCCGGCCCAGACCTGCGCCGTTAAGATGGCCGACCAGCGTGTCAATGGTCGGCGTGTCCGGGGTGTGCAGCACCCGGGCCGGTGGCAGGCCGTTGATGGGCAGCTCCGGTGGCGGTGGTGTGATCACCGCCTCCACATTGGCTGCATACCCGGACTCCGTGCCGCGGACGAAGGTATCCTCGCCGGTCTCGGCTTCGGCAAGGAACTCCTCGCTGGCCGAACCGCCCATCGCGCCGGACATCGCCGACACGATCACGTACCGCAATTTGAGCCGGTCGAAGATCTTGATGTAGGCCTCGCGGTGTGCCTGGTACGAACGCGTCAAGCCCTCGTCGGACAGATCGAAGGAGTACGAGTCCTTCATCAGGAACTCCCGGCCGCGCAGGATCCCGGCCCTGGGGCGCTCCTCATCCCGGTACTTGGTCTGAATTTGGTAGAGGATCACCGGATAGTCCTTGTAGGAGCTGAACTCACCCTTGACGGTGAGCGTGAACAGCTCCTCGTGGGTGGGACCGAGGAGGTAGTCGCCGCCCTTGCGGTCGTGCAGCCGGAACAGGTTCGCGCCGTACTCGGTCCAGCGGCCGGTGGCCTGGTACGGCTCCCGGGGCAGCAATGCCGGGAACAGGATCTCCTGCCCGCCGATCGCGTCCATCTCCTGGCGCACCACGGCCTCGATATTGCGCAGCACCCGCAGGCCCAGCGGCAGCCACGAGTAGATCCCCGGGGCGACGCGCCGGACGTACCCAGCGCGCACCAGCAGTCTGTGGCTGGGCACCTCGGCGTCCGCCGGGTCCTCGCGCAGGGTGCGCAGGAACAGTGCCGACAACCTGGTAATCATTCTTTCAGAGGCTCCTCGGATGGCCGGATTGCGAAGCTCGCAGCGTATCGGGACTTCGGTGTGTCGGTCCTCCCGGTTACCGTCGGCGCCATGGGTCTCTCGATCGGCATGCGGCCGAGGTCGCTCGGCTCACCACGCTGGGCGCGGCGGTCCTGGCTGAGCGCAACGCGTGCTCCCACCTATGCCGTCTTCCACGTCGAGGACAAGTGAGGTGAACCGGCGAGGGTCTGATACACGACGCAGTAGCGCTCGGTGAGTCGGATCAGCGTCTCAAGCTGCTCAAGAGTGCCGGCCGTGTCCAGGGCGTACCGCACTCGGATGGCCCGGAATCCGACGGGTGCCTCTTTCGAGACGGCCAGCGTGCCTCGGAAATCGAGGTCGCCTTCGACGTGAACGGTCCCACCCGCGACCGGGATGTCGAGCGATGTGGCCACCGCCCGCAGCGTCACGCCCGCGCACGCAGCCAGAGCCTCCAGCAACATGTCGCCTGAGCACAGCGACAGCCCATCGCCCCCGGTGGCGGGGTGCAAGCCGGCCTCAGCCAGGGCTCCGCCCGTCTGGACGGAGCAGGTGATGCCCTCGCCAAGGGTGCCCTGTGCCTTCAGGGTGACGAGCGCGGTCGCGGAGTCGTCGCGGTACTGCTGCTTGAGTGGGTCCTGCGAGGCTCGAAGCTGCTGGCGGTCCATGCCCAATAGTGCCACCGCGACTGCCCGTGCAGTAGCACCGTGGAAATCGGTTGCCCGGGCATCGAGGCACCGACCATGCTGCACCCGACGACGGAAATGTCTGAACAACGGGAGGAGGTGCCGGCCATGGCTGCCAATGAGGCGCAACTCGAGTTGACCGTGCCCTCCCGCCACGCTTCCCGCTGATCTGCTGCGGGGTGGCGCCACCCCAAGGAGATCCTCCCGTGTCACAGCACGACCGGCTGCCCGTGCGGCGTAGCCGCTTTGACGACACTCTCACACCACTTGATGAGGCTGGCACCCGTCGGCATCGACGCCGCATCGATGATGCCGAGGAGCCCGCAGCACCCCGACGGGCTCCCGATCCTGCGCCGTCAGACGACGGGCCGGTAGCCGGAGACCGGTGGTCTACCTGGGACGTCGGGCAGCACGGTCCTACCCCCTACCCGGACTGGTTGGTCACGGAGCTGGGCGCTGTCGACACGGAGCTCGGCGTGCTCAAGACTGGCAAGGAAGCCGACGTGCACCTGGTGGAGCGGGCCGTGCCTGGCACATCGCGGTGCTGCCTGCTCGCCGCCAAGCGTTACCGCAGCGCCGAGCACCGGATGTTCCATCGCGATGCCGGTTACCTCGAGGGCAGGCGGGTGCGCCGCTCTCGAGAAACCAGGGCGATGGCCCGGCGCACCGCCTTCGGCCGTGATCTGCTGAGCGGGCAGTGGGCAGCCGCGGAATTCAGCGCGCTGTGCCGGCTGTGGCACCTCGGCGCCCCGGTCCCCTATCCGGTGCAGTTACACGGCACCGAGCTGGTCTTGGAATACCTCGACGAGCCGGACGGGCAAGCCGCTCCGCGGTTGGCGCAGCTGCGGCCCGAGCCCGCGCAGTTGCGCGCGCTATGGACTCAGCTCATCGACGCGCTGCTGGTGCTCACCGGCGAGGGCCTGGCGCACGGCGACCTGTCCCCGTTCAACCTGCTGGTACACCGCGGGCGGCTGGTCCTCATCGACCTCCCTCAGGTGGTGGACATCGTCGCCAACCCGCAGGGTCCCGCGTTCCTGGCCCGGGACGTGCGGATCGTGACCGACTGGTTCACCGCTCACGGGCTGCACCCTCAGCTCGCCAACGCCGGGAGCGCACGCCTCCTGAAAGGGACGCCTGTGGATAACTCGTGAGTGGCATTGAGTGCTGGAACACTGTTACGCACTCACGAGTCGCGTAGCGCCACCACTGGACCGATGACCGCGATCGCGGGCGGGCGGATGCCACCACGGGCGACATCTGCGGCGACGTCGGCAAGTGTGGAGCGGACAACGCGCTCGCCTGGCAGGGTGCCGTTGGCGATCACGGCGACTGGGGTGTCCGCGGGCCGGCCGTGAGTGACCAGGGCGTCGGCGAACAGGCCGATCCGCTCCACCGCCATGAGCAGCACCAGGGTGCCGCGTAGCCGTCCCAACGCCGACCAGTCCACCAGCGAGCCGGGATCGCCGGGAGCGACGTGGCCGGACACCACGATGAACTCGTGGTTCACGCCGCGATGCGTCACCGGGATCCCCGCCGCGGCCGGCACCGAGATGGCACTGGTGATGCCCGGGACCACGCTGACCGGCACGCCGGCGGCGGTGCAGGCCAGTAGCTCCTCGAAGCCGCGGCCGAAGACGTAGGGGTCACCGCCTTTCAGACGCACCACGAACCGGCCGGCTTTGGCGTGCTCGATCAGCTGCGCGTTGATCTGCTCCTGGGCCATCGCGCGGCCGTAGGGCACCTTCGCGGCGTCGATCACCGTGACGTGCGCACCGAGCTCGTCAAGCAGCTCCCGGGGCGCGAGCCGGTCGGCCAGCACCACGTCAGCGCGGGCCAGCAACCGCCGCCCGCGCACGGTGATCAGATCGGGGTCGCCGGGTCCCGCCCCGACCAGCGCCACCCCGGGAGTCGCGACGCGGTCTTCGGCGTCCGGGGCGTCGTCGACCACCCCCGTTCGCAGGGCGTCGACCAGCGCGTCCCGGACTGCGGCGGAGCGCCGTGGACGGCGCCCGGCGAGCACGCCGATCAGCAACCCTTCGTGTTCACCGGTGGCCGCGGTGACGGCGCTGCCACCGGTCGCATCGTCGGCCCGCACGCAGAACACCCGTCGCCGCTGCGCCTCGGCAGCCACCGCGGCGTTGACCGCGGGCTCGGAGCTGCAGGCCAGGGCATACCAGGCGCCGTTGAGATCACCGTCGGCGTAGCGCCGGCGCTCCCAGCGCAGTTCCCCCGCCGTGGCCATCGCCTCGACGGCCGGGGTGGCCTCTGGAGCGACAAGCAGCACTTCGGCACCGGCGCCGATCAGACGCGGCAGCCGGCGTTGCGCGACGGTGCCCGCGCCGACTACCACGACCCGGCGCCCGGCCAGCTCCAGTCCCACCAGGTAAGGCTTCACTGGACCGGTTTCCAAGCCAGCAACGCGTTGACCGCCGCAGCAGCGACCGCGGTTCCACCCTTGGCGCTGCGGTTGGACAACGCGGGCAAACCCGAGTCTCGCAGCGCCGCCTTCGCGGCAGCGGCGTCGACGAACCCCACCGGCAGCCCGATCACCAGCGCCGGGCGCAGCACGCCGCCCGCGGCGAGGCGGATCAGCTCACGCAGGGCCGTCGGTGCGTTGCCCACCGCCCACACCGCGCCGTCAGGGTGCTCGGCGGCGGCCGCCCGGATCCCCGCCGCGGTGCGCGTCAGCCCCTGTAACGAGTCCGGCGCCAGACCAAGGGCAACCACACACTGCCGCGAGGTGATGCCGGCGGCGAGCATCCGAACATCCACGACCAACGGCGCTCCACCGGCCAGCGCCCGCTGTCCCGCGCGCAACGCATCCTCGTCACACACCAGGTCAGAGGCGTACTCAAGATCTGCGCTGGCGTGGATCACCCGTTCGGTTACCGCGCGGGTCCCGGGCGGTAACCTCTCGGTGTCCACTTGGGATCGGAGGATCCGGTACGACTCGACCTCGATCGAATGCGCAGCACGGGTCATGTGATCCCCTCTCCGGCCCTCGGCACCGCGTACAGCTTGCCGCCACAATGGTGCTTCACCGACGGTGGTGGGCGAACGGAGACCGCGGATGAGCGTCGAAGATCAGGATGACGAGCTGGCCACCCAGTATGTCCTCGCCCGGCGGCTGCGTCCGGACCTCGACGGAGCCGGGCTCGCGCAACTGATCATCTCCAGACTCAGCGAGGATCAGTTGCTCGGCCTCGCAGGTGACGCGCTCGCTTGGGCGCCACACCCCACCGATCGGCAGGAATTGGCGCTGCAGTATGTGCAGAATTTCGTCCTCGCCATGGAAAGCGACCCCGACGCTAAGTAATCAGCCTCGCCGGACGCACCCAGGTCAGGCACAATTGCGCCATGCGAGGACTCCGCGGTTGGGACGGACCTCACACAGCGTTGCGTCGGCTTCTCATCGTCGGCACCGTCACGGCCGTTGCGCCGATCAGCGGTGCGTACCAGAGCATCGGCATGCCCACCTCGTCGGCCTCTTTCGACAGCCCGGAGTCCCCGGTATTTCTGTATGGCAGCGGCACCCTCACGACACCGAATCCGACGTCGAAAGCCATCACCTACAACCCGGACCTCGCGCCGATCGGTGCCGCGATGACCGCCAGCCTGATCCCGTCGCCGGACGGATCTACCCGGGCGGAGCTCACCGTCTCCGGGCTGCTGCCCAACCGGGGCTATGCGGCGCACGCGCATACCAAAGCGTGTGGCACGGCCGCGGACATGGCCGGACCGCACTTCCAGAATCACCTCGATCCCGCGGCGTCGCCCCAATCTCCGTCGAGCAATCCCCGGTACGCCAACCCGAACAACGAGATCTGGCTGGACCTGCGCACTGACTCCGCCGGCGCCGGCACGTCGAGCACCACGGTGCCCTTCATCTTCACCGATCGGGCGCCCGGCTCGATCGTGGTGCACGAAGCGATGCGGACCCTCACGGATCCGGGCCACGCCGGCGCCGCGGGCGACCGAATCGCCTGCCTCACCCTCGCCAAGCGGTGACCGCCAGCGCGTTACCCTGGGATTATGGGCACCGGACTGATCTCGTTCGTGGGCGCCGGACCCGGCGCTGCGGACCTGATCACCTTGCGTGGGGCGCACCGGCTCGCTACCGCTGACGTGGTGGTCTGGGCGTCGTCGCTGGTGCCTGCCGCGGTGGTGGAGCACTGCCGCGACGGTGTCGAGCTGCACGACTCGGCGGGCCTGACGCTGGAGGACGTGCTCGCGGTGTACGCGGCGCACCCGGACGCCGCGATCGTGCGGTTGCACGACGGGGACGTCTCGCTGTACTCCGCCCTGACCGAACAGATCACCTGGTGCACCCATCATGGCCGGGCCTTTGAGATCGTGCCCGGGGTGGGCTCGCTGGCCGCCGCGGCGGCCGCCGCGGGCGTGGAACTCACCGCGCCCGGGGTGGCGCAAAGCGCCGTGCTCACCAGGCTCGGCGGCGGCCGGACCGAGGCGTCGATGCCTCCCGGGGAGAGTGTCGCCGGCTTCGCCGGCCATGGCACCACGATGGCCATCTACCTGTCCGCGGCCCGGCCGGCCGCATTGCGTGCGGAGCTGCTGGCCGGGTACCCGTCGCAGACCCCCGCTGTCATCGTCGCGAAAGCCAGCTGGCCGGACGAGACGGTGATCACCACTACGGTGGACGGCCTCGCGGATGCGTTGACCGCCGCCGGGATCCGCACCGCAGCGCTTGTCCTGGTTGGGCCTGCGCTGGCCGGCGCAGGGGGCCGGAGCCGGCTTTATGATCCGGCCTACTCACACGGCTGCCGCCGCCGGTCGGAATCAGGCAGTTCCGTGGGACGGCCCATCCCCACCAGCAAGCGCAGGCGCCCATGACCGGCGTGCTCAGCATTGTCGGGCTGGGACCGGGTGGTCCGGCGCATCGCACCCAGGCGGCGCAGGACGCCGTTCGGGACGCGCAGATCGTCCTGGGATATCACGCGTACCTGGCAGCCTGCGCCGACCTCACCGGCCCGCAGCAGAGTGTGGTGCCCAGCGAGATAGGCGCCGAGCAGCAGCGCGCCGAAGACGCGGTCCGCGCAGCGGCCGACGGCGCCCGGGTGGCCCTGGTGTCCTCCGGTGACGCCGGGATCTACGGGATGGCCTCGCTGGCGTTGACCACCGCCGCGGCGCTGCCGCCGGCTCAGCGCCCGTCAGTGCGGGTGGTCCCCGGCATCACGGCAGCCGTTGCGGCGGGCGCGCTGCTTGGCGCGCCTCTGGCCCGCGATTTCGCCTGCCTGACCCTGTCCGATCTGCTCGCCCCCTGGGAGGCGATCGAGGCGCGACTGCGCGCAGTGGCCGCCGCCGACCTGGTGCTCGCGCTGTACAACCCACGCTCGCGGGGGCGATCGTGGCAGCTTCGCCGGGCCCGCGACGTCCTCGCCGAGTACCGGCCCGACGACACGCCAGTGGGGCTCGTCACCGACGCGGGGCGAGACGGTGAGCAGGTGGAGCTCACCACGCTGGCCGCGCTGGACCCCGACGGGGCCGGAATGCATACCGTGGTGATCGTCGGCGCTGCGGGCACCAGCCGCATGGGCGACTGGCTGGTGACCGCGCGGTCGCTCAGTACGTCGCAGTGACCGTTCATCTGGTGGGTGCCGGGCCCGGTGACCCCGAACTGATCACCCGCCGCGGCGCAACGCTGCTGGCCCGAGCCGAACACGTCGTCTACGACCGCCCGTCGATGGCCGGCATCCTGGCGCTGGCCCCGACGGCCACCCGGCACTGCGTCGGCAAGCAGGGCGCCACCGCGGCTCCACCACAGCACGAGATCAACTCGCTGCTGGTCACGCTTGGCCGGACGGGGGTGTGCGTGGTACGCCTCAAGGCCGGTGACCCGTTCGTGGTGTCCCGCGGCGGCGAGGAGGCGGTAGCGCTGGCCCGCGCCGGGGTGGACGTCGACGTGGTACCCGGGGTGTCCGCCGCGGTGGCCGCGCCGGCGGCGGCCGGGATCCCGGTGATGGTCCGCCGGCTGTCCCGCACGCTCACCGTGGTCGCCGGCAACGACGACGTCGATGAGGTGAACTGGGACGCCGTGGCCCAGCTGGGTGGCACCGTGGTGCTGCTCACCGGGCGGGCGGTACTGCCCCGGGTGGTCGCCGCGCTGCGTGCCGGCGGGATGGCACCCGGCACCCCGGTCGCCGCGATCAGCGCCGCCAGCCGCCCGCACCAGCGCACCGTCCGCGGCACCCTGGCGCAGCCGCCGTCAGCGCGGCTGCCCGCCCCGCTGACGATCGTGATCGGCGACGTGGCCGCTCTGGACGTCACGGCGGGCTGCGCATATCCGCAGGTGGGGGCTCCGTGAGCGCCACGCACGCCGCGCTACTGATCCCCGCCGACACCCCGGTGCACCGGATGGCGCCGCAGTGCAAGGTCGCCGCCACCGCGCTGTTCGTGCTCGCTGTCGCGGCCACCGCGCGGGGCGCGTACTGGCCCTACCTGTGGTATCTGCTGCTGCTCACCGCGGTCGCCACACTGGCCCGGCTGCCCCCGTTGACCATGGCGCGCCGCCTGCTGGTGGAGGTGCCGTTCGTGCTGTTCGTGCTGGCGCTGCCGCTCCTCGGCGGCCCACCGCAGCAGACTGCGCTCGGGGTCGCGCTGTCGGTTCCCGGTCTGCACGCCGCGGCGACGATCACACTCAAGGCGACGATCGGGCTGCTCGCCACCAGCATCCTGGCTTCAACCACGCCGCTACCAGAGATCATCACCGGGTTGGAGCGGCTACGGGTGCCGAGGGTGTTCACCGCGGTAGCGGCCTTCATGGTGCGCTACACCGAGGTGCTGGCGGCCGACTGGGCCAGGATGCGCACCGCCGCGCTCTGCCGGGGCGGCAACCCGCGCTGGCTCTGGCAGGTCCGCGACATGACGGCCGGCCTCGGCGCACTGGTCGTCCGCTCGTTCGAGCGGGGTGAGCGGGTATACCTGGCGATGGTGTCCCGCGGGTACACCGGAACCTTGCCGCCCGAGCTCACCGGCACCGCTGCGTCTCGGCTGGCCTGGACGAGTGCGCTGGCCGTACCGGCGCTCGCCGCGATCGGGGCACTGCTCGCATGACGTCGCGCGCAATGCTTGTTGTGGGGCACGGCAGCCGCGACGCCGACGGGGTGGACGAGTTCTGGGAATTGGCCGGCACCATCCGCGCCGCCGCGGGTGACCTGCTGACCGGGTTCGGCTTCATCGAGCTGGCCTCACCGACCGTCGACGAGGCCATCGACGACCTGGTCGCTGGCGGCGCCACCGAGATCGTCAGCGTGCCGCTGGTGCTGCTGGCCGCCGGGCACCTGAAGAACGACGGCCCCGCGGCACTGGCCCGGGCCCGGGCCCGGCACCCGGACGTGCACTTCTCCCTGGCCCGCGACCTGGGCATCGAGCCGCACGTCCTGGAGATCGCCGCGGACCGGATTCGGGACGCTGCCGGTGCTACCGATCCGGAGAAACTCGGAGTGGCGCTGATCGGGCGAGGGTGCAGCGACCCCGACGCCTGTGCCGACTTGTGGAAGGTCAGCCGGTTACTCGCCGATGGGCGCGGGCTGGGTACCGTCGAACCCGGTTTCGTCTCCGTCGCGGCCCCGTCGGTCCCCGAGACGTTGGAGCGGTTGCGTCTGCTCGGCGCGGGGACCGCGGTGGTCGCCCCGTTCTTCCTGTTCGCCGGGGTGCTGCGCAACCGGATCTACCGCGAGGCGGCCGCCTGGGCGCAGGAGCACCCCGAGGTCGAGGTCCGCGGCTCCGACCACCTGGGCCCCGACCCTCGGCTGGCGCGGCTGGTGCTGGAGCGCTACCGGGAGGCGCAAGCCGGCGACGTCCGGATGAACTGCGATCTGTGCGCCTACCGGGTCCAGCTGCCCGGGTACGAGTCCAAGGTGGGCACGCCGATCTCGCTGACCCCGCACGGCGACGGCCCAGCTCGAGGCCCCCGGCGAGCCCGGCGGGCCACCCGAGTACCCGCGCCAGCACCGCAGATCCGTCGCGGCCGGTTCCTCGGCTCGCAGTCCGGCTCGCAGTCCGGTTCGCGGCCTACCGACGACCACGCCGCGGTCGAAGTTCGAGACCTTGACTTTTCTTATCCCGACGGCCGGCAGGCGCTGTCCGGGGTCTCGATGCGCGTCGAACCCGGCGAGCGGGTCGCGCTGCTCGGCCCCAACGGTGCCGGTAAGACCTCGCTGGTCTTGCAGCTCAACGGGGTGCTCACGCCATCGGCCGGGTCGGTGTTCATCGGCGGGGTGCCGGTGCAGCGGCGCACCTTGGCTGAGGTCCGCCGGCGGGTCGGCGTGGTCTTCCAGGATCCCGACGATCAGCTGTTCACCCCCACCGTGGGCCGCGACGTCGCGTTCGGGCCCGCTCATCTCGGGCTGTCCGGCGCAGCTCTGGAGGCCCGGGTCGCCGAGGCGCTTTCCTACGTGGGCCTAGCGGATGCTGCCGACCGTCCGCCGCACCGGCTGTCCCTGGGTGAACGGCGACGCGCCGCAGTGGCCACCGTGCTGGCCATGCACCCCGAGGTGCTGGTGCTCGACGAGCCCACCGCCAACCTCGACCCAGCGGCCCGGCGGGAGTTCGCCGATCTGATCAAGCGGCTGGGCATGACGACGCTGCTGGTCACCCACGATCTGCCCTATGCGCTGGAACTGTGTCCGCGCGCACTGGTGATCGACCACGGGCAGATCGTCGCCGACGGGCCCACCCGGGAGTTGCTCGCCGACACTGGGTTCATGAGCGCGCACCGGCTGGAGCTCCCCGCCGGCTTCAACCCGCTGGGCGGATGATGTTTCGACGCCAGCCAGCCCGCTCAGGGAGCGTTGCCTGATGAGCGTGGGGCCGCCCGTGGGACTCAGTTATGGACGTCGTGTTCGAGCAGGATCCGCTCGTGGATCCTGCTGCCGGCCCAACGACCTGCCATGATCGCCGAAACTGAGTGATGGCCGTGCGATTCTGCACGGTTACCACTCAGTTTCAGCAATCTTGAGAACGTGGGCAACGCGAGTAGACAACAGCCCGCTCACCGCCCCGTCCCGTTTCTCGACGCGATCAGCTCCGTCAGCCACTGCAAGGTCGGCGGTGCGGTCACCCGCGGCGACCTCCTGTCTCCAGACCGGGTCAGCGCCCAGCCCAGCGGTGACGGTGACGAACGGCACTGCCCGGGACGTACACACCTGCGCCATACCGGCCGCCAAGTCAGCGGCGCGCCCGCTTACCTCGCCGTCCAGCACCGGCGGTGGTCCGACCACGAACACGGGGCCACCCTGCGGCGTGCGCCCCAGCGAGCATCACGGCAAGCACCGCCAGGGACCGGTCCCGCGGAACCCGACGGCGTCCGAGCTGCACGTCCACGTCGTTGATCCCGAACGCGAATACAACCGCGAACAGGTCGCCGTCCGTCAACCGAACTCGCGCCTCTCCCAGCCAGCGACTGGCCAGGTCCAGTGACGTGTCCCGCCGGACCCCAAGGTTGTAAGCGGTCAAGTCGTGACCGTGCGTGCGCGCTGCCGCGGCCACCCGCCCGACCCAGCCGACGCCGCTCGGATCACCCACCGCAACGGTGAACGAGTCTCCGAAAAAGCACACCCGTAGATCGCTCGGCCTCCGGGCCACAGCGGGGATATTTCAGCATAGGCATGCGCGATCGATGAGCAGCCACGTGGTCGTTGGTAGGGTTTGCGATGCGTGACTGGCGTGGGTGGGTGACCACCGGGGAGCGCTTCTGCTGGAGCATCGACCGCCTGGGTGCTTCTCACCACCGAGTGAGGAGCACCCATGACCGCGACGCTAATGGACGGCCGCGCCTTGGCCGCACGGCTACTGCATCACACGGCGCAGCGTGCCGCCCAGTTCCACACCCTGCAGGGGCGCCGACCGTGCCTGGCGACCGTCCTGGTGGGCAATGATCCTGCCTCGCACACTTATGTGCGCATGAAGCTCAACCGTTGTCGCGAGGTAGGCATCGAGTCCCGCCGGATCAGTCTCGACGCCGCGACGACCACGGGTCAGCTGGTTCGCGTGCTGCGTGAGCTTTCCGCCGATGAAGGGGTGAATGGAATTCTGCTGCAGCACCCCGTACCTGTGCATGTCGATGAGCGAACAGCGTTCGAGGCCATCGACCCCGCCAAAGATGTCGATGGGGTCACCAAGGCTTCATTCGCGTCGATGGCTTTCGGCGAGGCGAATTTCTGTTCGTGCACACCGGGCGGGATCATGCGGCTGCTCGAGGCGTACAAGGTAGTGCTGCGCGGCCGGCGCGCCATGGTAGTGGGGCGGAGCAGCATCCTCGGCAAGCCAATGGGGATGCTGCTGCTCGCGCGTGACGCGGCAGTCACTTACTGCCACTCACAAACCGACGACTTGGCGGCCCACGTCGGCGAGGCGGACATCCTCGTGGCTGCCGCCGGGCGGGTTGAGCTGATCCGGGGCGAGTGGATCAAGCCGGGGGCGTGGTGATCGACGCGGGCTACCACCCAGGCAACACCGGGGACGTTGCCTTCACGACCGCAGCCGATCGCGCCACGCTCATCACGCCTGTCCCCGGCGGGGTCGGACCGATGACCATCGCCGTCTTGCTTGCGCAGACTCTTGATGCAGCGGAGCGCCATTCTCGCTAATCGAACCGCCACCGGAGGCGCACGCTACGGCGTGAGGCGATGCAGATCGCGGGGAAACAGCGTTGTCCGCCGGATGTTGTCGACCTCGATCAGTCGTGCGGTCCACCGCTCCAATCCGAGAGCGAAACCGCCGTGTGGCGGCATGCCGTGCCGGAATGTCTGCAGATAGGACTCATACGGCTCGGTTGTTTCACCGCGGTCGGCCAAAGCCAGCTCGTAGTCGGCGTACTCGTGCAGCCGCTGGCCACCGGTCACTATCTCGAGACCGCGGAAAAGCAGATCGAACGAGATCGTCCAGTACGGGTCGTCAGGCTGCGGATGCGTGTAGAAGGGACGCTTCTTGGCCGGATAACCCTCGACGGCCAGGAAGTCGGAGCCGAACTCTTCCCTCGCCCACTGACCCAGACGACGTTCGTGCTCCGGTGCGAGATCCGGTTCATCGGGATCGGCACCGACCAGTTGCAGGGCGTCCCGGAAATGGACAATGGGAATCTCGTCGGGCACGTCGGCCAGGTGAGCCTGGGCAAGCTCGGCGTCGTCGGCAGCGATGCACCGGATCTCGGCAACCATAGCGGCCACGACGTCGCGCAGCACGGATAGGACATCCCGGTGGTCGGTGATGAAGCCGAGCTCGGCGTCGAGCGAGACGTATTCGGCGAGATGGCGCACAGCGTCGTGTGGCTCAGCACGAAACACCGGTCCGGTCTCATAAACGCGTTCGAAGGCACCGACCATTATCTGCTTGTAGAACTGAGGTGACTGGGCGAGGTACGCCGGTCGACCGAAGTAGTCGACGGAGAAAACATTGGCGCCGGACTCGGTCGAGCTGGCGACGATCTTGGGAGTGTGGATCTCGGTGAAGCCCTGATCGTCGAGAACGCGGCGGAATCCGCGCAGTGATGCCGCCGCTAATCGCCAGATGGCTTGCTGAGTGCGATGACGCCAGAGCACCGGCGCGTGGTCCAACAGCGTGTGCAGGCTGGTGCTGAGGGAAGGCCGCCACAATTCTACGGGTGGCGTGGCCGCCGGTGAGCTGAGCTTGGTGATGTGCGGATTGGTCAGCTCGAAACCACCAGGCGCTTTGGCGTTGGGGGTGACCGTCCCGTCAACGGAGACCACGGTCTCTTCGTTGAGAACGTCAAGCTGTTCACGTCCGAGCTCGTCGCTGACGACGACCTGCGCGAGACCACCGCGATCGCGGACGATCAGGAATGAGACTGCTGACAATCGTCACCGTCGGTGAACCCATCCTTGAATGGTCGCGCGTCGCCCAGCCCCCTCGGCAAGCGCTGTACTGAGAGTTCGTTGCATTCGCCCACCTCCTCGGTTTCTCACCCCGGGAGGTGTGGGCAATCGGGTGCTCGCGGTGCCACCACACCTTCACCGACCTTGTGGTCGGCCTCGTTCTCGGTCTGATAATGGTGACCAACCAGGCGGCTCGTCAACGCCGCCTCGCGCAGCCTACCTAACGTTCGTGCTCAGCTCCGCCTAGTAAGTGCGACGAGGTAGCGGCAGATCTCGCTGGTCGGGTTGATGAATGAGCAGGGTGCCGGGGGGCCGAGCTGGAGGCAGTCACCGGCGTCGAGCTCGTGGTCGGTGTCGCCTTCGCGGAAGCGGAGACGGCCCTGAAGCATCCAAATCTGCTGGTGAATAAAGGTGTAGGCCTCGGCGAGATAGGAGACCTGCGCGCCTGCGGGCAGATCGACCTCGACGAGTTCGAGCGGCCTGCCCATAGCCGGCGACACCGCACGGCGACGGTAGCCGGTGTCGGGATCGGTCCACGTCGGTTGGTCCGCGGCGCGCACCAGTCGCTGGTCGTCGCCTTCGGCGCGGGCCACTAGCTCGGAGAGTGTCATGCCCAGCGCGGCCGACAGTCGGCCCAGCAGGGCCGCGGTGGGTTGTGCCTCGCCGCGTTCAATCTTTCCGATCATCGCCCGCGAGACGCCAGAGCGCTCGGCAAGAGCAGCGGCCGACAGCTCGCGTGCGAGCCGGGCGGCGCGCAACGTCGTGGCGAGTGACACCGAGAGGGGGTCCGACATGTTTGTGCACTATAGAGGCAGCTATCGCTACTATCGTTTCCATGACTGGCGGCGTTCCGAACGTTCGAGACGCGTCGGAGCGTGACGCCGACGCGTGCGTGGCGATCTACTCCCCTTACGTCACCGACACCGCGATCACGTTCGAGTGTGACCCACCTCTGCCGGCGGAGATGGCCGTGCGCATCGCCAGCGCCATGCGCACGCACGCGTGGGTCGTGCTCGAAAGTCAGGGCCGCCTGGTGGGCTACGCCTACGGCGGTCCGTTCAGCTCGCGGGCGGCGTATCGCTGGTCCTGCGAGGTCAGCGTCTACCTCGAACGCGGCCGGCGGCGTGCTGGCGGCGGCCGGGCGCTCTACGACACACTCTTTGACCGTCTGGCCGAGCGCGGCTTCCGCACCGCCGTCGCGGGCATGACGCTGCCCAACGACGCGAGCGTCGGTCTGCATCGCGCCATGGGGTTCGAGGCCGTCGGAACTTACCGGCGCATCGGGTGGAAGCTCGGCTCGTGGCACGACGTCGCCTGGGTCCAGCGGACGCTCGCAACCGGACACAATCCCCCCGCCGAACCCCGGTGATGCGCTCGCGACCGTGGTGTTGCTGCGATCTCGGTTGAAAAGCCGTTGCCGGCTGCGTCAGGGCTCGGGGAGCATCCACGGGTGGTCGACAAGACTCTCGAACCGGCCAAGGTGCCGCTGATTGACGTCGCGTTGGTGCGGCGGCTTGTCTCGGCGCAGTTCCCGCAGTGGGCGAGCCTGCCCGTCGTTGCGGCCGAGCCGCAAGCTGGGACAACCGCACCTTCCGCCTCGGCCCCGACCTGGCTGTGCGGCTCCCCAGCGCAGTGGACTACCGGACGCAGGTCGACGAGGAGCAGCGATGGCTGCCGTTCCTCGCGCCGCATGTGCCGCTGCCGATCCCGGTGCCGCGGGCACACGGCGCACCAGGAGCGGGTTACCCATTCTCCTGGTCCGTCCACGGGTGGCTGGCCGGTGAGCCGGCGGTGACAACCCAGCTGACCAAGCCCAGCGAGGTCGCGCGGTCACTCGCCCGGTTTCTCGTCGCACTGCAACAGGTCGACCACGCCGGTGGCCCGCCCCCGGGGCAGCATTGCTTCTGGCGCGGCGGACCGCTGAGGACCTACGACACCCAGACACGCCGCAGCATCGACATCCTGGGCGACCTCGTCGACGGACCGGCCGCGACGACGGTGTGGGACACGGCGCTAAGGGCCCACTGGGGCGGCCGGCCCGTGTGGTTCCACGGCGACATCGCCCCCGGGAACCTGCTGGTCCGAGACGACGACCTGGCCGCCGTGATCGATTTCGGCTGCTGTGGAGTGGGCGATCCGGCGTGTGACGTGTGTGAAGTGACACGAAAATGACCGTGGGGCGCGCCATGGAATGGCAGTGATCGCGCCAGCAAAATGGCAGTGGCAGTGGTTGTGAAGCTGTTGAGCGCGAAGATATTGGCCACGGCTGGCGGAGTTGATGTCCGCAGCGTTGACGGGATTAATGTCGGTTAGAGGGCGGCGGAGATGGTGGGCTCGCCTCGCTCGTGGGCGATGTGGGTGTCGTCGCGGTAGCGCAGGCTGTAGAGGACGTCGTCGCTGACCTCGGCGTGGTGTGGGCCGTGGTCGCTGTAGAGGATCCCGGCTCGTTTGAGCGCCGCCTCGGCGTAAAGGCAGTGGTCGTTGTCGCGGAAGGCGGCCTACCGGGGGCCGCTGCCGTAGGCCAGCGCTGCGAGCAAGACGAGCGCTTCATTCTGGGCGATGATGCAGCGGTGAGCAACCCGAGGAGGCCTTCCACCACGCCCTGCTGGCTGTGACGGTCGTCCACCCGGCGGGGCCGGTGAGCACGATCACCCGGGACGGCGTCCGATGGCGAAGAATCTGGGGCCGCTGTGCCGGCACCACCACCGGCTCAAAACCCACACCAGTTGGTCGCTGTCCCAACCCGAACCCGGCCTATTCATCTGATCGAAGGTCACCGGAACGGCCCGCCCGGCCCGCTACCTGCCACCCTGCGGGGCCGTCCCGCGCCACCCGATGGGCACTGCGTCTATGGATGCTGACGCCACGCTAGCGCTGCTCACAGCGATACTGACCGACACTGTCCGGCTGACCGGCGCCGCGTGCATCGGACAGCATGAATTGTTCGACCCGGTACCCGGCAACGGCGGCCACCAGCACCAGCGCCAGGAACGAATCCGGCGAGCGGAAGCCGCGCGACTCTGCGCCAGGTGCCCCGCGATCCGGCATTGCCCGAGCGTGACCGTTCCCGCCGAATTAAAAGAACCCGCTTAGCGCCAGTACACAAATGGTGGCAGCTATTCGGCGCATTAGCGGCGACTAGCCTCGTTATTACGAAGCCCGCTCGGAATAGCCCCCGCAGTCCGAAGTGAGAGCCCAAGCGGTATGACCGGGGGCAACGGAGCACTCAGACCGCTCGCTGGTCGCTGTTGATTAGCTCCTGTGCAGACGGTCGGGCCTCTCTCGATCGGGCGGGAGGCAACGGCAGCTCCGTTACAGAAGCTAGTTCTGGCAGGATTTTCTCTAGTTCGGGAGCAATAAGTTCCTCAACCGTCACAAGGCGAATGTCGAGCTTCATGTCCCAACGCGCGCGCGCAACCTCTCAAAGTTGTCTACGACGTTGCGACCAACATGGTCTGACTGCTTGACCTGGATAGGGTCGTTGACCATGAAGGAATAGCCGTCGATCCCCATGTCGCCGGACTTGCGTGGAGAATGAGTGCCCCAGAACTTCTGAATAACCCAGTTCTGAAACTCGAATGGCTTCAGATTTCGCAGTTCATCGGCCGTTACGGGAAGGCCGATAACCTTCGGAGTGCAGCGGCGATTCGTGGCCTTCTCCAGACGACGCTTCATAAGGTTCACGGCGGTCGGGCTTATGTCAATTCCGATCCATTTTCTATCCATCCGTTCGGCGACCGCGACCGTCGTCCCACAGCCACAAAATGGATCCAACACAACATCGCCTTCGTTACTACTGGCAGCGATAATTCTCTCCAGTAGGGCTTCAGGCTTTTGTGTCGGATAACCAAGACGTTCGCGCGCCTGTGAGTTTATGGGCGCGGTATCCGTCCACACATCCTGCACTGACACGCCTTGGGATTCGTCGAGGTAGCGTTTGAGTCGCGGTAGTCCGCGGCCCCGTGCTCCCCAATAGATCATGCCCTGCGCGTCCAACTCGTCCATCCGGCTCGGTGGATAACGCCAGTGAAGACCCTTGGCAGTTGGATCAATCCCTCGCCAGGGCAGCCCTGTCTCACCGTTACGCACACCGGGCGGAAAGAGAGTAATGAGCTGATAACGCCCCCGATCGTCTCGCCCGGAGTACTTCGTGGCAATATATTCAGGGCTGTAGTCGTGGAATGTCTGGTTCCACGTTACAGTGCGGGACGCACCGTAATATAACAACACATCATGCACTGGGGCGTACCGTTTCGCAGCACCGTGGGCGCCAGTGCGCTTCCAGATGATCTCGTTGCGAAAGGTATCTGCTCCCAGTATGCCGTCAAGCATGACCTTAAGATAGTGACTCGCATGGGGGTCACAATGAAGGTACAGCGAGCCTGTCGACCTCAGAACACGCCTCATCTGGACAACGCGGTCCCGCATCCAGTCGATATAGACTTCGATGCCGCCTTTCCATCTGTCCTCAAACGACCGCACCTCGGCCTCGTCTCCCCAGATCACTTCGTAGTGGCGGTTAGAGAAAAACGGTGGGTCGAGGTAGATAAGGTCGATGCACTTGTCAGGGAATTGGACTAGCTGACGCAAATTGTCCTCGCAATAAAGGACGCCGGTCTCAAGGAACGACACAGCCATGCCTGCTCCCTTACTGAGCACGGCTCACGCAGCCATAGCGCCTCCCTCGCGCACCAATTGCACGGGTGACCCTGCCTGTCGAAGGCGAACACGAGGAGTCCAGCAGTCGACGGGCAGATTGCAGCAAACCCCACGGGGGACAGCTTCTCGGGAGCCCGCGCTTCGGCGCTATCCCTGGGGATGCCCGTGCTGGCACCATCATCGGCATGCGGGTCCTCGGCGTCGACGCCTACACCAAAGGATGGATCGGCGTCGAACTAGACCACGGCACGTTCGTCGGCGCCTATATCGAGCACCACCTGACCACACTGCTGTCCGCCGTCAACGACCTCCAGGCGGTGGGCATCGACATGCCGCTGGGGCTGGTCGAGACCGGTCGGCGCCAGGCAGATATCGACGCGCGAGCCTTCGTGGGCCCACGCTGGCACAGCGTCTTCCTGATGGAGCCGCAAGCGGTCTGGAAGCAGGAAGACACTTGGTACGACGATTCCGGGGAGCAAGCCAACCAACGGTGCAAGCAGCTGTTTGGGCACGGGCTGCCCCGCCAGACGTGGGGACTGCGCGTCAAGCTCCGCGAAGCGAACGAGTGTCTTGCCACCGGCAAGTACCCGCTACACGAGGTTCACCCCGAGGTGTCCTTCGCCGCCATGAACGGCCACCAACCCCTGAAACACAGCAAGATCAGTTGGACGGGGCACATCACTCGCCGGGCACTCCTCGCCGAGCACGGCATTGAACTACCCGACCAACTCGGTACGGCCGGCAAGGCCAGCCTCGACGACGTACTCGACGCCGCCGCCGCAGCGTGGAGTGCCCACCGCATCGCCGCCGGCCACGCCAGCCGACTGCCCACCGAACCGCCGCCAGGCCAGGAGCGCATCAGCATCCAGTACTAACGGGAAACGAAGTTGATCGGTTTGCAGATCGTCGCAGGTCAAGGTAGATACGTCCAATTTTACGGTGGATCATGTACCGCCAGGTGTGTGTTATCACCCGCTTGTCGTCTGGACCAGTCCCACCGGGCGCGTTCATCATTTCCGCGCCCCACCACGCACCGAGTTCTACACAGACGTCCGGCCACACCCCGGACCACCACCGTTTTGATGCGCGCTAGCCACGCAGCGTGATCGCGTCGGTCGGGCAGATCTCCACGCACTCGCCGCACGACGTGCAGCGAGCCGCGATCACTACAGGACGAAGCGGGGCTGGGCGCAGGGCGTGTTCGGGGCAGGTGCGCAGGCACGCGCCGCAGGCGGTGCACGCTGAGCTGATCGAGAGCGGATGCAGGGCGGCGACGGCGACGGTGACGTGCTCGCCGCGCAGTTTGGGCACGATCAGCGATCCTCCGCCGAGGTCATGGGCCGCGAGCAGGGCGGCGGCTTCGGCGACGCTGCGGGTGCCGACGTGGCGGCGAACTGGTTCGCTGGGAGACGGTACCTCCACAGCGTCGAGCGCAGCCGCCGGGTAGCAGCGCAGCGGCGCGCCGTGTTCCTGGATCACGGCGAGCAACCCGGGCTCGTCGCGGCGCCGGTCAATGGTGCCGAACGCGGTGATTGCACCGAGGTCCGGCACGGCCGATCGAAGCGCAGACCACACGGCCGTCGCGTGAACCCCGCGGGACGAGCCGAGCCCGACGACCAGGTCCGTCATCGCCGCCCCCACAGCAGCAGCACCGGGTTGGTCGCGGCCAGCCGCACCGATCCGTCGGGCAGCTCCGCGAAGCGCGACGCCGCCAGTTGTACCCCGTCGACCTGGTGGCCCGCCTCCCGCAGGGCGTCCTGGCAGGGCGCGAGGCGGTCCAATGCGGCTAGCGCGACCACGACGCGGGGCGACGCATACGCCGCGGCCCGCACCACCTCAGGCCCTCCCCCACCGACGAACACCGCGTCGGGTTCGGGTAGACCTGCCAGCACCGCCGGCGCCTGTCCCTCGATCACCCGGACGTCCACCTGGTGCGCGCTGGCGTTGGCCATCAACCGGGCGCACTGCGCGGCATCCCGCTCGACGGCGACCACGGCGGCCCCGAACCGGGCGCATTCCACTCCGACCGAGCCCGAGCCGGCCCCCAGATCCCACACCAACCGGCCCGGCCCCGGGGCCAATCGCGCCAGGGCCAGTGCCCGGACCTCGGACTTGGTGATCATCCCATCGCGGTGGGAGAACTCCGCCTCGCCCAGCGCCCAGCCGGTCGCGGGGGGCACCGGTTCGCCGCCGGCAATCCAGCTCCGAGCAGGCACCGCGCCCTCATCGGCCAGGCACAACACCACATGCGACTGATGGACCTGGCCGCCGTCGAAGCGTCGCACCCGCTCGTCGGGCCCCCCGAGGTCCTCGGCGACGAGCACATTGCGTCGCCAGCCGGCCAACCCCGCGACGATCTCAACGGCCCCCGCGCCCGGTCCCGTCAGCACCGCGACCGCAGGGTGCGCTCGGCAGACGTTGAGTGCACATCGCAGTGACCTGCCGTGGCCGTGCGCGGAGACTACGGCGACGTCGTCCCAGGAGCGACCCAGCAAGGCGAACGCCCGCGCCACACTGGACCTTGCCGGCAGCACCACTGGTCGTAGACCGCGCTCACGCAGCACCCGCACCACTCCGAAGAAACCGGGGTCCCCGCTGGCCAGCACCACGGTTGGGGTGTCTTGAAGGCCGTCCAACTCGGCTGGTCCGAGTACCCGGGCGCTGCTGGGCACCGGCACAGTGGCCAGCTGATATGGCGCGCCGACGACGATCTGCGCACTCGCCAGCGCTTCGGCCGCGCCGGGTGCCAGCGCAGCGCCATCCAGCCCGACGACGGTGACGCTCATCCGACCCAGTCCGGTTCGGTCGCGGCGACCACGCACTGCCCGGTGAAGTCGACCATGGCTGCTTTCGCGTGCAGCGGGCGCCCCAACTCGGCGCTGAACCGGTGCAGCGTGTCCGCCACCCGGGCGCAGACGTCGTCCCCGCAGGCTCGCAGCAAACCACTGGCCTCCCAGAGCTCATACGCCCGTCGGGCGGTCGGCGCCTCGCGGATCTCCGCGATGTCCTGCGGGCCGCCGCCGTGCGTGGCGGTGATCTCCGCCAGCAGGCCGGTGTCCACCTTGGACTTGGTGTAGTGGGTCATCAGGATGCCGGAGGCCAGCTTGGTCAGCTTGCCGATCATGCCGACGAACACGACCTCGGTCAGGCCGTGCTCCACGGCCCGGCGCAGCGCCGCCCCGGTGAAGTCGCCGACTTCAACGAAGGCCACCTCCGGTAGGTGCGGCAGCAGCTGCATCGCCCCGCGCTCGGTGCGCCCACCGGTGGCCAGCACCAGCGTTGGCACACCCTGCGCGGCCATCACCGCCACCGCCTGCTCCACCGAGGCACGCCAGGAAGCGGTCGAGAACGGGCGGACGATCCCGGTGGTGCCCAGGATGGAGATCCCGCCCTCAATGCCCAGCCGGCGGTTGGTGGTCTTGCGCGCCATCCGCTCCCCGCCGGGCACACTGATCGTCACGTCGGCGCCTCGGCCGCCGGATCCTTCCCACACCGCCTCGGTGATCATCTGCCGGGGTACCGGGTTGATCGCGGGTTGCCCGACGGGCAACCCCAGCCCGGCGCGGGTGACGACACCCACCCCCTCGCCGCCGTAAAGCACCACCTCGCCGTCATTACGCAATGCGACGGTCGCTGTGAGGTGCGCACCGTTCGTGACGTCGGGATCGTCGCCGGCATCCTTGATCACGACAGCGGTGGCGGTGGCTCCCTCGCAGCGCACGGAATGAACGGTGAAGGTGTGCCGCTGCCCGGACGGGAACCCGATGTTCACGGTAGACAACCGGGTGCCGCTCAACGCTGCCACCGCGGCCTTGGCCGCCGCCGCTGAGCAGGCACCGGTACTGAACCCGGTACGCAGCGCGTCCGGGCGCATCTTCGCGGTCCGCGGCAGGTCGGGCTCTCGCAGCGGCGGGCTGTCGGTCACAGCTGCGCACCTCTGCCGCTGCGCGGCGGCAGGACCACCACCGTCGACAGGTAGGCTGCGGTATCGGTTTCCGCCAAGAGGGTGATCTGCTCGTCTGGGGTACCGACATGCGCCGCGCACCAGGCTCGGTCCAGCGCACCGGCGGCGGCGATCCGCTCGCGTAGCTGCGCCAGCCGGCGGCCACCCTTGTAGGCGACCACCGTCCCACTCCGGGCCAGCGCATCATCCAAAGCGGCGAGATCGCGGGTCATCGGGAGCAGAGTGAGCGGTTCGGATCCTTCGACCAGAGTCAGGCCGGTGGCACTAGCCGCAGCCTGCATCGCGGTGATACCCGGCACGGTGCGGATCCGGATACCGGGCAGCAGGTCGCTGACCGTCTTGGCGAGGTAACCGAAGGTCGAGTACACCGACGGGTCACCGAGGGTGGCGAAGGCGGCGCTGCCGCCGTGTTCGCCGAGGTGCGCCACTACCCGCGCGGCGGCGGCGTCCCAACAGTCGTGGCGCCGTCGCTGCGACCCGGCGACGTCGTCGTTCAGCGCAAACACCAACCGTTCCAGCCGGTCATGTGTCAGGTGCGCCCGCACCACCGCCTCGGCGCGGCCCGCCACGTCAGCGGCCATCACCGGAACGAAGACCCGCCCCGCGCAGCACAGCTCACGGACCGCGGCAACGGTCAGCAGATCCGGGTCCCCCGGACCCACCCCGATCCCGATCAGCTCCACGGTGGCGACCTAACCCTTCACGCAGCTCATCGCGAAGCGTGCCACCGCTGCTGGATGCGCGACAGGGTGGGTGTGCAGGAACGACGCGTGTACCGCGCCCTGCACGAATCCCTCGGGCTGCGCCCCGCTCCAGGCCCAGGCGGGGTCACCCGCGCGAGGGATGACGGTGGTGCGGTGGAACTCGTGACCGCTGACCCTGGCCCCGGCCGGGTGCAGCACCGAGCTGCGCAACGCCACCGCGTCGCGGTAGCCCAGAACCAGCTGCGCGGTCATCGCCGCCTCGGCGTCGAGCACCCCACACATGGGGGCGCCGTCAACCGAGCGGCACAGGTACATCAGCCCACCACATTCGGCGTGCACCGGAGCCCCGCGGTGGGCCAGGGCGGCGATCTCCGCACGCAGTGCAGCGTTTGCCGACAGGGCCTCGGTGTGGCATTCCGGGAACCCGCCGGGTAGCACCAGACCAGCGGTACCAGGCGGCAGCGACTCGTCGCGCAGCGGGTCGAACGGCACCACTTCGGCCCCGGCCGCGGCGAGCAGTTCAGCATGCTCGGGATAGCCGAAGGTGAAGGCTGGCCCCGCGGCCACCGCGACCACCGGCGCCCCGCCCACCACGACGACCTCAGCGGTCGGGTCCCAGCGCGCCGCCGCCGGCGCCGGCGCGGCGAGCGACGTCACCGTGTCCAGGTCGACCTGCGCGGCCACCGCGTCGGCCCAGCGCGCCACCACGCGCGCGGCGGTGGCATGTTCGGCGGCGGTGACCAGGCCCAAGTGCCGCGATGGCACCGCCAACGCGGCGTCTCGCCGCAGCGCACCGAGCACCGGCAGGCCCACCTCGACGCAGGCCTGCCGGCAGACCTGTTCGTGACGCGCCGAGCCGACCCGGTTGAGCACCACCCCGGCGATCCGGACGTTGTCGTCGAAGGACTGGAACCCGTGCAGCAGCGCGGCGAGGCTGCGGCCCTGGCCACGCACGTCGACGACCAGCACAACGGGAGCCCCCAGCAGGGCCGCGACATGCGCCGTCGAGCCGTAGCCAGCCGTCCCGGTGCGACCGTCGAACAGACCCATCACGCCCTCGACGATCGCGAGCTGCGCCCCGGCGGCACCGTAGGCGGCCAGCGGCGCGACGCGTTGCTCGCCGACCAGCACCGGATCGAGGTTTCGGCCGGGTCGCCCCGTCGCCAGCGCGTGGTAGCCAGGATCGATGTAGTCCGGGCCGACCTTGAACCCGGCCACCGTGGTGCCCCGCCGCCGCAGCGCGGCCATCAACCCGGTGGCGAACGTGGTCTTGCCGGCGCCCGACGCGGGAGCGGCGATCACCACCGCTCGTGAGTGGGAAACAGTGTTATAACACTGTTTCCCACTCACGAGCGGTTCACCACTCAATGCCGCGCTGGCCCTTCTGCCCGGCGTCCATCGGGTGCTTGACCTTGGTCATCTCCACCACCAGGTCGGCGGCGGCGATCAGCGCCGGCGGCGCGTTGCGGCCGGTGATCACGACGTGTTGCCGGCCCGGCCGGTCGGCCAGCGTGGCCAGCACCTCATCGGTGTCCACCCAGCCCCACTGCAGCGGGTAGCTGAACTCGTCGAGTACGTAGAGGTCGTGGACCTGCTCGGCCAGCCTGCGGGCGATCTCCGCCCAGCCCTGCGCCGCGGCGGCGGCGTGGTCGTCGGCGCTGCCCTGCTTGCGCGCCCAGGACCAGCCCTCGCCCATCTTGTGCCACTCGACCGGCCCGCCCTGCCCGGTCCGCTGATGCACATCATGTAGCGCCTGGAACGCGGCCTGCTCCCCCACCTTCCACTTCGCGGACTTGACGAACTGGAACACCCCGATGGACCAGCCGGCGCTCCAACCCCGCAACGCCATGCCGAAGGCAGCTGTGGACTTGCCCTTCATCGCTCCGGTGTGGACGATCAGCAGCGGCCGGTTGCGCCGCTGCCGGGTGGACAGCCCGTCGTCGGGGACGGTGACAGGTGCGCCTTGGGGCATCTGAACCTCCGTTCAGGCAGCAGATTAGGCAGCGGATCTCGCGGACCGGACCACGTCGGCCACCGCGTCGGCGGACAGCTCCTCCAGTCGCACGCACCCACCGCCCAGCGCCACCGCCAGCCGGTCGGGCAGGCCTAGCCGGACCGGTCCGGACTCACAGTCCACCACGATCGACGCCACCCCGTCGCGACGCAGCAGGCCGGCCGCGATCAACGCGGAGTCCATCCCGCCGTGGGTGGCCCGCCCGTCGGTGAGCACCACGAGCAACGCCCGCCGGTCGGCGTCGCGCAGCCGCTCGGCGGCCAGCACCCGAGCTGAGCGCAGCAGCCCGGCAGCCAGCGGTGTGCGCCCTCCGGTGCGCAACGCGCTCAGGCGGGCAACCGCGGCATCCACCGCCGACGTGGGTGGTAGCATCAGCTGCGCCTCGGTACCCCGGAAGGTGATCAGCCCCACCTTGTCCCGGCGCTGGTAGGCGTCGCGCAGCAGGGACAGCACCGCGCCGGTGACCGCGGACATCCGGGCCCGGGCCGCCATCGACCCGGACGCATCGACGGCGAACAGCACCAGGTTCGACTCCCGCCCCACCCGCACCGCCCGCCGGACGTCGGCTCGGTGCACCACCAGACCAGGGCCGCGGCGCCCGCGGTCGCGCTGGTGGGGCGCGGCGGCCGCCAGGGTGCCCAACAGGTGCAGCCCACTGCCCTCGGAGACGGCCGCCCGGATCATGCGCCCAGTCCTGGTCGTCGCCGCCGATCGCCGCCCAGGCTCCCCGGAACCAACGCCGGGCACCCTCAACAGCCGCGCCCGAAACGGCGCCGCCGGCGCCGGCACTGGACGCTGCGGCGCCATACCGGAGCTCTCACCACGAGAGGGAGACATGTCGGGTCTATCGGCTGCTGAATTGTCCCTACCGCCGTCGTTGGGCGGCGGGTCGGGGAGATCGTCGGGGGGTTCTTCCGCCGTGCGTAGGGCTTGCTCCAGCTGCTCGCTGTCCAAGCCGGGCTGGTCGAACGGGTCGCGGCGGCGGCGGTGCGGTAACGCCAGTGCCGCGGCGACCCGGATGTCCTCCTCGCCTACCGCGACGACTCCCCGCCAGGCGGCGTGTGCCATGGCAGTGCGGGCCAACACCAGATCGGCCCGCATCCCATCCACCTCGAACGCCGCACACACCGCGGCGATCCGGCGCAGCTCGCCATCAGCCAACGCCACCGTCGGCAACACGGTTCGGGCCACGGTGATCCGTTCGGCGAGGGCGGCGTCCTCGGGATGCCACACCGCCGCAAAGCCAGCTGGGTCCGCCTCGTAACGCAGCCGCCGGCGGATCACTTCGGCTCGCGTCTCGACATCGCGGGAAGCCACCACCTCGACGGTGAGCCCGAACCGATCCAGCAGCTGCGGGCGTAGCTCGCCCTCCTCTGGATTCATCGTGCCGACCAGCAGGAACGACGCGGCATGCGAGACCGATACGCCGTCTCGTTCCACGTGTGCGCGACCCATCGCGGCGGCATCGAGCAGCACGTCGACGAGATGGTCGGGTAGCAGGTTGACCTCGTCGACGTAGAGCACCCCGCGGTGCGCCGCGGCGAGCAGGCCGGGCTGGTACGCCGAGACACCCTCGGTCAGCGCGCGCTGCAGATCCAGCGAGCCCACCAGCCGGTCTTCGGTGGCGCCGACCGGGAGTTCGACCAGCCGGGCCGGCCGGATCGACTGCCCCGTTGTGGCGGTGTGCGGTCCGTCTGGGCAGGTGGAGTCGGGGGCCGCCGGGTCGCAACCGAAGCGGCAACCCGGCACCGCGGTCACCGCTGGTAGCAGCGCCGACAGCGCCCGGACCACGGTCGATTTAGCAGTGCCCTTCTCACCGCGGACCAGCACCCCACCGATCCCCGGATGTACTGCGGTCAGCAGCAACGCCAACCGGAGGTCGTCGTGCCCAACGATCGCGGAGAACGGATATCGGGACACACCCATGGTTCAGCGAACCCGTGCCGACGCGTCGCGACGCATCGGCACGAGCGGGATGCCGCCCTCGGTGAACTCCGGCCCGTTCACCATGAAGCCGAAAGAACCGAAAAGCTCAACGCAGTAGGGCTGCGAGTCCAGGACGCAGGGGGCATCACCCACCTCGCCCAGCGCCGCCTGGAGCAGTCGCCGGAGCGCACCTTGACGGCGGGCCTGCCGGGTCGTGCAGACACGGTCGATCCGGAACTGACCCTCGACGGGCTCCAACAGTCGCAGAGTGGCCTGCGGCTCCTCGATCGCCTCGTCGGGCGCAAGCCAGTAGTGCCGGGTCGTCCGCTCCAGGTCATGCCCGTCGAGCTCCTGATAAGGACAGCCCTGCTCGACCACGAACACCTCGACCCGCAAGCGCAGCAGGGCGTAAATCATGGCGGTCGACAGGTCGGCGGCGAGCCTGCGGTGTAACACGGTGTTGCCCACAGCTCCTGCCTACCAGAAGGTCTGACATCGTGGAGCTGTGGCGCACCATCGGCCCTGGCGGCTCACTCTGAGGTGGAACCTGATCTCGCTGCTCGTAGGTTCCTTGATAGCAGCGTGTGGCAGCACCATGGCCGCGTGTGGCAACACCAGCCAGCAGGCTCCCGTAGTCGAGCAGGCCCCCATATCCCAGCCGGCGGCCCCTGCTACCCACGAGCCGGTGGCTCCGTGGGTGTTAGGAGCCAAGCCGCTGCCCCGGCGACCGGATGGGTACGGCATGGCGCAGTCCACTCCTGCCGCGCTGGTGAACCGGCGGCTACCCACCGTCGATCTGCTGCCGCCGCCCACCTCGACCTCGTTCCAGTCAACGATCAGCCCGGTGCCCCCACAGGTATTGGGGCGCAGCACCTGGAAGCCGGTCTGTCCGGTGAAACCCGACCAACTGCGTTACCTCACCATGTCTTTCCGCGGCTTTGACGCCCGCGCGCATACCGGCGAGATGATCGTCAACGCCACTGTCGCGCAGACCGTGCTGGGTGTCTTCAAGCGACTGTTCGCCGCCGGCTTTCCCATCGAGGAGATGCGGATCACAACGGAAGCCGAGCTGAAGTTGCCGCCGACGGGGGACGGCAACAACACCAACGCCTTTGTCTGCCACCAAACCCCTGGGCAGAGCCAATGGTCGGCCAAAGCCTACGGGCTGGCCATCGACCTCAACCCGTTCGACAACCCCTCTGTCAAAGGCGACCTCGTGTTGCCCGAGCTGGCGTCGTCCTATCTCGACCGGGACTGGGTGCGCTCGGGCATGGTGGTGGACGGCGGCGTGGCGGTGACCGCGTTCGAGTCAGCCGGCTGGAAATGGGGTGGGCGGTGGTCGGCGCCAGTGGATTTCATGCATTTCAGCACCGATGGGCACTGACTGCTCAGGGTCCCTCCAAATCGCCCTCGAGGTCCAGGTAGATCGCCCTCAGCGCGTCGAGATCCGCCGGATCGGGTTGGTCCCACAGGCCCCGGTCGGCGGCCTCCAGTAGCCGCTCGGTCATCCCGCGCAGCGCCCACGGATTGGATTTCCGCAGGAACTCCTGGACGCCGGAATCGAAGATGTATGACTCGGCGAGCTGGTGATACATCCAGTCCTCGACGACGCCTGCGGTGGCGTCAAAGCCGAATAGGTAATCCACTGTGGCGGCCAGCTCGAAGGCGCCCTTGTAGCCGTGCCGTTGCATGGCGCCGATCCAGCGCGGGTTGACCACGCGGGACCGAAAAACCCGGCGAGTCTCCTCCGCCAGTGAACGGGTCTTCACGGCGTGCGGTATCGCGGAGTCACCGACGTAGGCGGCCGGATTGCTGCCGGTCAAGGAGCGCACCATCGCGACCATCCCGCCGTGGTACTGGAAGTAGTCGTCGGAATCGGCGATATCGTGTTCGCGGGTGTCAACATTCTTGGCGGCCACCGTGATGCGCCGGAAGGCGAGCTCCATATCGCCGCGCGCCGCGGCACCGTCGAGCCCTCGCCCGTAGGCGTAACCCCCCCAGGTTGCATATACCTCGGCGAGATCGGCATCGGTGCGCCACTGCCGGCTGTCGATCAGCGGCAACAATCCGGCGCCGTACGCGCCGGGCTTGGAGCCGAAGATCCGGGTCCGGGCCCGCCTCTCGTCACCGTGCGTGGCGAGGTCAGCTCGGTAGTGCGCGGCGACGAAGTTGTGCTCCGCCGGCTCATCCAGCATCGCGACGGCAGCGATCGCATCGTCGAGCAACGCGACCACGTGCGGGAAGGCATCCCGGAAGAAGCCGGAGATGCGCAGCACCACGTCGATGCGGGGCCGGCCGAGCTCATCGAGCCCGAGCACCTCCAGTCCGGTGACCCGGCGGGATGCATCGTCCCAGGTTGGACGGACACCGAGGAGCGCCAGCACCTCAGCGATGTCGTCACCCTGGGTGCGCATGGCGCTGGTGCCCCAGACGGTCAGACCCACCGACGCGGGCCAGGTCCCGGTGTCGGCACGGTGGCGTGCGAGTAACGAGTCGGCCAGGGCGGTGCCCACGTCGAAGGCGTTGCGGGTCGGGATCGACTTCGGATCCACCGAGTAGAAGTTTCGTCCGGTCGGCAGCACCGAGACCAGACCGCGGGTAGGCGAACCAGAGGGTCCCGGCTCGACGAACCGCCCGTCCAGAGCCCGCAGCACGTTGCTGATCTCTGCGGGGGTGCCGGCCAACCGGGGCACCAGCTCCGTGCACGCGAACCGCAGTACGGCCTCCACCCCTTCGCTATCGCGGACGGCGTCGCCGACCAGATCGCCGAGGCATTCGACCACTGCATCATGGGCGAGGCCGGCCGTCCACGGATCCCGGCCGGGACCCGGCTCGGCGAGGTAACGCAGCAGCGTTGCCGCGGTCGCCTCCAGCAAATCGACAACCTCACTCGCCCGGGCCACAGCCTGCCCGGGCGCCTTGACCGATGCTCCCGGCGCCTCGAGCAGCACCTGCTCGTCAAGCCCGATCCACTCGGCGATCGCCGCGCGCAACCCTGGCAGCGGCTGCCCCGAACCGAAAACCTGGCGCGCCCGCAGCACCGCGAGCACGTCATTGATCAGCTCATCGCCCTCGGGGGCGCGGCCCAGCACGTGCAGCCCGTCACGGATCTGCACGTCCTTGATCTCGCACAGGTAGCCGTCGAGGTGCAGCACGAAGTCATCGAAATCGTCGTCGCCCGGCGGCGCGTCCGCACCCAGATCGTGGTGCAGCTGAGCGCTCTGGATCAGCGTCCAGATCTGTCCGCGCAGCGTGGGGAGCTTGTCCGGGTCCAGCGCCGCCATAGTGGCGTACTCGTCGAGCAGCTGCTCGAGACGAGCCAGGTCGCCGTAGGTGTCAGCCCGGGCCATCGGCGGGATCAGGTGATCGACGATGGTGGCGTGCGCCCTGCGCTTGGCCTGGGTGCCCTCACCAGGGTCGTTGACGATGAACGGGTACACCAGCGGCAGGTTGCCCAGCACCGCGTCCGGGGCATCCTGCGCCGCCAGTCCCAGCCCCTTGCCGGGCAACCATTCCAGGTTGCCGTGCTTGCCCAGGTGCACCACCGCGTGCGCACCGAATGAGTTTTCCAGCCAGCGGTAGGCGGCCAGATACTGATGTGAGGGGGGCAGCTCGGGATCGTGGTAGATCGCCACCGGGTTCTCACCGAATCCACGCGGTGGCTGGATGAGCAGCACGACATTGCCGAACAACAGCGAGCCGACATAGATAGCGCCTTGGGAAACGTACAGCTGCCCGGGCGGTTCACCCCAGGTCGCCACGACCTTGTCTCGCAACGCCGAGGGCAGGGCAGCGAACCACCGGGCATACTGATCGGTGGGTACCCGGATGGCCGAGCTCGCCATCTGGTCCTCGGTGAGCCATTCCACGTCGTGGCCGCCGGCCGCGATCAGCCGGTGGATCAGGACGTCGCCTTCCAAGCCCTCGAGGTCCAGGTCATCGTGGTCGGAGCCGCCGAGGTCGTAGCCGGCCTCGGCGAGCGCGCGCAGCAACACCACGGCCGACGCGGGGGTGTCCAGCCCCACGGCGTTGCCGATCCGGGAATGTTTGGTCGGGTACGCGGACAGCACGATCGCCAGCCGCTTGTCGGATGCAGGCACCTTCCGCAGCCGGGCCAACGCCATGGCGATTCCCGCGACCCGCTCGGCCCGCTCGGGGTCGGCCAGGTAGATCGGGATCCCGTCGGGGCCCGGCTCCTTGAAGGAGAACGGCACCGACACCAGCCGACCGTCGAACTCCGGGATGGCGACCTGCATGGCGGCGTCCATCGGCGACAGTGCCGCGTCGCTGCCCTGCCACGCGGCCCTTGAGGAGGTCAAGCACAGGCCTTGCAGCACTGGGACATCCAGTGCGGCCAGCGCTCCGGCGTCCCAGGATTCCTCGTCGGCTCCACCGCTGCCACCCGCGGCGAGCACTGTGGTCACCACCGCGTCGCAACGACCCAGCAGCGCACGGAGCCCGTCAGCCTGCGCGTCGCCCAATCCTCGCAGCGAGCCGCAGAACACCGGCAGCGCGTTGGCTCCGGCGGCGCGCAACGCGTCAGCCAGAACGTCGACGAAACCGGTGTTCCCGGCCAGCGCGTGCGCCCGGTAGAACACGATACCCACGGTCGGGCGTCCCGATTGCGGCTCACGCAGGTCGTGCACGCCGTATTCGGGGGTAGGCGACGGCGGCTCGAAGCCCTCCCCGGTGAGTAGCAACGTGTCGGACAGGAACCGGCCCAGCTCGGCCAGGTTCGTTGGTCCGCCGGCGACCAGGTAGCGCAGCGCCTGCGCCGCCACCCCCGCCGGGACCGTGGAGCTCGCCATCAGCTCCGCGTCCGGGGTCGCCTCACCGCCCAGGCACACCGTCGGCAGCCGAGCGCCCAGCAACGCGTCGAGGCCTTCCTCCCAGGCTCGGCGGCCGCCGAGCAACCGGAGTACCACGATGTCCACCCCATGGAGCAGCGCGGGCAAGTCGGTGGGCTCGGTCCGGGCCGGGTTGGCGAGCAGGTAATCAGCACCGCAGGCCCGGGCGGCGAGCAGGTCGGTATCAGCAGTGGACAGCAGCAGGATCCGCACTCCAGCGAGGCTAACCTCAGTGAACCGCCGTGACGTTCGTCAGGTCGCGGGTGTGTGTTGGAGCCGCGCGTCACGCCGGCATGACCGGCAGTTCGGCGAAGGCCTGTCAGGTGCTCACGAAGGTCGCCGTCCACCGTGAGCTTGCCGATCGACTGCTTGATCGCGAGCTCCCTCAGCGACGCCACCGAGACGTCGACGGAGTTCACCGGATTCGTGATCGCGGCGACGATTTCCGCGGGCAATCGTTCCGGGCGCTGCAATGACCAGAGCACAACCTGGCTGTCGAGCGGCAACCTCACGGCTGAGCGGCCTCGTTTGCGACGATCGGCCCGTTCTCCATGAGATCGATCAGTTCCTGGTCCGGTTCGTCGAAGTCCGGCGACATCCAGATCTTTCCCCTCAGCAGACCAAGCTGGCGCGGTGCCGCAGTGCGCTGCAGCGGCACCAACCGGGCGACCGGCTTGCCGTCGCCCGGGCTAGATGAACTGATCTCTTTGATCTTGGGTCGAGCGTACTAGGTCAAGTCTGGTCAGACCAAGTCTCCCCAGAGTACCGCGGTAGCTCACTACTCGCCGCAGCTCCCGTTGAAATTCACGATAAGGTAACATTCCAGGAGGTGACGTGATGGGGCTAACAATACGACGCGATGCATGTGACGGCGGTTACCGCCAACCTTCTTGCGGAGCATGGAGCGCCTCGGTTAGGTTCAACCGCGTCAGCCGAAACCATGACGTTCTTGAGCTGTGCCATGGCAAGAATTAGGGGGCACATGTACTCTCCAGCTCTGAAATTTCAGCTATAGACGCTCGCCGTGGAGATTGAGTCACTGACTATTCAGAAAATTTCCTGTCCGGCGGGCCGCGAATACCCATTGCGGCTCGTCGCGTAGGTAACTACTGCATAAAGGCAGAGTTGCTATGGCCGACCTGATAACAACAGCGAAGCCCTTGAAGGAGAACCTAATGAGACGCAAGGTCGACCGCAGCCGCCGCCCGGACCATTGGATCTATCTCGACCGGTCGTGGGCGCATCGGCTGGGTGTGCGGAGGATTGCGGGTAAGCACCGGATCCGCAGCCGTGACTTGGCGCGCAGACTCGCCCAGGAAACGCTGTGGGTAGACGCATCGGGAACGGTCCATGCTTACGGGGTGGGGATAGCGGAGACCAGCGCCAACAGGGCAAGCGGCCGCAACGGCAACCACCCCGACGGATTTCCCGCGAGAGCCAGGTTGTTCTCCTAAGGTTGGTCGGCACCTGGCGCGACGATGGGGAGTTGGGGCGGGGAGCCGTGTTCGATCAGGTCGAGCAGCGCGTCAGTGTCCAAGTGCGCGGCAACCAGGTCGCCGAGCAGGTCTAGTTGGGCGCCCCGCAACGCGGCGAAGCTGGTGTCCGGCGCGGGTCGGAAACCGGGCCGGTCGGCAAGGTGGGCCACCCGTCGCAGCAGGGCTCGCCGGAAGGCGTCGTTCTCGAAGAGTCCGTGCCAGTGGGTGCCCAGCACGTGGCCGCCATCGGACCCGTCGTCGGGACCCGCTACCAGCGGTGGGTCACCGCGATGTGCCACCCGACCGTGGTGTATCTCGTAGCCGGCCACCGGCTCTCCCAGCGCAGTACCGGACGGGCGCGCCAGGTGTTTGACGGGATCGAAGACCACTTCGAGGTCGAGCAGTCCCAGACCAGCCACCTCCCCGGCGCCGGACTCGACGTGGTCGGTGATGCGGCGCGCCAGCATCTGGTAGCCGCCGCAGATACCCAACACCGGACGGCCGGCGCCGGCGTGTGCCATGACTGCGGCGGCCAGACCCGTCCGGTTTAGCCAGGACAGGTCCGCCACGGTGGATTTCGAACCGGGCAGCACCACCAGGTCAGCGTCGGCCAGGCGGGACGGCTCGGTGACATAGCGGACCGCCACCCCAGGCTCGCAGGCCAACGCCTCGACGTCGGTGCCATTGGAGATCCGCGGCAGCCGCACCGCGGCCACTCGCAGCCACTGCGTGCCCTCCGGCGGGGCCGGCCGGCCGACCACGCCATCGGCGGTGTGCGCCAGTGAGTCCTCGGCATCAAGCCACAACGAGTCGCAAAACGGCAGCACGCCGTAGCTGCGCCGGCCGGTCAGTGCCTGCAACTGCGCGAGACCAGGAGCCAGCAGATCCGGATCGCCGCGGAATTTGTTGATCACGAATCCGGCCACCAACGCCTGGTCGGCTCCCGACAGCAGAGCCAACGTACCGAACAGATGCGCGAGCACGCCGCCGCGGTCGATGTCCCCGACCACCAGCACCGGCAGTCCCGCGGCCCGGGCCAGTCCCATATTGGCGATATCGGTGGACCGGAGATTGATCTCGGTGGGTGATCCGGCGCCCTCGCAGATCACCACCTCGTACTCGGCTCGTAGCTCGGTCAACGCGCCCACCACGACGTCGAGCAGTTCAGCCTTACGGTTTCGGTAGGACGCCGCGGATACCATGCCGGCAGCGTGGCCGAGTACCACGACCTGGGCGCAGCGGTCGCTGCCTGGTTTGAGCAGGACCGGATTGAGCCGCACCTCCGGCTCGATGCCGCACGCCGCGGCCTGCATTGCCTGAGCTCGGCCGATCTCCCCACCGTCGGGGGTCACGACCGAGTTGTTGGACATGTTCTGCGCCTTGAACGGCGCCACTGATATCCCGCGACGGGCCAGCCACCGGCAGATCCCGGCCACCAGCACGCTCTTGCCCGCGTCCGAGGTGGTGCCGGCGACGAGCAGCGCCCCGGGCTTGATTGCGGGCATGACTACGGCAGGGTCAAGATCTCCGCCCCATCGGCGGTGACGACGAGGGTGTGCTCGAACTGCGCGGTGCGCGCCTTGTCCTTGGTCGTCACCGTCCACCCGTCGGCCCACACGTCGTAGTCGATCGCGCCGAGCGTGATCATCGGTTCGATGGTGAAGGTCATTCCCTGCTCCAAGACGGTGTCCACGGACGGCTCGTCGTAGTGCAACACGACCAACTTGCCATGGAAGGAACGCCCGATGCCGTGGCCGGTGAAATCGCGGACCACTCCATAGCCGAAGCGCTTGGCGTAGGCCTCGATGACCCGACCGATCACGTTGAGCGCCCGGCCCGGTCGTACCGCGCGGATGCCGCGCATCATCGCTTCGTGGGTCCGCTCGACCAGAAGGCGGTCCTCCTCGGAGACCGCACCGGCGAGGAAGGTGGCGTTGGTATCGCCATGGACACCGCCGATGAACGCGGTGACGTCGATGTTGACGATGTCACCGTCCTCGATCACGGTCGAGTCCGGGATGCCGTGACAGATCACCTCGTTCAGCGACGTGCAGCAGGACTTGGGAAAACTCTTGTAACCCAGGGTCGAGGGATACGCGCCGCAGTCGAGCAGGAACTCGTGTACCACCCGATCGACGTCATCGGTGGTGACCCCGGGCCGCACCGCCCGGCCGCCCTCGGCGAGCGCCTGGGCGGCGATCCTTCCCGCTACCCGCATCGCCTCGATCAGCTCGGGCGGCTGGGTCCACGGTTCGGTGCATGGGCTGGGCCCGGGTTTGCCGACGTAGTCCGGCCGCCGGATCGCCGGGGGGACCGGACGCATCGGAGTCTGGCGGCCTGGACGCAACGGGGTTCTCACGGGCATACCCCCACTCTATGCACTCAATGCCGGTCAGCCAGAACCTAGTGCGGACAGGAAGCGCCCGGAGACGTCCAAGGCCGGGACGGATGATCCCGCGCCGACGACGAGAGTGGCGAACGCGAGGTCCCCGCGGAAGCCGACGAACCAGCCATTCGCGCCGGCCGGGCCGTCCTCCGCGGTCCCGGTCGTGCCGAACAGCTGGCTCTGACCCGCCAAGGATTTCGCGGTACCCCCGGTCACTGCTTCCCGCATCATCGCCCGCACCGCTTCGGCGACATCGCGTGGCACCGGCGGCACCGGTCCCAGCGCCGTCTGAGTCGGCATTCCCCTGATCAGAATCGGGGTGGGGAGCTGCCCGCCGGCATCGATCGTCGCGGCCACCAACGCCATACCGAACGGGCTGGCGACCACCCGGCCCTGCCCGAATCCGTTCTCCGCCCGCCGCACCATCGACTCAGCGGGGGGGACCTGACCGGTGACGACAGTGGCGCCGGCGATGGCGTAGTCCATCCCGATGCCCATCTGATGCGCCGCGTCGGTCAGCCCGCCAGTTCCCAGCCGGGCTGCCAGTTGGGCGAACGTGGTGTTGCAGGAGTTGGCGAAAGCGGTGTGCAGCGGCACTGTGCCCAGGTCGACCAGGTGGTCATTAGGCACTACCCGCTCCCCGACGATGGTGGTCGCCGGGCAGGCCACCGGCGAGCTCGGTGTGACCTGCTTGGACTGCATGGCCGCCGACGCCGTGACCATCTTGAAAGTGGACCCCGGCGGGAACCGTCCGGTCAGCGACAGCGCGCCTTGCGCATCGGCCGGATTGTTCTGCGCGACGCCCAGGATCTCCCCCGTGGAGGGCTGGATCGCCACGATCATCGCCGGGTCGGGCACCGCGTCGACAGCGCGTTCGGCGGCGACCTGCACGGCGTGGTCGACGGTGGCAGTCAGCGTCGGCACCGGACGGGGCGGCTCGGCGGCGAGGGTGTCGACCTCCTGCCCCGTCGCGGTCACCGTCACGATGCGCCAACCCGCGGCGTTCTCGAGCTGGTCCTCGACCACCTTGCGGATGCCCGGCACCAGCTGGGAGGCGTAGTCGCGGTCCGGTCCGAGGAGCCGCTGCTGGGTGGGAAAGCTCACGCCGGGGAGCCCGTCGATCTGATCCCGTACCGCGTCGTAGTCCTGCTGGCGAAGCACAGCCACCGCACTGGGTTGTCCCGCCGGGGCTGCGTTGGCTTCCGTCATGATCGACTGCTGGGTGATCTGGGGATCGAAACGCCCCAGGGCACTCGCCAGCTTGCCGGCAGCTGCGGCCAGATCCGGAGTTGCGCTGCGGTCGAGCGCGACGGTGACGACGGTTTGGGAGGTGAGCAAGGGCGTCCCGGTGCGGTCGACCACCGGGGGCGGTTCGGTCGCCTCCTCGCGCAGCGTCACGAACTGATTCGCGCCCAGGCGCGGGTGCAGCACCGCTGGACTCCACCGCACCAGCCAGCCGCCCGCGGAGTTCGCGGGCACCAGCTGGAAGGCACCGGAGTAGCGCCACTGCCGGCCCCTTCCCAGATCCCAGACCGCGGCGAAGGAAGCCGAGGCGATATGGTCGCCGGAACGGACGTCGCCCACGGTGAGCTGCACGTGCTGGGGCTTCAGTTCGTCACGGACGTGGCGGATCAGCTCAGTGGCGGCGACCGGTTGGTCGGTAAACTGCCCGGCACTGGCAGCGTCGCCCCTGCCTAAGGCGTCGAGAAACGACTGCGCGGCATCGCGCGGATCAGCCCCGAAGATGCCGCAGCCCGCCAGCAGCGCTGCCATCAGTGCCGCCAGGAGGGCGGCTACCAGACGTAGTCGGGACACGGGCGCGAGTATGCCGCTAGACGGTTCAGAACAGCACCGTAGCGAAGCAGCCCACCTGGGTGAAACCGACTCGCCGGTACGCAGCGCGAGCCGCCTGGTTGTAGGCGTTGACGTACAGGCTGGCGACCCGGCCCATCCCCTGAAGTCGGGCCACCACGGCCGCCGTCGCACCCGCCGCCAACCCATGTCCACGCCGTTCCGGGTGCACCCACACCCCCTGAATCTGACCCACAGTAGCCGACATCGCCCCGATCTCAGCCTTGAACACGACCTCACCGGCCTCGAACCGAGCGAACGCCCGCCCGGTCGAGATCAACTCCTTCACCCTGGCCCGGTAGCCGGCACCGCCGTCGGGCAATCGAGGATCGACCCCGACCTCCTCGGTGAACATCGCCACCGCAGCTGGCAGGTAGCAGTCCAACTCGTCGGAACGCACCGGCCGCACCAGTGGGTCCGGGGGCACCCAGGGCGACTCGGCAAGCACCATCAACGGCTGGTTCAACCGCTCCTCGCGGGCCGGGCCCCAACTCTCACACAACTCCGACCACAGGCCGAGCACCTGATCGGCCGGTCCCACCATTGACGAGCAGCACCTGGTCCGCCGCGCCGCCCGGTCTGCGAAGGCCCGGATCGCCGACGGGCCGCCGCACAGGGGCACGAGGTTGGCACCAGAAAAGCACAACCCGTCCAGCGCACCGTGCGGATTATCGGCGAACCCCCACAGCTCCCCGCCGAGGCGCCACGGATCCAGGCCGCCGTTTTCGATCCGGGCGGCCACCATGCAGGACATCACCGGGTCGGTGGCCAGCGCCGCACGGACGCTGCGCACATCCCGGTCATCCAGCAGGCGCGCGCCCGCATACTTCAGCACACCGCCTAGCCTGCCAGAACAGCCGAATGAGCGAGACCGAAGGAGTCCCTAAGAGCCCTCCGCCAAGCGGAAGGCCTCCTCGATGAGCGTCTCGACGATCTGCGCCTCGGGCACAGTCTTGATCACCTTGCCGCGGACGAAGATCTGTCCCTTGCCGTTGCCCGAGGCCACCCCGAGGTCGGCCTCGCGGGCCTCCCCAGGTCCGTTGACCACGCAGCCCATCACGGCCACCCGCAGCGGCACCTCCATGCCCTCCAGGCCGGCGGTCACCTCCTCAGCGAGCTTGTACACATCGACCTGGGCCCGGCCGCAGGACGGGCAGGACACGATCTCCAATCGCCGGGTTCGCAGGTTCAGCGACTCCAAGATCTGCAGGCCGACCTTGACCTCCTCCACCGGCGGCGCGGACAGCGAGACCCGGATGGTGTCCCCGATTCCTTGGCTGAGCAACGCCCCGAACGCGGTAGCTGACTTGATGGTGCCCTGGAACGCCGGCCCCGCCTCGGTGACCCCGAGATGCAACGGGTAGTCGCATTGCGCTGCGAGCTGCTCGTAGGCGCGCACCATGATCACCGGATCGTGGTGCTTCACCGAGATCTTGACGTCGTGGAAATCGTGTTCGGCGAACAGGCTGGCCTCCCACAACGCGGATTCGACCAGCGCCTCTGGGGTCGCCTTGCGGTACTTTTCCAGGATCTTGGGGTCCAGCGACCCCGCGTTGACGCCGATCCGGATCGGGATGCCCGCGTCCTTCGCGGCCTTGGCGATCTCGGCCACCCGGTCGTCGAACTTCTTGATGTTCCCGGGGTTGACTCGCACCGCCGCGCAGCCCGCATCGATGGCAGCGAAGACGTACTTGGGCTGGAAGTGGATGTCGGCGATCACCGGGATCCGTGACTTCCGTGCGATGTCCGGCAGAGCCTCGGCGTCGTCGGCGCTGGGCACCGCCACTCGCACGATGTCGCAACCCGCCGCGGTGAGCTCGGCGATCTGCTGCAGGGTGGCGTTGACGTCAGCAGTGAGCGTGGTGGTCATCGACTGGACGGATACCGGGTGGTCGCTGCCCACGCCCACCGTGCCGACCTGCAACTGGCGGGTCTTGCGGCGCTCGGCGAGCACCGGTGGTGGAAGGGCCGGCATGCCGATCATCATGGGTGGCCTCGTCATGGGTGCAAGATCACGGGTGCAAGCGAATCGGATTGATGATGTCGGCGGTGATGGTCAGAGCGCCCACCCCGATGAACACGATCGCGATCGCATAGGTCAGCGGCATCAGCCGGGTGTAGTCCACCGGAGGCCCGTTGGGACGGCCGGTGGCCCGCCGGACGGCGTTGCGGACACTCTCGTAGACGTTGACCGCGATATGCCCACCGTCCAATGGGAGCAACGGCAGCAGATTGAATACCCCGACGAAAAGATTGAACGCGGAGAGCAGGAACAGGAAGAACCACCACGCGCCGTAACCCACGGCGTCGCCGCCGAGCACGCTGGCCCCGACCACGCTGACCGGCGAATCCGGTCGATTTTCCCCGCCGATCCGATCGAACAGTGCTGGAATCTTCTGCGGGAATTGCTTGAGTCCCAGCCAGGTGTTGGCGAACATGGTGCCGGTGAAGGTCACGGTCTTGCCTACTGCGTCCGCCGGGCTGTAGTGCAGCGTCACAGCCGCAGGTTGCTGCGGCGTCACGCCGATCGCGCCGACCAGCTTGTCGCCCTGACCACCCAGTGCCGAGACCGGCACCCGGGCCACGTCGACCAGTACGGAACGCTGTTTACCGGCGCGCTCTATCTGGAACTCGGTCGGACCGGAACGGCTCTGGATCGCACCGATCAGATCGGCGGAGTTCCGCACCGGCGTGTTCGCCACGGCCAGCACGCGATCCCCTGGCTGCAGGCCCGCATTCCTCGCCGGCGCCGGAGAACCAGGCTGGCAGGAATTGTCGGCCCGCACCTCGAGGCACTGGCTGACCTTGGACACCACCGCGGGGGTCGGCGCCCGGTTGAGGTTCGGCAGGCCGGTCGACACCGCCATCACGTAGATCAGCACGATGCCCACGACGAAGTGAGTCAGCGAGCCCGCCGATAGCACCACGACCCGCTGCCAGGTGGGGAACCGGAAGAACGCCCGCCTGCGGTCTTCCGGATCGGGTAGCTCGTCCATCGCGGTCATCCCCGCGATATCACAGAAACCACCGGCCGGGATCGCTTTGAGGCCGTACTCGGTCTCTCCCCGGCGAAAGGAGAACAGCGTAGGACCAAAGCCGATGAAGTAGCGGCGCACCTTCATCCCGAAGGCCTTCGCGCTGTACATGTGGCCGGCCTCGTGCAATGCCACGGAGATCCCGATGCCCAGCGCGAACAGCACTACCCCCAGCACGAACGTCACGCTGTACTCCTCACTTCTGGCCCCGACCGACCCGGGCGAGCCTGCCGCCGCCCAGCAGTTCCCTGGCTCTGCTCCGAGACCAGTCCTCAGCGGCCAGCACGTCTTCCACCGTAGTCGGGTCGGCCTGCCACCCCTGCGCCTCACCCAGTACAGCCGCCACCGTGTCGACGATCTCACGGAAGGAGATGCGGCGCTCGAGGAAGGCCGCCACCGCCTCCTCGTTGGCCGCGTTGAACACCGCGGGAACGCACCCACCGGCGGTACCCGCCTCCTTGGCCAGCTCGATGGCAGGGAAGGTCTCGGTATCGACCGGTTCGAAAGTCCAGGTCGCCGGGTGGGTGAAGTCACAGGCCGGGGCCGCATCGGCGACACGGTCCGGCCAGCCCAGTGCCAGCGCGATCGGCAACCGCATGTCCGGCGGGCTGGCCTGGGCGATCGTCGAGCCGTCGGTGAAGGTGACCATCGAGTGAATCACCGACTGGGGGTGCACCACGACGTCGATGCGATCGTAGGCAATACCGAACAGCAGGTGCGTCTCGATCAGCTCCAGGCCCTTGTTCACCAGGGTGGCCGAGTTGACCGTGACCACCGGCCCCATCCGCCAGGTCGGGTGCGCCAGGGCCTGCTCGGCGGTGATCCCGTCCAGCTCCTCACTGCGGCGCCCGCGGAAGGGCCCTCCGGACGCGGTGAGCACCAGCCGGGATACCTCCGCCCGGCTGCCGCCGCGCAGGCACTGGGCCAGTGCCGAGTGCTCGGAGTCCACCGGCACGATCTGGCCGGGCGCGGCGGCGCGGGTGACCAGTGTGCCCCCAGCCACTAGCGACTCCTTGTTGGCCAGCGCCAGGGTGGCACCGCTGCGCAGCGCGGCCAGCGTCGGCGCCAGGCCCCGGGAACCTGTGACACCGTTGAGCACCACGTCGGCGGGCTGGGTCGCGACCATCTCGGCCACCGCCTCCGGACCGACCAGGATCCGGGGCATCCGGTACCCGCCCCGTTCGTACCCGCATCGCTGCGCTTCAGCGAACAGCGCCAGCTGCAAGTCCTGCGCCGCCCGGCCGCGGGCCACCGCCACAGCGGGTGCGCCGGACGCCAGCACCTGCGCGGCCAGCGCCTCCGGGTCCGCCCCGCCGGCGGCGAGCCCGACCACTCGGAAGCGATCCGGGTTGCGGTGTATCACATCCAGCGCCTGGACGCCGATCGACCCGGTGCTGCCCAGCAGCAGTACCGTGCGTGGCCCATCCGAGAGGTCCATCTTGGTCATTGTTCCCGACGGCGATGGTGTTATGCCCGGCCCCTCGCAGATGTGCGAAAATATCGCTGTGGCTTCGACCGATCAGCACCCTGCAGAGCAGCATTCCCTCCAGAACGGGGTGGACCCGGACGAGGAGCCGTCCGCCGCGTGGGGCTGGCATGGCACTCCCACTCGCGCCGGCAAGATCGCTGGCTGGTTCACCGCCTTCGCCCTGTTCGCGATGCTTATCGGGAACAACGAGGGTCACACGGGCGACTTCTTCCTGATCGCCCCCGGCGCGCTGCTCGTGGTGATGCTGATCGCCAGCCATTTCAAGGCCCGCAAAGCCAAGCGGCGCTGAGCACGGGTGGCCGGCTCCCGCGGCGGTCCGCCGGTCGAGCTGGAGGTCGGCCAACGGACCGTCCGGATCACCAACCCGGATCGGGTGTACTTCCCCGCGCGGGGTGAGACCAAGATCCACCTTGCCCAGTACTACCTCTCGGTCGGTGACGGCATCGTTCGCGCGTTGCGCGACCGGCCGTGCATGCTGCACCGGTTTCCCACCGGAGTCACCGGGCCCAAGGTGCACCAGAAGCGACTGCCTGCGGGTGCTCCGCCCTGGGTGCAGACCGTCCGGGTGGACTTCCCCTCCGGGCGCTGGGCCGACGAACTGTGCGTCACCGACCTCGCCGACGTGATCTGGGCTGTGCAGATGAGCACCGTGGAGTTCCATCCGTGGAACACCCGGGGCACCGACGTGGAGCGCCCTGACGAGTGGCGCATCGATCTGGATCCCCAACCGGGCACCGGTTTCGCTCAGGCGCGCCAGGTGGCCGCGGTGGTGCAGGAGGTGCTCGCCGAACTCGGTGCGGTGGGCTGGCCGAAGACCTCCGGGGGTCGGGGCATGCACGTCTACGTGCGGATCGAGCCACGCTGGAGCTTCGCTGACGTGCGCCGCGCGGCCCATGCCTTCGCCTGTGAGGTGGAGCGGCGGGCACCGGAGCTGGTCACCACCGCGTGGTGGAAACGGGACCGGATCGCCGCGGTGTTCGTCGACTGGAACCAGAACACCCGCGACCACACGATCCGCGGCGCCTACTCGGTACGCGGCGTGCCCGAGGCGGTGGTGTCCACCCCGCTGCGCTGGAACGAGGTGCCCGACGCCGAACCCGGTGACTTCACCCTGGCCACCGTTCCCGAGCGGTTCGCTCGCCTGGGCGACGTGCACGCCGGCATCGACGACGCGGTGTTCTCGCTGGAGCCGCTGTTGGAGTGGGCCGACCGGGACGCGCTCTGAAGCGGCCCGTCAGGTACCCGTCAGGACGTCAGCGAGGTTGAACCGGACGGGCCGCTCGAGCTGGTCGTAGGTGCAGGAACGCGGTTCGCGATCGGGGCGCCAGCGGACGAACTGGGTGGTGTGCCGGAAGCGCACGCCTTCCATGTAGTCATAGCGGACCTCGACGACTCGCTCGGGGCGCAGTGGGGTGAAGGACAGGTCCTTGCCGGCATTCCAGCGGCTGGTCTCGGACTTGCGCGGAGTGCGCTCGCCCTCCTCCTGCCAAGCCCAGGCCCAGGGGTGGTCGTCGAAACCGGTGACGAGCGGCTGCAGTTCGGTCAGCAGTTCCCGGCGTCGAGCCATCGGAAACGCCCCGACCACGCCCACAGACACGAGGACATCCCGGTCGTCATAGAGGCCTAGCAGCAGCGAGCCGATGGCGTCCGGACCGGATTTGTGCAGCCGGTAGCCGGCGAGGACACAGTCGGCGGTGCGTTCATGTTTGATCTTGGTCATCACCCGCTTGTCGGGCTGGTAGCGCAGGTCAAGACCCTTGGCGATCAGCCCATCCAGCCCGGCACCCTCGAACTGATCGAACCATCGGCGGGCGACGTCCTGGTCCTGGGTCGCCGACGTGACATACACCGGTGCAGCGGCGCCGGCGAGCGCCTCCTCCAGCGCCGCGCGTCGGTGCGCGAGCGGTTCTTGGGTGAGGTCGTCGTCACCCAGGGCGAGCAGGTCGAAGGCGACAAAGCTCGCCGGGGTCTGTCCGGACAGCAGCGCGACCCGGCTGGCTGCAGGGTGGATGCGCTGCTGCAGCGCCTCGAAGTCCAGCGTGTTGCGCTCCTTGTCGGCGATGACGATCTCACCGTCGATCACCGCACGGGGCGGGAAGTTCGCGAGCACAGCGTCGACGACCTCGGGGAAGTAGCGGGTCATCGGCCGTTCCTTGCGGCTGCCGATCTCCACCTCGTCGCCGTCGCGGAAGATGATGGACCTGAATCCGTCCCACTTTGGTTCGTAGTGCTGACCAGCGGGGATCTCGGCGGCAGGCTTGGCCAGCATCGGCGCGACCGGCGGCATGACGGGGAGCTGCACGCGCTTGAGTGTCCTCGCTAGTCGTGGGATGCGGCGAGTTGGCCGCAGGCGGCGGCGATGTCGCGGCCGCGGGTATCACGTACGGTGCAGGCCACCCCGGATGCGCGCACCCGAGCCACGAACTGTTCCTGCGCGGGCCGCGGGCTGGCGTCCCATTCGCTGCCCGGGGTGGGGTTGAGCGGGATCAGGTTGACGTGTACCAGGGCGCCCAGGCGTTCGTGCAGTAGCCGGCCGAGCAGGTCAGCCCGCCAGGGCTGGTCGTTGACGTCGCGGATCAGCGCGTACTCGATGGACACCCGGCGTCCCGTGGTGTCCGCGTACAGCCGCGCGGCGTCCAACACCTCGGCGACCTTCCATCGACGGTTCACCGGGACCAGAGTGTCTCGAAGCTCGTCGTCCGGGGTGTGCAACGACACCGCGAGGGTGACCTGCAGCCCTTCAGCGGCCAACCGCCGGATCGCCGGCACCAGTCCCACGGTGGACACCGTCACCGACCGTTGAGACAGGCCCAGCCCGTCCGGGGTGGGCTGAGTGATCCGGCGGACCGCGGCAACCACCCGCTGGTAGTTGGCCAACGGCTCCCCCATGCCCATGAACACGACGTTGGACAGCCGGCCGGGTCCACCGGTCAGCTCACCGTCGCGCATCGCCGCTGCGGCGGCGCGTACCTGATCGACGATCTCCGCGGTGGACAGGTTGCGGGTCAGCCCGGCCTGCCCGGTAGCACAGAACGGGCACGCCATCCCGCAGCCTGCCTGACTGGAGATACACACCGTGGCCCGATCCGAGTAGCGCATCAGCACGCTCTCGGTGAGGGTCCCGTCCGCCGCACGCCACAGCGTCTTGCGGGTGGTGCCGCCGTCGCAGCAGACGTGCCGCAGCGGGGTGGCCAGTTCCGGCAGCAGCGCCGCAACGAGCCGATCCCGGCGGGCGGCGGGCAGGTCGGTCATCGCGGCCGGGTTGGTGCTCAGCCGCGCGAAGTAGTGCCGGGCCAGTTGGTCGGCGCGAAAGGGCGGCTCGCCCAACTCCGTCACCACCGCGCGGCGCTCGTCGCGATCGAGGTCGGCAAGATGCCGCGGCGGCATTCCGCGGCGCGGGGCCTCGAATACCAAGGGCAGCGCAGTCATCGCGCTTTCCAGTGTCCCACGGTGAGAACGGTGGGCTCGCGGCGCAGGTGCAGCCGGTACCGGACGGGAATGGTCAATCCCGGGGTCTGGACGATGGCCTTGTCCGCCACCTTCGGAGTGAACTCGATGCGCAGGGCGTCCTCCAGATCAGCACGGTTGCAGAACCGCCAGATGGTGTCCACCCGACGGCAGTCGAAACCCTGGGCGGCGAAGAACGCCTCGACGGCGGCCGGCCGGTACCGGGGTACCGCCGCGCACATCCACTGGCCATAAGGGCCGTGGGTGCCGTCCAGGTCGATCACGACCATGCTCCCGCCCGGGCGCAGCACCCGGCGTGCCTCGGCCAGCCCGGATTCGCAACCTGGGCCGAAGAAGTAGGCAACGCGGGCGTGCACCAGGTCGACGCTGGAGTCGGCCAGCGGAAGCCGTTGAGCGCAACCGGCGAGGACGCGGACGCCTGGCAGGTCACCAACCCGCCGGCGGGCGCGGATCACCAACGGCGGGTATGGCTCCACGCCGACCACACTGCGGGCGCGCTCGGCGAACCGAGGCAGATGAAACCCGTCCCCGCAGCCGATGTCTACGATGTCGGCGCCGCCCCAGTCGATCCGGTCGGCCACTGCTGCCCACAGCGCCCCGTCGGCGTCGACCGCCTGATTTTCCCGCTCGTAGACCTTCGGCCAGTTCCAGATGTTGGGACTGGCCAGCACGCCCGGGTCGGTCACCGGTCTATTGTGCCCGCGCGTCAGACACCAAAGGCGCATCGAGTATTGTCGCGCAGTGACCGAGGACACATCGTTCTTTCCGGGACTGGCCTGCTGGATCGACGTGTCGAGCATTGACCCGGCTCGCAGTCGCGACTTCTACGCCGGATTGTTCGGTTGGACCTACGACATCGGTCCTGACCAGGGCGACGGGGCCTACACCATTGCGCTAAGTGGCGGCCAACCGGTGGCCGGCCTGGCGGGCGTTCCGGTGGAGGCAGACCAGCCGGTGGCCTGGCGGCTGTATCTCGCGTGCGCCAACATCATGCACACCGCCGACGTGTTCACCCAGTGGGGCGGGCAGGTGCTGTACGGGCCGGTGGCTGCGCCTGGGCAGGGCAGCGTGCTCATCGGGGCGGATCCGACTGGCGGGGTGATCGGCTTCTGGGAGCCAGGGCCGCCGTGGATGTTCGGTACCACCGACCCCGGATCGCTGATCTGGGCCGAGTTGAACACCTGGGACGGCGCGCAGGCCGACGAGTTCTACGCGAACCTGTTCGGCTACCAGCAGCACCAGATCGGTGACGGCCGCTACGTGGACTACACGACCTGGTCGCGTGGCGGGCCCACGATGCTGGCCAGACTTCAGATGAACGAGGATTGGGCCCGCGACATCCCGGCGCACTGGATGCTTCACTTCGCGGTGGACTCGCAGACCGGCACCGACGGTGCGGTCAACCGGGTCCTCGACCTCGGTGGCCGGGTGGAGATTTATCCCTACGACACCGAGTTGGGACGGATCGCGCGGGTCGCCGACCCCTCGGGGGCCACCTTCGCGCTGATCGATCCGACCACGCGGGTGATGCCGCCGCCGACCAGCATCGCCGACGAGGCCGGGTACCTCCACAACCAACACTAGGACGGGACGAGCAGGCTCAGCAGTAGCCAGGCTACGACCGCCGAGGGCAGCAATGAGTCCATCCGGTCCATCAATCCGCCGTGGCCGGGCAGCACGGTACCCATATCCTTGACGCCCAAGTCACGCTTGATCAGTGATTCGACCAGATCCCCTCCGGTGGCGGTGAGCACGATCGCCGCCCCGAACAACACTCCCCGCCACAGCTGGCCGTCCAGCAGGAAGGTCACCGATAGCGCACCCGCCGCGGTCCCGACCAGCAGTGATCCGATGAAGCCCTCCCAGGACTTCTTCGGGCTGATCGACGGCGCCATCAGGTGCCGGCCGCCCAGCACGCCGGTGGCGTAGCCTCCGACGTCCGAGCCCACCCCGGCGAGCATCAGACACAGAACCCGTACCGCCCCGTCCTCGGGCACCACCAGCAACGTTGCGAAGGCGGCGAAACCCCCCACGTAAGTCGCGCTGAAGACTGACGCGCTGACGTCGCGGACGTACCCGTCCGCGCCGCGGGGAAAGCGCCACAGCAGGCAGACCAGCGCGGTGACGACGAATGCGATGAGTATCCCGTCCCGGCCGAACGGCCAGGCCAGCCACACCATGGCTTGACCGCCGAGCAGCACTGGTGGCAGCGAGATCCGTATCCCTGCCCCACGCAGGACCCCGGCCAGCTCCCAGCTGGACACCGCTACCGCGGTGGCGACAATCCCGATGAAGACGTGTCGCACGGTGAACAGGGCGACCAGGATCCCACCGCCCAACAACAGCCCGACCGCGATCGCGGCCCACAGGTTCCGGCCGGCCCGTGGACCGTCGGGGCGCTGCTCTGGATGCACAGCGGAAATGGGTTGCTCGGGCAGTCCGCTGGCAGCCACTCAGACCTCGAGCAGTTCGGATTCCTTGTGCTTGACGAGTTCGTCGATCTGCCCCACGTACCGGTGCGTGAAGGCCTCGAGTTCCTTCTCTGCCCGTGCCACGTCGTCCTCACCTGCCTCGCCGTCGCGCCCGATACGGCTGAGCTGTTCCTTGGCCTTACGACGGATGTTGCGAATGGATACTTTGGCGTCTTCGCCCTTAGCGTGCGCCACCTTGACCAGGTCCCGGCGGCGTTCCTGGGACAGCTGCGGGATGAGTACCCGGATGATCATGCCATCATTCGTCGGGTTGACGCCCAGGTCGGAATCCCGGATCGCCTTCTCCATCGGCCGCAGCTGGCTGGGGTCGTAGGGCTTGATCACGGCCATCCGGGCCTCGGGAACCGAGACGCTGGCCAGTTGGATCAAGGGGGTGGCCGAGCCGTAGTAATCTACGACGATCTTGGAGAACATCGTCGGACTCGCCCGACCGGTACGGACGGTGGCGAGGTCCTCCTTGGCCACTGATACGGCCTTCTCCATCTTCTCCTCGGCATCGAAGAGAGTGTCGTCGATCACGGCTGCTCCTTGAACTAGCGTTGTGCCCGTTATGCCTCAGAGCTGACCAGGGTGCCGATGGGCTCACCACGTACCGCGCGGGCGATATTGCCTTCAGTGAGCAGATTGAACACGATGATCGGAAGCTTGTTGTCCATGCATAGGCTGAATGCGGTCGCGTCGGCTACTTTGAGGCCGCGTTCGAGCACCTCGCGATGGGTGATGTGGGTGAACATCGTGGCCGAAGGATCGATCTTCGGGTCCGCTGTGTACACGCCGTCGACTGCCTTGCCCATCAGCAGAACCTCGCAACAGATCTCGAGTGCGCGCTGGGCGCCGGTGGTGTCGGTGGAGAAGTAGGGCATTCCCACCCCTGCGCCGAAGATCACAACCCGGCCCTTCTCAAGATGCCTGATCGCCCGGCGCGGGATGTAGGGCTCGGCGACCTGGCCCATCGTGATGGCCGTCTGCACCCGGGTGTCGATCTTGTGCTCACGTTCGAGGAAATCCTGCAGGGCCAGGCAGTTCATCACCGTCCCGAGCATTCCCATGTAATCGCCGCGGGACCGTTCCATGCCGCCCAGGTGGAGTTCCTCACCACGGAAGAAGTTTCCCCCGCCGATCACCACCGCCATCTGCACGCCGCTGGCAACCACGTCGGCGATCTGCCGCGCGACTGCCTTGACCACCTCAGGGTCTACCCCGACTCCACCGCCGCCGAACATCTCACCGCCGAGTTTGAGCAGCACTCTGCGGTATCCGGGAGAGACCAGCCGGTCGACCTTCATGGTGCGTCAGGCCTGGCCGACCTCGAAGCGAGCGAAGCGCCGCACAATCACCCCGGCCTCGTCCAGAAGCGCCTTCACGGTCTTCTTGGAGTCCTGCACGGAAGACTGCTCCAGCAACACCGCGTCCTTGTAGAAACCGTTGAGGCGGCCTTCGACAATCTTCGGTAGTGCCTGCTCCGGCTTGCCGTCCTTGCGAGCGGTTTCTTCGGCGATGCGTCGCTCGTCGGCCAGCACGTCCGCCGGCACCTCGTCCCGGGTGACGTAGCGCGGCTTCATGGCAGCCACCTGCATCGCCACCGCACGCGCCGTGTCCGCCGAACCGCCGTCGTACTCGACGAGCACGCCCACCGCGGGCGGCAGGTCGGAGGCGCGGCGGTGCAGGTAGGTGGCCACCTCGCCGTCAAAAGACACTACCCGGCGTAGCTGCAGCTTCTCACCGATCTTGGCCGAGACGTCCTGCACGGCGTCGTCGACAGTGCCGCCGTTGAGTGGTGCGCGCCCGAGCGCACCAGCATCGACCGGCCGGGTCCGGATCGCCTCAGCGACGATCTTGTTGGCGAGTTCCTGAAAGTCGGCGCCCTTGGCCACGAAGTCGGTCTCACAGTTGAGCTCGATCATCACGCCGCCCTCGGCCGCCACCAGCCCATTGGCAGTGGTGCGCTCAGCACGCTTGCCAACGTCCTTGGCGCCCTTGATCCGCAGCAGTTCAACCGCCCGGTCGAAGTCGCCGCCGGATTCTTCCAGGGCCTTCTTGCAATCCATCATCCCGGAACCAGTCAGATCCCGGATCCGCTTCACATCGGCGGCTGAGTAATTCGCCATCGTGACTTTACCGTCCTGGAGATTTCGTTATCGGATCGAAGAGGGTCGGGCAGCCGACCCGTTAGTTCTGCGATACGCCGTTGTTGGCGGCCATCGGTTCCGCCGGCAACGGCGCCGCCTCTTCGTGCTCCACGCCGGCGGAGGCCGGGTTGCCGGACACCGGGCTGCCGGAGACGGCGGGAACCGGTGCGTTCGAGACCATCAGCTCCTGCTCCCATTCCGCCAGCGGCTCGTGGACGCTTGCGCCGACCTCGGGCTTGTCCGAACCATCGGCTCCGGCGGAGCGTCCGCCCCGCGACATCAAGCCGTCGGCGGTGGCGTCGGCCACCACCCGAGTGAGCAGCGCAGCGGAGCGGATCGCATCGTCGTTGCCCGGGATGGGGTAGTCGACCTCGTCGGGATCGCAGTTGGTGTCCAGGATGGCCACCACTGGAATGCCCAGCTTGCGGGCCTCGCCGACGGCGATCTGCTCCTTTTTGGTGTCTACTATCCACACTGCGCTGGGCACCCGCTGCATGTCCCGGATCCCACCCAGCGTCTTCTCCAGCTTATCCTTCTCCCGGGTGCGCATCAGGATTTCCTTCTTGGTCAGCCCGGAAAAACCACCGGTCTGTTCCATCGACTCCAGCTCCTTGAGGCGCTGCAGGCGCTTGTGCACGGTGGAGAAGTTCGTGAGCATGCCACCCAACCAGCGGTGGTTCACGAAAGGCATGCCGACCCGCTGCGCGTGATGCGAGATCGCTTCCTGAGCCTGCTTCTTGGTGCCGATGAACAGGATCGAACCGCCGTGGGCCACGGTCTGCTTGATGAACTCGTAGGCCCGGTCTATGTAGGTCAACGTCTGCTGCAGGTCGATGATGTAGATGCCGTTGCGCTCGGTGAAGATGTAGCGTTTCATCTTCGGGTTCCAGCGGCGGGTCTGGTGCCCGAAGTGCACGCCGGAGTCGAGTAGCTGCTTCATGGTGACGACGGCCATAGCCGGTGCACACCTCAATGTGTCAGGCGTGCTGGTTTCCGCCAGCACGCTCATGCGGTTGTCGCGGCGGGCCGGGTTGGACCGCCGCCCTGGCGCCAGACCAGCGGCCGGACCCCGCGCGATAGACAAGACCGCGACGAGGACCGCCGGACGCCGAGACCCTGTCGGGCGTAGCGCTGGCGCGCGAAGTCGACCCGCATATGAGTCGCATGTGCAGTGTACGACCTGCCTGCGCCCTACCGCAGCCCAGGTGGTCACGCCGACCACAGCTGTCCACAGGGCCCGCTCTATCCCCAACCGCCGGCATCGCAGCTGGGCAGCCCGCATCGACCCGGCGAGGCTGCCGGTATGTCTCGGTCCCTGATCGCCACCCTGCTCGTCGCGGTTACCTTCGGTGGGCCGGCGGTGCTGTCCCAGTTGCCCACCTGGCCTGATCACGCGGTCTCGACCAGCCGTGCGAGTCACGTTCTGGCCCACCGCGGGCCTGATGACCTCGGCGACGGACCCGCGTCACGATTTGACTGGCCACTTCCCGGTTCCCCGACCGTGGTGCGGATATTCCATCCGCCGACGATGCGCTACGGGCCGGGACATCGCGGCGTTGATCTGGCTTCGACGGCTGGCGCTGCGGTGCTCGCCGCTGGCGCCGGCACGGTGGTGTTCGCCGGCACTGTGGCCGGCCGCGGTGTGCTGTCAGTGGATCACCCAGGGGGGCTGCGCACGACGTATGAGCCGGTGTCACCCACCGCCACCGCCGGCGATCGGGTCTCCAGGGGTCAGCAGATCGGCATTGTGCAGCCCGGCCACCCAGGCTGCCCGGTCACCGTCTGCCTGCACTGGGGTGTCCTGCGCAGCCCTGAACACGGCAGGGCGCAGGACCTACAAGAGGATGACAGGCAGTATCTGGACCCGCTGCGATTGTTGGCCGGAGTGCGGGTGCGCCTGCTTCCGATCGACGAGCAGGCGGATCACCAATGACGTGCGACGTAGGCCGAGGGCAGGTGCCTCAACCGGCGGACGCATCCAGCATCTTGCTCCGGAGCCGTAGTACCGCCCTGGTATGCAGCTGGCAGACCCGTGACTCCGTGACGCCGAGCACCCGGCCGATCTCGGCGAGGGTGAGGTTCTCGAAGTAGTAGAGCGAGACCACTACCCGATCCCGGTCGGTGAGCTGCGAGACAGCCTCGGCAAGCAGGCGCCTGCTCTCCACGGAATCGAGGAGTGCACCCGGCTCCTGCGCGGTGTCGTCGGGCAACGTCTCGGCGATCGACGTACCGCCACGGCCCACAGCCATGAGCTCATCCAGCGCGATCACACTGGTGAGCTGCAGCTGGGCGTAGAGCTCCCGCAGATCCGCGACACTGACATCCAGCTCCGCAGCCACCTCCGCATCGGTCGCCGAACGCTGCAACCGACTCTCCAGGCGTTCCAGCGCGCGCTCCACTTCGCGGGCCCGGCTGCGCACCGTACGGGGCACCCAGTCCTGTGCGCGCAACTCGTCGAGGATCGCGCCGCGGATTCGCTGCATCGCGTAGGTCTCGAACTTCAATCCGCGCTCGGGCTCGAACCGGTCGATGGCATCCCACAGGCCGAACACGCCCGATTGCACCAAATCGGCGATATCGACATGGGCGGGTAGTCCTGTTCCCACTCGGCCGGCCACGTACTTGACCAACGGCGCGTAGTGCAGCACCAGCCGGTCACGCAGGGTCGCGTCGCGATGCTGCCCGTAGGCCTGCCACAGCGCGACGATACCGGCGTCCACCTCCCCGACCCGGCCGTCCGCAGTCCCGCTACAGGCCGCGGAACCAGCGGGGGATACAGCGGTCAGGATGCGGTCACGACCCCCGGGGTACTCAGGAACGGGGGTGGCTCCGGTCATGGATCGCTTTCAGCCTCTCGACAGTGACATGCGTGTAGAGCTGCGTGGTCGCGAGCGTAGCGTGACCGAGTAACTCCTGAACGGCGCGCAGATCCGCGCCCCCTTCCAGCAGATGAGTCGCGGCGCTGTGCCGCAGGCCATGCGGACCCATATCCGGCGCTCCCGGTACCGCACCGACCGTGTCGTGCACGACAGTGCGGACGATCCGCTGATCGACGCGGCCCCCGCGCGCGCCAAGGAACAACGCAGCTGCTGAATGCGGTTGCGCGACTGCCGGGCGCCCCTGTTCGAGCCAGCGCAGCAGCGCGCGGTCAGCAGGCAGCCCGTAGGGCACCGCGCGTTCCTTGGCGCCCTTGCCGAGTACCCGGACCAGACGCCGCTGGGTATCGACATCGCCAAGGTCGAGACCACAAAGCTCGGACACGCGTATCCCGGTTGCGTACAACAGCTCCACCAATGAATGATCACGTAATGCCATCGGATCCGCCTCAGCGGCGCCGCGTTGCGCGGCATCCAGTGCGGCGGCAGCCTGGTGCGGATGCAGGACGGCGGGCAGGGCTGGCTGCGGGCGCGGAGCGACCAGCCGCCACCCCGGATCGCTGCCCAGCACACCGGCTCGGCTAGCCCACGCGGTGAATGCCCGGGCTGCTGCCGTCCGCCGCGCCAGCGTGCTGCGCCGGTGCCCGCTGCGGTGCTGCGCGCCCAACCAGCCGCGCAGCAGCGGAAGGTCCAACTCGGTGAGATCATCGCGACCAGAGTCGACCAGATACTGCATCAACGCGGTGACGTCACCCCGGTAAGCCCGCACCGTATGCGGCGACAGCCCACGCACGGACCGCAGATGGGCCGTGAAGCATTCCCGGTGCGCAGTCAGGGCGTCCGGTAGCGAGTCAGGCGCCGGAGAGTCCTCGCTCACCCGCCGGACGCTGCGCTCCCGGCGGTGCCACGTCAAGCACCGCCACACCCCATTCATGGAGAACTGTCGGGCCGCACCCGGTGCCAGCCGCTGACTCCGCACCCCACGAGACCCTGCAGCTCCAACAGCGGCAGCGCGGCGCGCACCCGGTGAAGCGGCACCCCGGAATCGCGCACCAGCTGCTCTGGATGCCTCGGAGCTCGCGCCGGCAACGCCTCGTACACCGCCAGCAACTCCGGGCTCAGCCCGTCGGTGCACCGGTGGGAGGTGCCCAGCGGGGGCGTGAAGCCCTCCCCGATCCGCCCTACCGCCTCCACGACCTCCGCTACCCGGGTGACCAACACCGCCTGCTCGTCGCGTACCAGCAGGTGACACCCGACCGACAGTGCCGACGTGATCGGACCCGGCACCGCCATCACGACCCGGCCGAGCGCGGCTGCGGCGGCAGCGGTGCGCCGGGCTCCGCTGCGCACGCCTGCCTCCACCACCACGGTGCCGGCCGCAAATGCCGCGATCAGGCGGTTGCGTACCAGGAAGCGGTGCCGCGCTGGCCAGACACCCGGTGGATACTCGCTGACCACCGCGCCGTCCTCAGCGATCCGGTCCAGCAGCCTGTGGTGGCCCGCTGGGTAGGCCCGATCCAGCCCACAGGCCTGCACCGCGACGGTGCGGCCGCTGGCGGCGAGCGCACCACGGTGCGCGGCACCGTCGATGCCGAACGCGGCGCCGGAGACCACCGCAAAGCCGCCTTCGGCAAGTTCGTAGCCGAACTCGGCCGCGACGTGTTCCCCGTATCCGGTCGCGGCCCTGGCCCCCACCACCGCCACCGCCCGGTCGCTGAGTTCGTCGAGGCGCCCCGCTCCCCGCGCCCAGAGCGCCACCGGGGCCTGCCAGCGATCGTCAGCATGGGTGATGGGCGTGGCGAAGCAGGTGAACGCCTCGGCGGGCCACTCGGCGTCCTCGGGAACGACCAACCGGCCTCCCAGCGCGGCCACGGCTGACAGGTCGGCCTCAGCCCGGTCGTCCGCTCGTCGAGCCGCCGTCTCTGCGGCCACCCGCTGGGATACCTGTCCCGCGGCCACCAACCGGGCCGCCCGCACCGGACCTGCACCGATGATCAGCTCCGACAGTGCGGGCGCCGGTGGTTCGGCGACCCGGCTGAGGTAGGCCCGCGCCCGCCGCATCTCCCGCTCCCCCGATGTCATGCCGCGCTCCGGTCCCGCAGCCCCATCGCCACGCTCACGTCCTCCACCAGCGGGCGGTCCCGTCCAGCCAGGTCCGCCACCGTCCACGCCAACCGCAGGGTGCGATCCGCTCCTCTCGCCGTCACCATCCCGCGACGCAACGCCGCCGCGATGGGCTCGGTCACCTCCCGCTGCAGCCGGAACCGCCGCCGCAACACCGAGCCCGGCACCTCGGCGTTGGTGCCCCAACCCGTACCAGCCCACCGGGCCCGGGCGGCTTCGCGGGCCCTGAGCACCCGTTCGCGCACAATCGCGGTGCACTCCGGTTCTGAGGCGGACTCACCCATGTCCTTCAGCGGACGCATCGCCACCCGCAGGTCCACCCGATCCAACAGCGGCCCGGACAGCCGACCCAGGTACCGCCTGCGCGCCGACGAGGTGCACGTGCAGTCACGCTCGTCGGCCGGAGCGCACGGGCACGGATTGGCCGCCAACACAAGCAGGCACCGTGCCGGGTATCGGACCACCCCATCCCGGCGAGCCAACTGGATCTCGCCGTCCTCCAGCGGGGTACG
>DATAWX010000040.1:0-2838 GCA_036266995.1 Pseudonocardiaceae bacterium | reverse complement strand
CTGTCTTGCGCAGTTGTGCGAGCACCTCATCGCCCGCGCTCATCGCCCCAAGCAGTGAGCCAGGCCGGGTTTCGCCGAGCCGGTCTGCGACGACTGCTGGCTTCGCAGCCCTTCCCGCCCGCCGCCACTCTTATCTCCACGACGATCACCGATCTGCTCGCCCTTCCGGGACTGATCGATGCCACCCGCAACGCTGGAGCTGCTCCGCTGATCTCAACAGGCTGACCGGCATCCTCATCGGCCCTGACCTGCCATCACTCGAGAAACCCTGGCGTCGACAATAGGGGTGCATCGTGCGGCAGCAATCCGGCTGGGCCGCTGAAGCAGAGCTCCCCTCCGAGCCGGCGGGTTTGCACCGTGAGGACTGGGTAGGAACCGGTCATGGCCACCGAGAAACAGCGGAAAGCGGCGCGCGCGAACGTCAAAAAGGCGCAAACCGCAGCTCGGGACAACCGTACCATCGCCAAGCTCTCCAGCGACACCAGGTCTGCGCTCGGCCGAGAGGGCGCGAAAGCCGCGGCGCGTAAGCGTGGGGCCAAAGACGGCACAGGGACCGGGGCCGGCGCGATGACGGTGGTTGAACTGCGTCGGGAAGCCGCCCGACTGGACATCCGCGGACGCTCGAAGATGGGCAAGCCCCAACTGATCCGTGCCGTCAGCCAGAAACGTCGACACGCATCATGATCCACCGCAGTACATACGCTTCCGCCGGGCCGCGAAGGCCCGGTTTTTCGCTGATGGCGTGAGCCCGCTTATCGAGGCTTGGTGCAGACGGTGCTCCGATCAGCGCGAATCCGAAAGGACCCTATGCCCGAACGACCCAACCCGGATCCAACCCCGAGCGCCCCCGACCACGCCGATATCGACACCGACGACCTCGGTTACCGCGACAACGAAGAGGATCGTGCATACGAGCGTGCGCAGCCCGACGGTCAACCCCCAATCAGCTCTGACCCTGAGCCCGACGCAGAACCCGCAGATGCTGGCTAACGGTGCTCGATCGCTCTGTCTGGCACACGCGATCGGCCGTCACGATCGCTAAGCGCGGGTACTAGCCCGGATCCGCCGGTAAGGGTGTAGCCGTGGCCGGCTGGGAACGTCCTCCCGGCCCGTGAGAATCGGGGGTGCGAAGTCTCGACCCACGGATCCAGGAGGACACCCAGTTGGTGAAGCCAGAGGCTCGACCGGGAACGGTAATTGTCAGCGCGGACGGTGACGGGCTGGTGTCGCATGCGGGGACGGTGTTGCTCGCGGAGGTGGCTGACCGGACCGGGCTGACCGATGGGCTGTCGGGAGCGTTGTCGGGCACCCGGCAGCGTCGGTCCGCGTATGCGCCTGGGCGGGTGCTCAGGGATGTGGCGGTGATGCTCGCGGACGGCGGAGACTGCGTCACGGATCTTGAGGGGTTGCGCGGCCAGGAGCGGCTGTTCGGGCCGGTCGCGTCGGAGACCACCACGCACCGGACGTTGAAAGCGATCGACGAGCCGTTGCTCGCGCGTGTCCGTCGAGCACGAGCGGCGGGTCGCGCCCGCGCGTGGGATGCGGGCGCGCGCCCGGGCACGTTGACCTTGGATATCGACGCGACCCTGCTGACGGCTCATTCGGAGAAGGACGGGGCGGCGGGGAACTACAAGCACGGCTATGGGTTTCATCCGATCGGTTGCTGGCTGGCGGAGACCGGTGAGGCGCTCGCCGCGGTCCTCAGACCTGGGAACGCGGGGTCCAACACCGCCGAGGATCACTTCCAGGTCCTCAGCCTCGCGCTGGCGCAACTGCCCGAGCAGGACCTTGCTCGCGAGATGCTGGTCCGCACCGATGTCGGCGGGTGCACGCACGCGTTCGCTGCCGACTGCCGGGACGCCGGGATCCGGTTCTCGATCGGCCACCCCGTCGATGAACCGATCCGTGATCAGATCCTCGACGTCTCCGACGCACAGTGGATCCCGGCCGTTGACAGCGACCAGGAGGCCCGCGACGGGGCATGGGTCACCGAACTCACCAACCGCCTGGAGTTGTCCGCGTGGCCTGAAGGGACCCGGTTGATCGCCCGCCGCGAACGACCGCACCCCGGCGCGCAGTTCACGATCTTCGACGAGCACGGCTACCGGCACACCTGCTTCATCACCGACCAAACCAATGTCGATATCGCCGGGCTGGAGATGCGCCACCGCCAACGCGCCCGGGTTGAGGACTGCATCCGCACCGGCAAGGACACCGGCATGCGCAACCTGCCCCACCACGCCTTTCAGAACAACCAGACGTGGCTGGAGATCTCGCTGATCGCCCAAGACCTGCTCTGCTGGACGCGCCTGCTCTGCCTCGAAGGCCGACTCGCCGACGCCGAACCCAAACGACTCCGTCACCGCCTTCTGCACATCGCCGGCCGCCTCGTCGCTCACGGCCGCCGTCTCCGGCTCCGCCTCCAGGCCGACTGGCCGTGGGCCGCCGCGCTGGCCGAGGCGTTCACCCGCCTGCGAAACAACCCCGCGCTCCGCTGAGCGCCCGGCCGGACCCCGCCCAGCGACCCAGCCCGACAGCATCACGGCGTCAGCCTGCCCGGGAACCCGCGGCCGCCACCCGCCTCCGCGCGAGATCAGGTCCGTCACAGCAACCCAACGGTCAGCCAGAACCCGCCAACAGGATCCGCACCCCCCAGCCTGAACCCAGTCACCCTCACACGCCTACCGGCGGATCCGGGCTAGGGGGACGTAGCTTGACGGTCGCATCGCTGGGGAGGACGACGATTGGTCGGATGCTTTGAGCGAACGCCAGGAGGGCGCCGTGCCAGGCCTCGACTCCGGACATCGTCGGAGTACCGGCGAGCGGACTCGGCGCTGC
>DATAWX010000039.1:0-14819 GCA_036266995.1 Pseudonocardiaceae bacterium | reverse complement strand
CACCGCGGACACATCGCGACACCACAACACATCCACCGACTCAACCGGCGCATTGTCCTGGCACCACCGCCCAGACCGATGCTCAAACCGCATCCGCAACCCATCGTGATGCTCGACCACCGCCGCCAACGCCGAACGCAGCGCGCTCTCGTCAATGCCCTCGACCAGCTCGAATGTCAACGCCTGGTTGAAATGCTCCGGCCGAAGTGGGTCGGACTCGAAGAACCAGTGCTGGATAGGGGTCAGCGGCACCGCACCACTGACCGGACCCTGCTCGACCGTCTCCGTCGCGGTCACGACCACTGTCGCGGCGAGAGCCGCGACAGTGTGGTGCAGGAAGATGTCCTTGGAGATCAGGCGCAGGCCAACCTGTCGGGCCTTGGACACCACCTGGATGCTCAGGATGGAGTCTCCGCCGAGTTCGAAGAAGTTGTCTTCGATCCCTACCCGCTCTACTCCCAATATCTCGGTCCAGATCTCGGCGAGGACGCGCTCGACATCGGTCCGGGGCGCCATGTAGTCCCGTTCTGCGACCAAGCCCCAATTCGGCTCAGGCAGGGCACCGCGATCCACCTTTCCGTTGGGATTCAGCGGGAGCGCGTCAAGCGTCACAAAAGCCGACGGCACCATATAGGCCGGCAGCATCTGGCGGAGGAACCCGCGCAATGCCCGTGCTGCGGTGTCCGGTGTCGCGCCCGGGATCAGGACCACATAGGCCACCAGCCGTGGGCGCCTGGAGCCCTCGTCGGCAACGATGACAACCGTCTCAGCGACATCGGGGTGGCCCACGATGGCGGCCTCGACCTCGCCCAGCTCGATCCGGAATCCCCGGATCTTCACCTGCTGATCCGACCGACCCAGATACTCCAACTCGCTCCGGCTGTTCCAGCGCACGACATCACCGGTGCGGTACATCCGAGCACCCGGCGCACCGAAGGGATTGGCGACGAACCGCTGCGCAGTCAACCCCGGCCGGTGTAGATAGCCGCGGGCCACGCCACGACCGCCAAGATAAAGCTCTCCGGGCACACCGGCCGCCACGGGGCGCAGCCTGGGATCGAGAACGTACACCTGGGTGTTGGCGATCGGCCGCCCGATCGGCGGCGGTTGGTCCCGCACCGCTGCGTCTGGCATCCCCTCGTGGGAGTACCAGGCGGTCGCGTACACCGTGGCCTCGGTCGGGCCATAGATGTTGGCTAGCCGGCGGCACGACGTCGCCGATTGGGCCTCCCGAAGCACCTGCGCCGACAACGCCTCGCCTGCCAGCAGCACGGTGTCCGCGGTGACCGCCACCGTCCCATGGGCAATCACCTGGGCGAACGCCGACGGCACCGCACTGACCAGGCTCGCTACCCAGCCACCCTCCCGCGCTTCCCCCAGCGCGAGCAGGTCACGCACGACCTCGACGGTGCCCCCGGCCACGAGCGGGCAGAAGATCTCGAACACGGATACGTCGAAGCTGAGAGAGGTCGAGGCCACCACCCGCGACAGGCCCGACGATCCGAAGTCCGACACCGCCCACGCTGCGAGGTCCACCACGCTCGCGTGCGTGACGACGACCCCCTTGGGTAGGCCCGTGGAACCCGAGGTGTAGATCACATATGCTGGATGGGCTCGCGACATCGGTCTCATCCGGTCGGCTTCAACCACATCCCCACCCGCGTAGCGGGTGAGCTTGTCGACTGTCGCGGCGTCGTCGAGAACCAGCCGGACCCCTCCCGCCGCCTCGGGCACCCGGTCGGCCACCGTGCTCGTGGTCACCACCAACGCCGGGCGGGCGTCGGTGAACATGAACCCAATCCGATCCGCGGGATAGTCGGGATCGATCGGTAGGTACCCCGCCCCCGCCTTCCACACTGCCGCCAGGGCCACGACCATGTCCGGGCCACGCGGCACCGCCAATGCGACGAACCGTTCCGGACCCGCGCCTTGCTCGATCAACAGACGCGCCAGACGGTTCGCCCGCTCGTTCAATTGCCCGTAGGAAAGTTCCTTGCTGTCGAAGACCACCGCCACCGCATCCGGCGCGCGCACCACCTGAGCCTCGAACAGCTCCGCCCACACCGCCGTAGGCACCGGCTGCGCAGTGTCGTTGCGCTCCACCAGCAACCGGCGCCGCTCGTTGTCGGTCAACGACGGAAGCTCAGCCACCTGCCGGTGGGGATCGTCGGCGATTCCCTCGAGCAGCACTTCCAGGCTCGCCACCAACCCGGCGACGGTCGCGGCGTCGAACAGGTCGGTGTTGTACTCAACGGTGATGTTCAGCGATCCGTCCCGGGGCAGGAACTCCACGACGAGGTCGAACCGGGAGGACGTGCGAGGCAGGTCGTGCTCTGTGATGCGCAGTCCGCCGATCTCGCGCGGGTGCACCATCTCCTGCTGCAGCACGACCATGGCCTGTACCAGCGGGGTACGGCTGGGATCGCGTTCAGCTCGGAGCTCCTCGACCAGACGGTCGAAGGGAACCTCGTCATGGGCGAACGCCTCCAGCACGGTCTCCCGGACGGCGGCAAGGAACTCGCCGAAGGGCTGGGTGGGTTCTACCCAGGAGCGCAGCACGACGGTGTTGACGAAGAACCCGACCAGCTTCTCCAGCTCGGTCCGGTCTCGACCGGAGGTCACGGTCCCGACGGCGATGTCGCGCTGGTTGCAGTAACGGGACAGCAACAGCGCAACCGCGGCGGTGAGCGTCATGAACAGCGTCGCTCCGTGAGCCTGCCCCACCGAAGTCAGCCGCCGTACCAGACCGGTCGACAGGTCATGGCGGTGCACCGCGCCGCACGTCGTGCGCACCGGCGGTCGGGGGCGGTCGGTCGGCAGTTCGAGCGGCTCGATACCCGCGAGTTGGCGCTTCCAGTAGTCCAACGGCTGTTGCAGCACCACATCCGACAGCCGTTCGCGCTGCCACACCGCGAAGTCTGGATACTGGATCGGGAGCTCCGCCAATGTGGCCGCGGTGTTGCGGCGTTGCGCGCCATACAGCTCGGCTAGCTCATCGACCAGGATGCGGACCGACCAACCGTCGGTGACGATGTGGTGCTGGTTGAGCAGCAGGACATGGTCGTCCTGTGCCAACCGCACGAGTAACGCCCTGGTCAGCGGGCCGCGCCGCAGGTCAAAGGGGGCCGTTAACTCTTGCGCCAGCGCGTGGTCGAGCCCGTCGTCGTGGTGGTGGTCCGCCAGGTCCAGCACCCGCAGCGGTATCTCGCCATAAAGAGCGACGACCTGGACACCGCATCCGTCGACGGTGTCGAACGTCGTCCGGAGCGACTCGTGCCGGCGGCTCAGGGCCGCCAGGACCGAGTGCAGAGCCTCGGTCTCGACCACTCCGGATAACCGCAGCCCGATGCCGGTGTTGTACTCGGTCCCACCGGGCGTCAGGTCGTCCAGAAACCACAACCGTTGCTGTGCCGGCGACAGCGGCCAGAGTCGCGATGACACAGCGTCTGCCCGCACCGCGGCGGTGATCCGTCTGGTGGCGTCGGGCACGGGGTGCTCGGGCAGCAGCTCCGCGAACCGCGAGATGGTCCGGGCATCGAACACCGCCCGGGCCGACAGATCCAAGCCGAATGCCTCCCTGATGAGCGACAGTGCCCGGAAACTCAGGATCGAGTCGCCACCCAGAGCGAAGAAATCGTCCTCGACGCCGATCTTCTCCATGCCGAGGACACGTCCCCAGATCCCCGCCAGTGCGCGCTCGGAGTGGGTCCGCGGCGCGACATAGCCGGCGTGCCCATCCACGCCGATGTCCGGCGCCGGCAGCGCACGCCGGTCGAGCTTGCCGTTGGGACTCAACGGCAAGGAGCCCAGCACCATAAATGCCGAGGGCACCATGTACTCGGGCAGTGACCCGCTGACCAGCGCGCGCAACTCGATCGAGGTTGGCATTCGCCCTTCGGCTGCGACCAGATACGCGACCAACCGCTTGCGGCCGGGCTGGTCCTCTCGAGCGACAACCACGGCGTCGGCGACGCTGGTATCCCGGCGCAGCAACGTCTCGATCTCGCCCGGCTCGATCCGGAATCCACGGATCTTGACCTGGTCATCGGCGCGACCGGCGAACTCCAGTTGGCCGCCGGCGCTCCAGCGGACCAGGTCACCGGTGCGGTACATCCGGGAGCCCGGGCTGCCGAATGGATTCGCCACGAACCGCTGTGCGGTCAGGCCCGGCCGGTTCAGATAGCCGCGGGCCAGGCCTTGCCCGGCGACGTACAACTCGCCCGCCGCACCCGTCGGCACCGGCCGCAGGGCCGCGTCGAGCACGTACACCCTGGTGTTCCAGATCGGCCGGCCGATCGGCGGAACTCCGGCCGGTGACAGCGGCTCAGTCCAGGTCGACACCACCGTCGACTCGGTAGGCCCATAGGAATTGATCATCCGACGGCCCGGCGCCCAGCGGTCGACCAGCTCCCCGGAGCAGGCCTCGCCACCGACAATCAGCGTCCGGAAGTGCGGCAACCCGTTGTCCGCCGCAGCGGACGGCACCGTGGCCAGCGCAGCCGGCGGGATCAACGCGTGCGTCACCCGCGCGTCGGCGAGCACCTCGGCCAGCTGCTCTCCCAGCAGCGGACCCGGGGGCGGCACGACGAGCGCGGCCCCCGCCGGGAGGGACATGCACAGCTCCAGCACAGAGGCGTCGAAACTGGGCGAGGAGAACTCCAGTACCCGGTCTCCCGGTGCGACGGCGTACCGATCCGCCTCGGCGGCGGAGAAGCTGGCCAACCCGGCGTGGGTGACCGTCACGCCCTTCGGTCGCCCGGTCGAGCCCGAGGTGTAGATGACGTAGGCGAGGTGCTCGGGAACCAGCGGGCAGCACCGATCCGCGTCGGTCGGTGCGCGATCCGACATCCTGGACAGTTCCGACCGCACAGCCGGCTCGTCGACCACTACCACCGACGCGCTCCCGACACCCGGAAGTACCTGGGCGACGTCGCGTCGGGTCAGCACCGACACGGGGCGGGCGTCGGCCAACATGAGGGCGATCCGCTCCGCCGGATACGCTGGGTCCAACGGCAGGAAGGCCGCGCCCGCCTTCAGCACGGCGAGCTGAGCGACGATGATGTCCGCCGAACGCGGCAACGCCAGCGCCACAATCTGTTCCGGACCCGCACCCCCGGCGATCAGGAGATGAGCCAACCGGTTGGCTCGCGCGTCCAGGCCGGCGTAGCTCAGGAACGTCGCATCGAACAGCAAAGCCGGCGCATCCGGTGTCCGGGCCACCTGGGCTTCGAACAGCTCCGGGAACGTGGCCGGGATGACGTCGTGATCGGTGTCGTTCCACTCGATGAGTAGCCGGACACGCTCTTGCGCCGTCAGGATGTCGATCCGGCCCAGCGGCACGGCGGGATCGGCGACGATGATCTCGAGCACGCGGGCCAGCTGCCCAGCCACGCCCTGCGCGGTCACCGCGTCGAACTTCTCGGCACGATAGTCGACGACGACGCACAGCTCGTCGTCGCGTTCGATCAGCCCGGCCGTGAGGTCCGCAGGCCACGACAGGGCGGGCCGATCGACGGAAGCCACCGCGAAGCGGGCCAGCGCCCTGTCCAGCCCCAACTGCTCGACCACCTGCTGGAACGGGACATCCGCGTGGATGGATGCCGCGGCAGCGGTGGCTCGCACCTTGATCAGGAAGTCCCGGAACGGGATCGAGTCGCGCACACCGGACCGCAGCAAGACGGGATGGTGCCGTCCTGGAGAGGGAATGGCCACCACGATGTCGTCCTGCCCGCTGTGGCGCGCCAGGACGAGCTGGTAGGCGGCCACCGCGAGGTCGAGCAACGAGACGTCGAGGTGGGCGGTCAACACCCGCAGGCCTGCGGCCACGTCCCTGGGCACGACGAAGCTCTGCGCCCCGGTAGCCGAGGGCATGCCATCCGGCCGGGTCTGATCAATGGGCAGGTCGAGAGCGGTCACGCCGTCTAGCTGCTGCGCCCAGTACCGGAGTTGTTCGGCTAACGGCGCTTGAGGGGAATCGTGCGGGACTGCGGACTTTCGGCTTGGCACGGACATAGGGCGGTACGCCACCATATTTTGGAGAACCTTCGACGCGATGCAGCGATGGATGGATCAGGAACAGCCGCTCAGACACAGCTCAGGGAGTCGGCCCGCGACCGAGGTTGCGGCACCGTCGAAGGCCGGTCCCGCAGGGCACGGCGGCCGACGATCTGAAGGTGCTCGACCTGTTTCGTGATCGGATCTCGCAGAAAACGCCCCACGTGCAATCCCTGGCCCGAGACCGGATCCTGGAGCACGAAATCCCAACCGTCGTAGAAGGCCAACCGCGCGATGAGTTCACCGCCGATCGCGAGGCACAGGCCTCCGTCGTCCGCAGCGGTGACCAGATACTCCGTCGGGCCGTTGCAGTACCTACCCAAGCACTGCGCCGGGGGCCCGACCGTGGGGCGCGGGGATGTGTCAGCCTTACCAGTTCCCAGCGGCAGGTTCGCCCGCCCCAGCTCGGCGCATAGCTCCTCCCACAGGTACGACCCGGTGTTGGAGTTGGTGGTCAGCGCCACCACGCAGCCGCTGGCCGGATCGATGCGCAGGTAGCACGACGTACCGTTCGCGTTGCCGTCGTGGCCGATCCATTCGGTGGTCCCCTCCCGGAACACGGCCAACCCGGCACCCCAGCCGTCAGCCAGTCCGAAGGAGTCGGCATCGGGAACGGCCTCCCGCATCCGTTCGGCGTAGGTGGCTGGAAGCAACTCGGCGACGCCCTGCCCGACGTGCATCAATCCCAGGGCGACCAGATCGACGGCACTCATCGCTAGCGCCCCGGCCGGGGCCTCGGCGGGTACCAGTAGCTGCTCTACCGACCGCGTCCGGCCCAGGGCGGAGTTGACCGAGTGACCGGTGGCGATGGGGCGCTCGCAGCGTGCTTGCATCGGTCCTACGACAGCGGCCGGGTCGACGCCCAGCGGCCGCAACAGGATCGATTCCACGGCCTCCCACCAGCTCATACCCGTGATCGTTTCGATCAGATGGCCGACCAGAACGTAGTTGCGGCTCGAGTAGGAGAAACCGCTCCCGGGCGCCAGGATCAGGTCCTGCTCGCGGCAGTGTTCCCGCACGTAGCGCCCCAGCGACAGGGTGAACAGATCCGGTGTCTCAGGGCTGGAGGCGAAACCGCTGGTGTGGCTGAGCAGTTGCCCCAAAGTGAGCTGGCTTCCCCAGTCGCCCAGCTCGGGCAGGTATTCGTCCAGGGGTGCGTCGAGCTCGAGGTCACCGTCCGCAACCAAGATCATAGCCAGGGTTGCGGTCCAGGCCTTCGTGATCGACCCGACGGGGAACGCCGTCTCCCGGGTGACCGGAATCCCGGCTCCGTACTCAATCTCACCGACCTCGACCGCGACGGTCACACCACCGCGGTGGACGGCGAGCTGGGCACCGGGGACCTGGTGCCTCTCGACGAGCGCGGTCATCGTGGCGGCCAACCAAGCCCCATCGACCGGCACCGGTGCCGCGTCGACCTCAGTCCCACCCGTCCGAGCAATAGAGTTCACTCGTCCCGGGGGGAACAGCACGTCCATGTTCTCACCGATTGGTAGATCGGTGACAGCGATCTCTCCCATGCGTCACACGTTAGAGTGACACCCTTCATTGGGGCTTAGTGTCGGCTTAAGGAAGTGGGTGGGTGGAGCAACCGACTGGAGCCGCGGGGGCCCTCCCGACCAGCAGTTTCGCCGTGCCTGGTGGGGACCCTGGGGCCTACGTCGGGGTGGATCCGACCAGGCCGGTCTCATATCCCACGATCACCAGCTGCGCCCGGTCCCTGGCGTCGAGCTTGGCGAGCAGCCGGCCGATGTGGGTCTTGACGGTGCCTCGGCTCAGGTGCAGATGGTGTTCGATCTCACTGTTCTGTAGTCCCCGTGCAATGAGGGTGAGCACCTCACGTTCCCGGTCCGTGATGCCGGCCAGCGTGCGGGCCGGGCGCCGGGCGGGCTCCGGGTGTCGAACGAACTCGGCGATCAGCCGACGGGTGACGGTGGGTGCAAGCAACGACTCGCCGGAGGCGACGACTCGTACGGCGTCCAACAATTGAGCAGGGGGGGTGTCCTTGAGCAGGAAGCCGCTGGCTCCGGCCCGCAACGCGGAGTACACGTATTCGTCGAGATCGAACGTCGTGAGCACCAGGATTCTCGGTGCGTGCTCGTGTGCGGTGATTCTCCTGGTGGCCTCGATACCGTCCATGTCCGGCATGCGCACGTCCATCAGCACCACGTCGGGGCGCTGCGTCTGGACCAGGTCCACAGCCTCGACCCCGGTACCCGCTTCGCCGACGACCACGAAGTCCGGCTCGGTCTCGATGAGTACTCGCAGGCTGCCCCGCAGCAACGCTTGATCGTCGGCGATCAGTACCCGGACCTGAGCGCCAGTCATGCAGGCCCCGAGACCTGGTAGGGCAAGCGGGCGTGCACGGCGAACCCACCGTTGGGTTGCCAACCAGCTACCAGAGTGCCCTGATGGAGCGCGGCTCGCTCGCGCATGCCGATCAAGCCGTGCCCGGGCTCGCCGACCGGGCGACACGGTATGCCGTCGTCGATCACCGCCAGATGCAGCTCGCCCCGCTCGCCGGTGATGCGGACGGTGCATCGGGCTGGTGTTGCTGCATGTTTGATGACATTGGTCAGCGCCTCCTGCACGATTCGGTACGCAGAGAGCTGGACCGCCGCGGGCAGCGCAGGGATGGTCCCGCGGTCGAACTCGACTTCGACATCGGCGAGTCGGGCGTTCTCGACCAGTCTTGGTAGCTGGTCGAGGCCTGGGCTGGGCGTCAGGTCGGCCTCCTCGGCCGACCGCAGCGAGCCAAGCACGCCCTGGACGTCGGCGAGCGCGGCGCGGCTGACGGACTCGATGACGCCGAGCGCTTCCCGACTCTCCTCCGGACGCGTGTCGTACACGTGGTTAGCTACGGCGGCCTTCATCACGATCACGCTCATGCTGTGCGCCACCACGTCATGCATCTCCCTGGCGATCCGCAACCGCTCCTCCGAGACAGCCTTCTGCGCGCGGTGTTCGGCGATCTGGTCGGCGTTCGCGCGGCGCGCCCGGACGCTGCGACCGAGCGTCCAGCCTGCGCCGATGGCAAACCAGGAGAAACTCAGCGAGGAAAGCAGATCTGTATTGAATGACTCTGCGTTCTGCGCGACGGCCAGGAAGTGGGGATGCAGCACGGTCGCGGTGAGCACTGCTGCCAGCGTGACACCCAGCAGCGCCGCGCCAAGCGCGATGGCCGAGCGCCGCTGCCCTACGGACAGCGCGACCGGGTAGAGCGCGACCGCGACGGCCAGCACGGGTGCCGTAACCGACAGGCCCAGCAACACGGCGACGATCGCCGAGGCGAGAACGACACCGAGCACCGGGATGGGCCTGCGCCGGCGGACCGCAAGCGGAACGCTGACCGCAAGTGCCACCAACCACACCAGGACGACGGTCCCGGTGGAGAGTCCGAGCGCGGTGTTGAGGGTCCCGTAGACGGTGAGTAGGGTGATCCACACCATCGGCAGCAGGTCGACGACGACCAGCAGCCACGGGCGCTGCCGAAACTGCCGCGACAATACGCCGGAATCAACCCCAGCGAACTCGGTCACAGGAGCTACGGTAGCCGCAATCCCCGGATCAGCGGATCGGAGCAGGGTCCGATCCCCAACCCCGGACCTTACTCCGATGTGCACGCGCCCCGAACGCGTCAGCATTGCGGGCATGATCGAGGTACGTGACCTGACCAAGGACTACGGCGACGAGCGTGCGGTGAATCGCCTTTCGTTCACCGCACGCCCTGGCGTGGTGACCGGCGTCCTCGGCCCGAACGGCGCGGGGAAGTCGACCACGATTCGCCTCATCCTCGGCCTGGACGCCCCGACGTCCGGCACAGCCCTGGTGAACGGGAAGCACTGTGCCAGCATCGACCGGCCGATGCATACCGTGGGAGCGCTCCTCGACACGAGCACGATGCACTGCGGGCGCAGCGCGGCGGACCACCTGCGGGATCTGGCGCACAGTAATGGTATCGGTCAGCTCCGGGTGGCCGAGGTACTCGACGAAGTGGGGCTTTCGGCGGTGACCGAAAAGCGGATCGGCGCCTTCTCCGCCGGCATGCGGCAGCGGCTCGGTGTCGCTGGCGCGTTACTCGGCGATCCCGGTGTTCTGCTATTCGACGAACCGATGAACGGTCTGGACCAGGAGGGCATCCGGTGGATTCGCGGTCTGATGCGGTCGCTGGCAGCTCAGGGCAGGACGGTTCTGGTGACCAGCAAGCACATGAGCGAGATGGCGCAGACAGCCGACAAGATGCTCGTCATCCGGCGCGGCGAATTGATCACGGAGACCTCCACGCGGGAGCTTCTTCAGCGCGACGTGTTCGTGCGTTCCCCCCGCACCGGCGGGCTAACCAAAGTGCTGACTGGCATGGGAGCGACGGTGCGTGCAGAACCTGGCGGTGGGTTGTTGGTCACCGGCATGGACGCCTGGAGGATCGCGTCGGCCGCCGCAGCGCACTACATCCCAATCCAGGAGTTGACCCCGCGCTGGGGATCGCTCGAAGACACCTGGACATGACCAACACAAGCAAGTCAGCTCAGCCTATCCTCGGCGCGGTCCAGCCGACGCATCAGCATACTAGCCATCGCCAGGCACTCTAAGGCCTCGTCCAATGCAGCAAAAGCGGCTCTGCCGGTACCATGCGGATTTCGGAGCCCAAGCATGGCACCGGTGAACAACAGCCGGAAACCCTCACGCTCGTCCTCAGCCGCTTGGCCCGTTGTCGTGGTGATGTCAAGTTGCGGCACCTGATCTCCGAACACCGACTCCATCAGGTTGCGCCCGGAGTCGTCGCTTTCCGTAAGTGACCGGACCCGTTCTTCGACCAACTGTAGCGCCTCGAAGACCGCCTCGGACATCCGTCCATCGGCTACCAGCGCAAGGGCAACGGAAATCGTAGGATGCAGGGCCGGCGCTGGGACCTCGACGACCGCCTTCCGCCTACATGGTACGCAAGTAACCTCAATGTGATCGTCGGTATCATGTGCACCTGGCATATACGGATGGACAACGTCGATCACGCCCATCATTCGCAACTCATCGCTTGAAAGGCGATACTCTAAGTAGTCGTCTACCTGCACTTCCGTCCCGATGGGTAGGAGGACGATATTACCTTCTACCCGAGCCGGGGAGCCCAGGCGTCTTTCCGCCCCTTCATGTTGCCGTCGAATCAGCGTGACGAAGGTGGTGAAAAAGATCATTGGGCACCGACGTCCCGGCTCGTCGCAGGTAATATCCGAAGCAACTAGGCGTCCTTCCAGGCCAGCCCTCGATGACCATCGCAAGTAGATCTGCCTTCGTTACATCGAACGCGCACGTCAAGTCCGCAGATCTCGGTCGACGCAGGGAGCACGATAGCGGATCAGCCGGCTGCGTGAGCCCGTCTCTATGTCGTTGTGAGCGTCCCCGGCGAGTTGGCAGTAGACCACGTCGGACAGGGCTGCGACGTACCCGCCGAGCCTGGCGCGCCTGGTCGACCATGGAGACGCCAGGGATGAGTAGCTACCTCCTTGGTTCGGTAGCGCGGACGGCGAGTAGGGCGATGTCGTCTCGGCGTTCTTGGTCGGAGAAGTCTTGGACTGAGGTGCGCACGGCGGCGATCAGTTGCGCTGCTGGTAGCGGGTAGGTTGCGGAGGCGGCGGTGATCAATCGGTGGGCACCGTAGACTCCTTGTCGGCCTCGGTGATCGATGACACCGTCGGTGTAGGCCAGCAGCATGTCGCCGGGAGCAATCTGCAACCGGGTGGTGTGGAGCCTGACCTGGTTGAGCAGGCCAAGTGCCGGACCGCGGTGACCTACGAACTCGGCGGTGCCGTTGGCGCGGATGAGGACCGGTGGTTCGTGACCGGCGAGAACCAGGTCCACAGCTAAACCGGTGGGCTCCGCCGCTGTGGTCTTGCGAATATGGGCCGCGGCCAGGGTGCAGAACTGCCAGTGGTCTCCCGTTTCGATCATGAGGTCGTTGAGCAGCTCAAGCGCGGGAGCCAGCGGGCGCCCATCGCGGACTAGGACACGGAGCATGTCGCGGACTTGCCCAGCTCGGGCGGCCGCTCGGGCACCTTTGCCGCAGACATCGCCAATGGCGGCGAGCCACACACCGGGGCGCAGGCTGAGTACGTCGTAGAAGTCGCCGCCGACGTCGCTGCCGGTGCTGGCTGGTAGATACTCGGCGGCGAACTCGGCGCCATCGGCGACGGGCAGCGCCCGGGGAAACAGAGCTCGCTGGAGGGCTTGCGAGGTCTCGATGTGTCGGGTGGCGCGTTGTGCGTTATCGATTGCCAGCGCCGAGCGTTGGGCAATGTCGGAGATAAGCGCGACGTCCTCGGGTGAGTGTGCCCGACCACCGGGCCGGCCGATGGTGAGTACTCCGATGGCGCGCCCGGCCGCGCGTAGCGGCAACGCGATGGCGTCGGTGGGCCAGTTGATCCAGGTCGGCGGCAGGGTCTGGGTCGCGAGTTTCCGCAGCTGGGCCAGCAGCCTGCGGGTGGCGTCTCCGCCCGCGGAAAGGGTCAGAGCGGATCGCAGCTCGGGAATGAGTTCCTCGTTGGCGTGGGTAAGGGCGGCTAGCTTGAGCCCGTGCGCGGGTTCTATCAGGTGCACCGCGCACCACTGGCCCAGTCTGGGCACCAGAATTTGGGGGATCACTGTGACGGTGAGTTCGACGTCGAGGGACTGACCGAGCAACTGACTTGTGTCGGCGAGGTAGGCCATCCAGTCACGGCGTCGCCGGTCGGCTTTATGCAGGTAGTCGGATTCGATCGAGAGCGCGATCCGGAGGGCGGCGAGCTCGGCTAGGTCGGAAACGAGTTGGTCGGCCGCGCCGGAGATGTGCAGCCGGCCGCGCAGTGGCGCGGTGAGGGGCAACGGGATGTCTAGCGCCCGAGCCGGCGCCTTCTCGCCGTCGGGGTGGCGCCCATCGTGGGCGATCTCCCGAGTCCCGCTGCCGTCGCCGTAGTCGATTTCAACGACTACCTCGTCGAAGTCGAGAACCTCCCGCAGCCGCCGCGTCAGCTCCGTCACCACAGCTCCGGTATCGAGTCGCTCGGCGACTGCGGGGGGGAAACGCAGCAGGGCGCGGATTTTGTGGGCGTGGTCCAGCACGCTCGGTGCGACGTTATGCAGCGGTGCCACGGCTGACGTCCGCGACGCCCGAACCGCACCGGGACCGTCGCGGTGGACGGTAAACCAGGTGGTGTTCCGTCCGTCGGCGTCGTGGCGGCTCCCCCAGCTGGTAGCCAGCCGTTGTACCAGCATGAGGCCCCGGCCGTGGTTGGGCGCTCGCCCGTCCCGGGGCCGTGGTTGGGACAGGTGCTGCTCGAGTGGGCTTGGGCCGTGGTCGCTGACGCTGACAGTGACCGATCCCGGGTCGACCTTCAGCTCGACCTCGAACTCGGTACCTGCGTGCAACACCGCGTTGTCGCATAGCTCGCTAGCGAGAAGCAGCACGGTGTCGCCAAGGTCGTCGAGTTGGTCTAGACCGGCGCCGGTGAGGGTGTGACGCAATGCCCGGCGCGCTTGGAGCGGTGCGTCGGCGGTGGGCGCGAAGCACATCCGCTGCCGCGACCGGGGAGTCATCGACCCATCCCGCCCGTCGTGTGGTCCGAATGGGCTGGCCAGCGGTCTACCGCCCTGGACGTCACCATGATGATGGCATTCTATGGGAGTCGCGGAAGCTGGAGGCCCGGAAGATGACTGCGGTGAACACCGAAACGTCGGCGAAGAGCACCGGGCGCGCAAGTGCCCCCAACGCGCTACTGGGCGAGCTTTCCGAGGCGCTTCGGCGGGTGCGCCATGGAGAGCTCGACGTGCGGCTGACTCGGCGCGGCGGGCTGGCCGGTGAGGTGGTCGACCAGTTCAACGAACTCGTCGCGCTGCAGGAGCGCCGCAACCGTGACCTGTTGCGGATCAGCCGGGTGGTCGGCCGCGAGGGCCGGATGCTCGAGCGGCTCGACGAGGAGTCCTACGACGGAGCATTGGCCGAGTCGGCGCACTCGCTCAACGGCCTCATCGACGACCTTGCACAGCCCACGGCGGAGATCGCCCGCGTGCTCGTGGCGGTAGCCGAGGGGGACCTGTCCCAGCACATGGCCCTAGAAATCGAAGGGCGGCCGTTGCGCGGGGAGTTTCTGCGGATTGGGCGCACCGTCAACACTATGGTCGACCAGCTGTCCAGCTTTGCTGACGAGGTCACCCGGGTCGCTCGTGAGGTGGGCACCGAAGGCAAACTCGGCGGCCAAGCCGACGTCCGTGGGGTGGCCGGGACTTGGCGAGCGCTTACCGACTCGGTCAACACCATGGCCAGCAACCTCACCAACCAGGTCCGTTCGATCTCCTCTGCGGCCACCGCGATCGCCGAGGGTGACCTGTCGCGGAGGATCACGGTCAGTGCCCGAGGTGAGGTCGCCGAGCTGTCCGACACGATCAACTCACTCACCGACACCCTTCGGCTGTTCGCCGACGAAGTGACCCGGGTCGCCCGCGAGGTGGGCACCGAAGGTCGACTCGGCGGGCAGGCTGACGTACCCAACGTGGCAGGAACGTGGAAGGACCTCACCGAAGCGGTGAACCTGATGGCCGCCAACCTCACTGCCCAGGTCCGCGGGATCGCCCAGGTCGCGACGGCGGTCGCTCGTGGCGACCTGTCCCAGAAGATCACCGTGGATGCCCGTGGGGAGATCTTGGAGCTCAAGTCGACCGTCAACACCATGGTCGACCAGCTGTCCAGCTTCGCCGACGAGGTCACCCGGGTCGCTCGCGAGGTGGGCACCGAGGGCAAA
>DATAWX010000038.1:0-4351 GCA_036266995.1 Pseudonocardiaceae bacterium | reverse complement strand
GTGCATGTCCAGCGGGTACACGCCGATCCGGGTCTGGCTGCCCTGCCCCCGCTGGGTGACCACGACATCGGCCAGCAGCAGCACGCCCACCTGGTCGCCGGTGAGGTTGAGGACCTGGTACTCGGCCGGGTCGAACACCAGCGATGCTCCGGCCGGGACCGGCCCGGAGCCGGGCAACCCGAGCTGGGCCCGCTCACTGATCACCCCTTGTGCGCTTTGCTGGGGAGCGTCGCGGTAGGACGGATCGGCGACCAGGCGCATGACCGTGGCGGCCCGGTCGGGATCCAGGGTGGAGGCGAGCTGGGTCATGTCACCCGCGGCGGCTGACACCGCGCCCACAGCCGAATGCGGGTACCCGACCGAGATACCGTCCACCAAGCGGCTGCCCTGGACCAGATGCAACGGCGCAAGCTGGCCCGGCGCCGCTGACCCGGCTGCGGTGATCCCGGTCGCCGAGCCCGGGGGCGGGACGGCCGCACGGACGCCGGTGTGGTCGGGCGGGTGGTGGCTGACCGCGGTCTCGATGACCAGCCCGACTGCCAACGCCAGCAGTACCGCCACCGTGCCGGCCACGGCCAGCAGCGGCCAGCGGCGGGACTGATCCAGGAATCCACTGCCCATGAGCCCGGTCTCCCTAGTGCACGGCGCCGAAGATGGTGTCCACCACCGGGATGGCGATCGCGGTGACCACCACCCCGCCCAGCGACCACACCAGCGCCCGCTTGCCCTGATCCGAGCGATCCGGGTGGTGCGACAAGGAACCGACCGCCATCAGCCCGCCCGACACCAGGGCACTGAGTGCGCAGGCGATCAGCGCGCCCCACTTGGCGTAGCCGAGCAGCAGATCCACCCCATTCGACCCACTGACCGGATCCTGCGGGGCCGGATTATCGATCGGCCCGCTGGCCAGGACGGTCAGCAAGTGGGTAGTCACGAGGTGGACGTACATGACCCTGGCTCCTCAACTCGGCCCAGCCTTCGGCATCTTGTTCGCGGTAGCAAACAGATGTGGCAGCGAGATTACGATCGGTCATGTGCTGGTGTCAATGTGAATCGCGGCCGCTGCGGAGAAAGCTAGACTTGCGTTTGCTGCAGTGGATAACCGATGCTGGAAGCTGAACAGCACGCTGACCTGAGGAACTGGACGCCCGACATGATCAACGAGGCCGACCTCCGCGGTGTGCTCGCCCAACGGCTAGATCACCTGTTCTCGACGGTCCACCCGCCCGATCGCGGCCCGTACACGCTGCGGGAAGCCGCCGAGGCGATCAACCAGACTGCCGGCAGCAAGGTGATGTCCGCCGCCTACCTGGCCCAGCTCCGCAACGGCCAGCGCACCGAACCTAGCCACTCCCGCCTCGCCGCGATCGGCCGGTTCTTCGGCGTCGACGTGCAGTACTTCTCCGACGACGCAACCGCCCGGCGCACCGACGAGCAGCTCGCCTTGCTCGTCGAGCTACGCGATAGCAAAGTCCGCGGCATCGCTCTGCGGGCCGCGGGCCTGTCCGATGCCAGCCTGGAAGCGGTCCGCGCCGTTATCGAGAACGCGCGCCGTCTCGAGGGTCTCCCCGAAGACCCTCCGCTGGAGTAGCAGACCCGGCTCTCAACATTTCGTTTGCTTTAGTTGACAAACCCGACCCGTCAAGACATACGCTGACCGTCACCAATCCCGTTCGCTACAGCAGACACCGATCGGTGCCCTCGGAGTATCCCGTGACGGCTAACAGTCAGCGGCTCATCCCCGCGATCATGGTGGTGCTGGGCTTGCCGCTCGCGATCGTGCTGGGCATCGCCCTCATCGCCGACGGCTCCGGCGCCCTCGGCGCAACATCCCCATCGCCCGCCGACGACTGCCAGCCCGGATCAATCACGCCCGGCACCAGCGCCGGCGGCACACCCGCCCTGACCACCGAGGAGATCGCCAACGCCGAGATCATCTACAACGCCGGCACCGAACTCGATCTCCCCGCCTACGGCGAGACCATCGCCATCGCCACCGCCATGCAGGAATCTGGCCTGCGCAACCTCCCCTACGGCGGCGACGGCTCTCTCGGCCTGTTCCAGCAACGACCCTCCCAGGGCTGGGGAACCCCCACCCAGATCATGAACCCGGTCTACGCCGCCACCGCCTTCTACACCCGGCTCACCCAAATCCCCGGCTGGACCACCCTGCCCCTCACCGTGGCCGCCCAAGACGTCCAGCACTCCGCCAACCCCGGCGCCTACGCCCAATGGCAGCCCCTGGCGGCCGCGCTCGTCACCGCGTTCTCCGGCACAGCGACCACCTGCACCAACGACACCGGCGTGCCCGCCAGCGGCACCACCCACCTGCCACCCGGGTTCTCACTACCGCCAGGAACCCCGCTCGCTGTGCAGGTCGCCATCTCCTACGCCGTCGCCCAACTCGGCAAGCCCTACATCTGGGGCGGCACCGGCCCCGCCGGCTACGACTGCTCCGGCCTGGTCATGATGGCCTACCGCGCCGCCGGCCTAAGCATCCCCCGCACCACCTACCAGCAAGTCCTCATCGGCACCCCCGTCTACAACCTCAGCCAACTCCAACCCGGCGACCTGTTGTTCACCGCAGGCAGTGACGGCACCCCTGCCAACCCCGGCCACGTGGGCATGTACATCGGATCAAGCCTCGTCATCCAAGCCCCCGAAACCGGCGAAGACATCATGATCACGCCCCTCGGCGGCTACTGGCAGCAGAGCACGGTCGCCATCCGGCGGATAGTATACGAATGATGTAGGGACTCAGTAAAGATGTCCTTTTCTCAAAAGACATGTCCGGAGCTTGCCCTTTAGGAAATTTCCTTAAGAACAGGGTGCCCGGTCTCAACGAAGCTGGCCGATTCTCAGTCGTTGTGCAGGTTAGTTGGCATCGTCTCAATAGACCTAGCAAAGTCGATGCAGAGTAACGGCTGCTGGCTGAAATCTTACAAACCGTAATCACGCCGACGTAAGAAGCCAGGTTCTTTGAGGCAACTCAAGATCGCGTTCTCAATGGACCTGGCATATGCCCAGCTCACGCCAAGATCATCAGACAGGAAAACTGAGACCGGACACAGAGGCGGCGAGCACATCGGGCCGGGGGCTGCCGCAGACCTGGTAGTCCGGGCAGTCACGGGTGAGCCGAGCCGCCGCTCCGGCACTGGAGGGCACGGGGCCGGCACCGCGACCATTACAGGCGGTGATCGAAATTGCTGACTGTTGCACCCCGAGGCGCACCGATCGGCGATTTCGTGCGCCCCTCAGAGCCGGACCACCGCGGTGAACGGACGTCCAGATCAACCAGTTCGGTGCCCCTGGCCGTCGCCGACGGCGCCATCTCGAGCACAGCACCTATGGATGGCTGGTGGCTGCCGACGGGGTGCTTGGCGGGGTGGGGGTGATGACACCGACCACGAAAGGCTGCAGCGGACGCTACCGTGGAACTTGCCGCCGCAGGAGGCTGACCGACTGGTCGGGTGCTGCGCACGCCCATGTTATTTCTTCGTTATTTGCCCATGAAGCACAGGGGTTGATAATGGGCTTTGCGTTATAACGCCTCAGTCGTTGTTAGGAGACAGCGAGGTGGAACCTTTCGGTGATCGAGTTGGGTGCTGGTTGCGCTGAGTCGGTTATTTCGATCATGAAATTGTAGGTGCCTGGCTTGGCCGGGGTGCCTGAGATGGCGCCGGTCTGATCGTTGAGGCTGAGTCCGGGCGGCAGCGCTGTCTCCGGTCTGAACGTATATGGTCCTGTACCACCGGTAACGCCGATGGCAGAGCTATACGCCGTCCCGGCGGTGGCCTTCGCAAGAGTGGTGCCCGAGACAGTCAGTACGGGTCCGTTCATGCCGCTTGCGGGAGTCAGGATGATGTCAGCGGTGAGAGGTGCGTTCGGAGTTGGGGTGCAGCCGTCGGCCGTTAGTTTCAGGTAGAAGGTTCCTGAAAGGCTGATGACTATCTTGGCGGCGCCTTCGTCAGCGAGTGTGGCTGAATCAACGGTGGAGCCGTTCGCGTTTTCCAGCGCGACGCTGACCTCTTGGCAACCGTCTTGGCTGTCCGTCGTGTTTTCTATCCGGGCGGTGACAGTGTGCGATCCGTTGCTTGTGAAGTAAGTCCAGTCTTGGCGTGCGTTGCTAAGGGAGGCGCCGTAGGTAACGTGACCGGCTAGCGGGCCGCCTGCCGCTTTCATGTTCGGGCCACCGGGCAACAACATAGGTTTGGTGTATTGGGTGCTGGGTTCGGGTTCGATGGTGTAACTGGCGGCGCCCGCGCTGCCGCAGTAGTCCCCGTCCCCGCTGATCTCCAGGTAGTACAGGCCCTGCGGATCGCCTGGCTGGGTGCCCGGGATGGTGAACGTG